>JAWKYB010000002.1:360459-720919 GCA_041396705.1 Alphaproteobacteria bacterium
TCACGCCGTCCTGATTTGACCGTGTGCCGGCAGCCCGCAATCGTGCGCCTGCCCGGCGCGGCTCGGGCCGGTCGCCCCATGCGGCGCGGCAGCGGCCCGGCCAGCGCGTGCAAATGAAGGGAGGCCGGCATGAGCACGATGGATATAGCGCGCAAGATGGTGGACCTGTGCCGTGAAGGCAGGAACGAGGAGGCGCTGGACACCCTGTTCGCCGACGACATGGTCAGCGTCGAGGCGGCGTCGATGCCCGGCATGGACCGCGAGATGAAGGGCCGGTCGGCGGTGAAGGCCAAGGGCAAGTGGTGGGTCGACAACCACGAGATCCATGCGGCGGAGATCACCGGGCCGTGGCCGAACGGCGACCGCTTCGTCGTCGGCTTCCGCTACGACGTCACCAACAAGCCGTCCGGCCAGCGCTTCCGGATGGACGAGGTCGGCCTCTACACCGTCAAGGACGGCAAGATCGTGCGCGAGGAGTTCTTCTACGACATGGGCGGCTGAGCGGCGGCGGGCGGCGGCTCACTTCACCCCGCCGCTGGTCAGCCCGCGGATCAGCCAGCGCTGGAAGAAGGTGGCCAGCACGTAGACCGGGGCGATGCCGGCCAGCGAGGCCACGGCCATCTGGCCGTAGCGCAGTTGGCGGTCGCCCTGGTAGAGCGCGAGCCCGGTCGGCAGCGTCTTGGCGGCGTCGGGCTTGTTGAGGAAGGCGCCGAGCAGGAACTCGTTGTAGCTGAGGATCAGGCAGATGATGCCGGTGCTGACGATGCCCGGCAGCATCAGCGGCAGCGCCACCCGCCGCAGCACGCCGAAGTAGCTGGCACCGTCGATATAGGCGGCTTCCTCCAGCTCCAGCGGCAGCCGGCGCACGAAGCTGGACAGCAGCCAGAAGGCGACGGGCAGGTTCATCACCCCGTAGACGAGGCCGAGCCCGATGATCGAGTTGTTCAGCCCGATCGTCTTCAGCAGGAAGAACAGCGGGAACAGGGCGACGATCGGCGGCGCCACATAGGTGCCGAGCACGAAGGCCGGCAGGAACTTGCCGCCGACCCGGAAGCGGATCATCGCGTGGGTCGCCGGCGCGGCCACCATCAGGGTTACCGTCGCGCCGATGATGGCGGCCAGCGCCGAGTTGCGCAGATAAAGGTCGACCGCGACCGAGCCGAAGGCGTCCGGATAGTTCTGCCAGAACAGCTGCTCCGGGAAGAAGCCGCCGGTGGCGATGTCCGACTGGGTCTTCAGCGAGACCATGACCATGAACAGCACCGGGAACACGAAGAAGGCGACCACCAGCGCGGTCGCGATCCAGCGCGCCGGCGTCCAGCCGGAGAAGCCGCCGGCGGCGCGCATCGGCCGGTCCATCTCGCGCAGGCTCATGACAGCCTCCGCTCGGCGACGTCGTGGGCGATGGTGAACGGCACGGTGATCAGCCCGACCATCACCGCGAACAGCAGCGTCTGGGCCGCGGCGGCGCCCATGTCGAACTGCTGGATCGCCTCCTGGTAGATGTGGAACGTGGTCAGCCGCGTCTCCTGGCCCGGCCCGCCTGCGGTCAGCACGAACACCAGGTCGAACACCTTGAACCCGATCACCAGCTTGAGCACGGCGATGGCCAGCAGCGCCGGCGCCAGCATCGGCAGCGTGATCGAGCGGAAGATACGGACGCCGGATGCCCCGTCCAGCCGAGCCGCCTCGTAGATGTCGGTCGGCTGCGTCTGCAACGCGGCATAGGTCATCAGGGCGACGAAGGGCGACCACTGCCAGACGTCGGCGAGGCAGAGAAGCGGCAGCGCAAGCTGCGAGGAGCCGAGGAACGAGACCGGCTGGCTGAGGATCGACAGGTCCATCAGGAACCCGTTGAGCCAGCCGCCGGCCGGCATCAGCAGCAGCTGCCACATCACCGCCACCGTCACCGGCGGCGTCATCAGCGGCAGCAGGATCAGCGTGCGCAGGATGCTGCGGCCGCGCACGGCGCGGTCGACCAGCACAGCCACCGCGACGCCGAGCAGCAGCGCGCCGGCCGTGGTCGCGAAGGCGTAGACCACCGATCGCCACAGCGAGTCGGTGTATTTCGGCTCGCCAAGAGCGTCGCCGAAGTTGTCCAGGCCGATGAAGTTCTTGGCGATGAAGCCGACGGACTCGTCCGACAGGTCGAGGAAGAAGGGCGCGGCCAGGTTGGCCTTCAGCAGCGACAGCACCACCAGATAGATGAACGGATAGATCGCGAACACGATCAGCCCGACCAGCATTGGCGTCACCACCGCCCAGGCCATCAGGCGCCGGCCGCCGATCCCGGCATTGCCGCGGCCGGATCGCGCACGGCGCGGCGCCGCGACCGCGGGTAGCTGTTCGCTCAGGCTCATGGCACGCCGTTCCGGATCAGGGCTGCATCAGACGGCCGGCGGGCGTCCGCGCCCGTCCCCCGGCGAGGGACGGGCCGGGCACCCGCCGACCCCTGTGCGCTCCGCGGCCGGTCAGCCGAGGATCTCTTCCCACTTCGCCTGGGCGTCGGTCATCGCCTGCTCGGCGGTCTTGTCGCCGGCCAGCATCAAGCCGAGCTCGTCGGTCAGCACCTGCATCAGCTCCGGCGATTCCGGCTTGGTCGGCCACGGGAATGCATGCTCGATGGCCTCCTGCACCGCATCGGCCTGCTTGGGCGCGAAGCCGCGATAGGCCTCCATCGCCGAATAGCGGGTCGGGTCGACGCCGGTCTTGTTGTTGGTCAGCACGGAGATGTGGGTCTCCTTGCTGGCCGTCATGCGCACGAAATCCCAGGCCATGTCGGTGTTGTGGCTGCCGGTCGACACGCCGAACGACCAGCCGGCGTTCATCGCCGGACGGTTGACCGTGTTGCTGCCGCCCACCGGCATCGGCACCACGCCCCATTGGCCGACGATGGCGCTCTGCTCCGGATCCTCGGCCCAGGTGCCGAGGTCGGTCCAGAACTCGATCATGCCGGCCTGGCCGCCGAGGAACACCGGGATCGAGTTGCCGAACTCGGTCTCCAGCGGCGTCGGGGTCGCATAGGGCGCGGCATCCAGCATGGCCTGCGCGGCCGCGATGCTGGCGTCCGACGCCAGCGCCGGCGCGCCGTTGGCGTCGAGGAAGTCGCCGCCGAAGCCGCCGAGGCGGTTGGCGTAGGTCGAGCAGATGATGATCGGGAACTGCTTGCACATCATCAGCGCGCCGTAGGTGCCGCTGCCGCCCTCGGCGTCGGTCACGGTCTTGATGACGTTGAGGTGGTCGTCCCAGGTCTTCGGCGCGGCCAGCCGTTTCCGCTCCAGGATGGCGGTGTTGTAGAACAGCACGTGGGTGTCGCCGTCATAGGGCAGCCCGTAGCGCCCGCCGTCGACCAGCGTGTAGGTGTCGTACAGCGCGCCGAGGAAGTCGGCCGGGTCGATGTCGGGATCGGCGTCGATGCGGTCGGCGACGTTCAGCAGCACGTTGTCGCGGACCAGCGCCTCCTTGTCGACATACCAGTACTGGAACACGTCCATCTCGTTGGCGCCGGAGACCACGTCCAGCGTCGCCTGGGCGGTGGCCTGGTCGTAGGGCACCGTCACCGCCTCGACCGTCGCGCCGGTGAGCTCGGAGAAGGCGGCCGACAGCGGCTCGATCGAGCCGGCATGCGGGTTGATGATCATGAAGCGCAGCGTTTCGCCGGCATAGTCCGCAGCCGCGGCAAGACGCATCAAGGCCGGGTTCGCCAGCAGCGGACCGGCCATGGCCGCGGAGGCTGCGCCGCGCACGAAACGGCGGCGCGTGACCGGCGCATTCAGTCGGTTCGAAAGCCTGGCATCGATCTCGTACATCTTGTCTCCTCCCGTTTCGTTCTGGTTCGCGCGGCCGGTCGCGCACGCCGGGCGCCACGTCCACCGCTTGCGCCAGGCTGGCCGCTTCATCGTCGCGCTGCAACCCGGGCGCGGCTCACACTGCTGTATTTGCAAATCGCCTGCAACAGGGTGCACGCATGCGCGGTCGGCCGGTTCCGCCCGGTCGGCCGGCAGTGGTTCAGGCCGCCCGGCCTTGCGGGAGCGAATCGGGTTGACGGGCCGGCGGCGATTGATTCTGGTATGATGAATTGGGCGCGGCCGTCGCGCCAGGGGCGCGGGAGTAGCAGGATTTGGTCGACAGCAGGACCGGCGCGGCCGCCCGGCCGAAACGCAACACCCTGCACCAGCGCGTTGTCGACACGCTCGGCGCGCAGATCGTCGCCGGCCAGACCGCGGTCGACGAGGTGCTGCCGAACGAGCAGGGGCTGTGCGCCCTGCTCAACGTCAGCCGCACCGTCCTGCGCGAAGGCATCAAGACGCTGGCGGCCAAGGGCCTGGTCGAGACCCGGACCAAGGTCGGCACCCGCGTGCGGCCGCGCACCGACTGGAACATGCTGGACCCCGACGTGATGAGCTGGCGGCTGCTGCATGCCGACCGGCAGCAGGCGGCCTCCGAGTTGTTCGACATGCGCATGATCTTCGAGCCGGTCGCGGCCCGCAAGGCGGCGGAACGCGCGGTCGAGACCGACCACGACGCCATCGCCGCGGCCCATCGCGAAATGCGCGAGCGGGCCAGCAACGGCGAGGACTACATCGAGCCGGACATCGCCTTCCATTGCGCCATCCTCAATGCGACCGGCAACCAGTTCCTGGCCGGACTCGGCAAACTGATCGCGGCCGGCCTGCGGCTCAGCTTCCGGCAAAGCTGGGCGCGTTCCGAGACACTGAACCGGGCGATGCTGGAGCATGAGGCGGTGCTGAACTTTATCCGCTCGGGCGACGGCCAGCGCGCCGAGGAGGGCATGCGCAAGCTGCTGCAGAACGCACGCTCCGACTGGCGGCGGGTCGAGGCCAGCCGCGCGAGCGCGGCGCCAGCGCCGGACGCGATGGCGCTCGACCGCCAGCCCGGTTGACTGCATATTTCACATGCGGCACCGTTTGATTTCGTAATACGAATTAGCGGGAGCACGGGCCGCCAGGCTGGAACGTTCGCGATGACCGACCGGCAGCAGCACGTAGGGAGCGATGGCACGGCCGGCGCGCCGGTACCGCGCCCGGTGGTCGAGATTCGCGGCCTGCACAAGCGCTACGGCAACGTGGTGGCGCTCGACGAGATCAACCTGGAGATCGGCGCCAACGAAATCCTCGGACTGATCGGCGACAACGGCGCCGGCAAGTCGACGCTGATCAAGATACTGACCGGCGTCGAGACGCCGACGGCCGGCGAAATTCTGGTCCGCGGCGTGCCGATCGACTTCGCGCGCTACAACGTGCGCGCCGCCCATCGGCTGGGCATCGAGACGGTCTATCAGGAAAAGTCGCTCGGCGATAAGCAGCCGCTGTGGCGCAACTTCTTCGTCGGCCGCAACGTCGCCAACCGCTTCGGTTTCATCAAGGTGCGCGAGCAGAAGGCGCTGGCCGAGCAGGTGCTGATGGGCGCGATCGGCTTCCGCGGCGTCGGCATCAACGTGGATGCCACCGCCGGCAACCTGTCCGGCGGCGAGCGCCAGGGCATCTGCATCGGCCGCGCGATGTTCTTCGACGCCGATCTGATCGTGCTCGACGAGCCGACGGTCGCGCTGGCGGTGAAGGAGGTCCGCAAGGTGCTGAACTTCATCGCCGACATCAAGAAATCGAACCGGGCCTGTCTCTATGTGGAGCACAACCTCGCCCACGTGCACGAGATGGCCGACCGCATGGTGATCGTCGACCGCGGCCGCATCGCCGGCGAGGTGCGGCGCGGCGAGATGACGGTGGCGCAGCTGACCGACTTCATGCTGTCGCTGCAGGCCGAGCGGGAGGCGCAGCCTTGACCGACGTCGGCGCAGGGCGACGCGTGGGGCGCGCACAGCCGCGGCGCCCGCTCGTCGCCCGGCTGTTCGCGGTCGAGGGGGTGCCGATCTTTTCGGTGTTCCTGCTGGTGCTGGTGTTGCTGATGGTCCTGGCGCCAAACGCCTTTCTCGGCTGGCGCACCTACATCTCGATCCTGGTCAACTACCAGCACTACATCATCTGCGCGCTGGGGCTGACCCTGGTCATCGCCGCCGGCGAGATCGACCTCAGCTTCCCGTCGGTCATCACCTTCTCCAGCATCGTCTTCGCCTCGTTCTACCGTTTCGACCTGGTGCCGTGGATCGCCTGGGTCGGCGACGGCGTCGCGCCGGAGGAGATCCCGGCGATGCAGGCGCAACTGGCCTGGGTCGGGCTGGTCGCCGCGGTGCTGGCCGGCGCCGTCGCCGGCTACGTCAACGGCGTGCTGGTGGCGCGGTTCGGCATCCCCTCGATCATCGCCACGCTGGCGATGAGTTTCGTCTGGCGCGGCATGGCGGTGTTCCTGGCGGCCGGCCGGCAGTATTCGCTGCGCGACTTCAACGATACCCTGCAGTGGGACCTGACCACGGGCCGCGTCCTGACCGGGCTGTTCGTCGAGGAGGGCGTGGTGCTGCGCAAGCCGGACGGCATTCCGCTGCAGGCGCTGATCGTGATCGCGGTCGCGGTGCTGCTGTGGTTCGTGCTCAACCGCCACCGCTTCGGCGAGGCGCTGCTGTTCATCGGCGACAACGCCAACGTCGCGCGCGTGATGGGCATCGACGTGCGCCGCACCCGCACCCGCCTGTTCACGCTGATGGGGGCGATCGCCGGCCTGGCCGGGGTGTTCCTGACCTCGGAGACCGAGAACTTCACCACCACCCAGGGCCAGAGCACCCTGCTGATCGTGATGGCGGCGGTGTTCATCGGCGGCACGTCGATCTTCGGCGGCTCCGGCTCCATCGTCGGCAGCTATATCGGGCTGCTCATCGTCGTCACCCTGCAGGTCGGCATGGTCGCGGTCGGGCTGGGCGGCGAGATCGCCGACATGACAATCGGCGCGATCTTCATCGGCGCGGTGCTGGTGCACATGGTGGTCGAGAAGCCGGACCGGCTGCAGGGTCTGGGGCTCAGGCGCCTGCGATGAGTGCGCGCAGCCCGGGTTCCGCGCATCATCCGAACGGCGAACCGGGCCGCGAGCGGCGGGAAGTGGGGCAAGAACGCGACCGGGCGCAACCCGGCGGGAGCGGGAAACCGAGGAAGCGGCCTCGTGCCGCAAGGGAGGGACGTAGCATGAGAACCGTATTGCGCAGCCTTGTCGTCGCCACCGTGGCCAGCAGCGCACTGGCGGCGATCGCCGGCGCCCAGGGCATCGGCGAGGGCGTCATCATCTACATGCAGATGGGCGGCCAGCCCGGCCAGCCGCCGGTGCTGCCGCGCACCAACGGCGCCGTCGCCGCGGCCGAGGCGCTGGGCGCCACGCTGTTCGAGCAGTATTCGAGCTGGAATCCGGAAACCATGCTGGCCCAGTTCGACGAGGCGATGGCGGCCGATCCCGACTGCATCGTGATCATGGGCCATCCGGGCAACGACGCCTTCGCCGACCGGGTTGCCGACGCCTTCGCCCGCGGCATCGTCGTCACCTCGAACAACGCGCCGCTGAGCGAGCTGCTGCCGAAGTACCAGGACCAGGGCTTCGGCTATGCCGGCGTCGACCTGTACGAGGGCGGCGCGATCACGGCGCGGGCGATGCTGAACGCCGGGCTGGCGCCGGGCGACCATGCCCTGGTCTACGAGCTGTTCAGCTCCGGCGACCGCGGGCTCTCCGGCAAGGGCATGGCCGACACGCTGGAAGCGGCCGGCGTGGTGGTCGACCGGGTGGAGATGAGCGCGGAGGTCGACGGCAATCCGCCTGCGGTGGTGCCGATCCTGGTCGCCTATCTGCAGGAGCACCCCGACACCAAGGCGATCGGCACCCAGCACGGCGGCGTCACGCCGCAGCTGCAGGCGGTGATGGAGCAGGCCGGCCGCACGCCGGACAACCTGATCCTGGCCGGCATCGACACCGACCCGGTGACCGTGCAGGCGATCGGCGAGGGCTACATGGCCGCGTCGCTGGACCAGCAGCTGTATCTGCAGGGCTTCCTGCCGGTGCTGCAGTGCGTGCTCAGCGTCAAGTACCACATGGGCGGGATGACCACGAACACTGCCGCAGGTACCCTGTCGCCGAAGAATGTCGAGATGCTGATGCCGCTGATCGAGCAGGGCATCCGCTGACCGCCGAGCCGTTCCGGATGCGAAGGGCCGGCCGCCGGGACGGCCCTTCCGTGCCGCCGCGCGAAAGACTTGCCAAATAATCGGCGCGGTGGGAGCATCGCCGGACCGGTATTCGCGTCGCGACCGCCGGTCGCGCCGGGCTCCCGGCACCTGTCCCTCAAACACCAGGACTGAATGCCGAAATTGTATGCACTGGCCTCGGGGCTGCCCCGGGGCCGGTCGGCAACAACGGCGTCGGAACAATGGAGGAAATGTCATGACATTCCGTAATGAAGACTTGCGACCGGTTCGCCGGTGGCCGCCCCTCGCCTTGGCCGGTGCGCTGGCCCTTGGCCTCGCTTTGCCGGCGGGCCCGAGCCGTGCCGCCGGCGGCGACTGGATCGACACCTGGGGTGCCGCGCCGCAGCCGATCTGGGCAGCCGACTTCCTGGCGCCGCTGACCTTCCCGCGCAACCTGTGGGGTCAGACGATTCGGCAGGTCGCCCGGGTCTCGCTCGGCGGCGAGCAGGTCCGCATCGCGATCTCTAACGAATATGGCGCCATGCCGATGACCGTCGACGCGGCGCACGTCGCGCTGTCCGACGGCGGGGCCAGGATTCAGGCCGGCACCGACCGGGCGCTGACCTTCGGCGGCGCGGCCTCGATCACGATTCCGGCGGGCGCGTCGGCGGTCAGCGACGCGGTCGACCTGAGCGTGCCGGCGCTGGGCAGCGTCGCGGTCAGCCTGTTCTTCGCCGATGTGACGCCGACAACGACCATGCACTGGGATGGCCGCCAGACCGCCTACATCGTCGGCGGCGACAAGACCGCCGATGCCGACATCGCGCCGGACGCCACCACGGAATCGCGGCTGTTCCTCAGCCGTATTATCGTTAATGCGCCGGACAACCCCCGCACCATCGTCACCTTCGGCGATTCCATCACTGACGGCGACGGCTCCTCCACCGACCAGAACAACCGCTGGCCCGACGTGCTGGCCGAGCGGCTGAACGCCGCCGGCGACACCCGGACCTCGGTGGTCAACGAAGGCATTTCGGGCGAACGCGTGCTGTCCGACCGCATGGGCATCAACGCGCTGGCGCGGTTCGAGGAGGCGGTGCTGACCCACCCGCATGTCGAGACGGTAGTGTTCATGATGGGCATCAACGACATCGGCTGGCCGGACATGGTGCTGGACCCGACCGCCGCCGAGCCGACCGCCGCCGACGTCATCGCCGGCTACCGGCAGCTCATCGCCCGCGCGCACGACCACGGCATCCGCATCGTCGGCGCCACGCTGACGCCGTTCAACAACGCCTTCGGCGGCGGGCCGCTCGAGGGCTACTACAACGCCGACAAGGAGGCGATCCGGCTCGAGGTCAACGACTGGATCCGCAACGGCGGCGGCTTCGACGGCGTGATCGACTTCGACGCGGTGGTGCAGAATCCGGCGGATCCCAACCGGATTCTGCCGGAGTTCAACAAGGGCGACGATCTGCATCCGAACGACGCCGGCTATGAGGCGATGGGCAACGCCGTCGACTTGGCGCTGGTGGCGCCGTAAGGCGGGCGGTTCGCGCCTGCGCGAAACGGAAGGGCCTGCGTTCGCGCCGGCCCTTTTCTTTCGTCATCATGCGATGCCCGGCCCACCGGGCCGAGGCAAGCGGCCAGGCAGTTGGCCCGGGGACGACGGTCCTCTCAGGCTTGCGGCGGTCTGCGCCTCAGCCGCGCTCGACGCACATGGCGATGCCCATGCCGCCGCCGATGCACAGCGTCGCCAGACCCTTCCGGGCGTCGCGCTTCTGCATCTCGTGCAGCAGGGTGACCAGCACGCGGGCGCCGGACGCGCCGATCGGGTGGCCCAGTGCGATGGCGCCGCCGTTGACGTTGACCTTGTCGGTGTCCCAGCCGAGGTCCTTGTTCACCGCGCAGGCCTGGGCGGCGAAGGCCTCGTTGGCCTCGATCAGGTCGAGGTCGCCGATCGACCAGCCGGCCTTCTCCAGCGCGCGCCGGCTGGCCGGAATCGGGCCGGAGCCCATCACCGCCGGGTCGACGCCGGCGGTCGCCCACGCGGCGATGCGGGCCAGCGGCGTCAGCCCGCGCTGCGCCGCGGTCGCCGCCGACATCACCACCAGCGCCGCCGCACCGTCGTTCAGGCCCGAGGCGTTGCCTGCGGTCACGGTGCCGTCCTTGGCAAAGGCGGGCCGGAGTCCGGCCAGCGTGTCGACCGTGGTGCCGTGGCGCGGATATTCGTCGGCGTCGACCACCGTCTCGCCCTTGCGTTGCTTCACCGTCACCGGCGCGATCTCGTCCTTGAACCGGCCCGCCTTCTGCGCCGCCTCGGCCTTCTGCTGCGACGCGGCGGCGAAAGCGTCCTGCTGCTCGCGGGTGATCTGCCACTTCTGGGCGACGTTCTCGGCGGTGGTGCCCATGTGATAGCCGTTGAAGGCGTCCCACAGCCCGTCCTTGATCATGGTGTCGACCAGGCTGAGGTCGCCGAATTTCTGGCCGGAGCGCAGGTGGGCGGCGTGCTGGGCCAGGCTCATGCTCTCCTGGCCGCCGGCGACGACGATGGCGCTGTCGCCCGCCTGGACCGCCTGGCTGGCCAACGCCACCGCGCGCAGGCCCGAGCCGCAGACCTGGTTGATGCAATAGGCGGTGCGTTCCTGCGGGATGCCGGCGGCGATCGCGGCCTGTCGCGCCGTGTTCTGGCCTTGGCCGGCGGTCAGCACATGGCCCAGGATCGCCTCGTCGACGTCGCCCGGCTCGATCCCGGCGCGCGTCATTGCCGCGTTGATCGCGACGGTGCCGAGCTGGGCCGCGGTCAGGCTGCTCAGGCTGCCGTTGAACGAACCGATCGGCGTGCGCGCGGCGCTGACGATCACCACATCCGACATCGTAAGTCCTCCCGTTGCTGACGGTGCGGCCGGGGCCCGAATGGGCGGGTGCGTCGGCGCGTCTCTCGGGGCCGCGTTTGCGCCTGCTCCCGCCAGATATGACCGCGGGTCCGGCAGCGTCAACCCGGATTGCCGGTCCTGCGCTCGAATGTCCGCAGCCATTGGGCGAACGGCTGCCAGACCGCCTGGCGGGCACGGCCGCCGACGATCATGCCGACATGGCCGAGCGCCGGCTCGATCACGGTGGCGCCGGCGATGCGCCGGGCCAGCGTGGCCGACGACGCCGGCGGCACGATGCGGTCGCGCTGCGGGCAGGCGACGAAGGCCGGCATGGCGAGCGCGGACGGGCGCACCGGCACGCCGCCGACCTGCCAGCGGTCGCGGCCCGGCAGGTTGTCGCCGTACCAGCCGACGAAGCATTCCCGCGCCACGCGTGCCGGCAGCGCGACGCCGTCGTTGATCCAGTCCTCCAGCGCGACGAAGCGCCGGGCCGCCTCGCCCTGCTGGTCCAGGCCGGCGAAATCGGCGAACTTGCGCAGCACCAGCAGCGGGTCCATGGCGAAGAACAGGCATTGCAGCACGTCGACCGGCACGGCGCCGCTGGCCTCGAACAGGGGCGCCAGATGCGGCCACAGCGCGCCGAGCAGCCGGGCGTGTGCGCCGCCGTCGGCGTGGAAATCCCACGGGGTGGCGAGCAGGGCGAGGCCGGCGACGCGGTCGGGGTTGCGCTGCGCGGCGGCGAGCGCCAGCAGGCCGCCCATGCAATAGCCGGCGAGGACGACGGGGCGGCCCTCGCGTTCGGCAACGGCGGCCAGCGCCGGCTCCAGCCGGTCTGCGATGAAGCCGTCGAGACCCAGGTCGCGCTCGGTCTCGGCCGGTTCGCCCCAGTCGAGCAGCAGCGGCCGCATGCCGCCCTCGGCGGCCAGCCACCGCATCAGGCTGCGGCCCCGCGCGAGGTCCAGCACCGTGGCCCGGTTGATCAGCGACGGCACGAACAGCACAGGCGCGCCGCGCCGGTCGCCGTCGCCGGCGAAGTCGAGCAGGCGCGTGCCGCCCCTCGCCCAGGCGACCGGCGGGTCGGCGAGGGCGCGGCGATAGGGGTGGCGCCGATAGGCCTCGACGCCGTCCAGGAAGGTCGCCAGCCGGCGCGCCGCGGCGCGCCCCACCGCTCGGCGGAAAGCATCGCTGCCGCCGAGCGCGTCGGCCAGCCGCCGTGCCCGTTCAGCGTCCGGCGGGCTTGCCGCCTGCGGATCGGTCCATGCCGGCGGAACGGCTCCGCAGGCTCCGGCCGCCCCCAGCCACACCGTCGCCGCCATCGCCAGGTGCAGCGGCAGCGGGCGCGGGCCGGGACGCTTGACTCGGCGCGTGGTCATGCTCACTTCGGTCCTGCGGCGGTGACGGTTGCGCGGCGCCGAAGCCGCCTAGAGCGGCCAGCAGGGTTGCGAACTGGCGGGCGATCTCGGGATCCTGCGCCGTCTGCTGCCAGGCGTCTTCCCATAGCCGCAGATAGCGCTCGGCAAGGTCGTCGATCGTGCGGTCGTCCATCGGGCCTCGCCGGCTCCGTCGCGGTGTGGCGGCGTCGCGGCGGCCCTGGCGACGGCATGGCGCCATGTTGCGCCGCAACCTTCCACTTTGCAATGCAACATCGGCTCTCTAATATGAGATGCCCTGGGCAGGAGAGTTCATCGCGATGGCCGAATCGACCGACGACACCAAACCTCAGGCCAAGCCTGTCGTCATCAAGAAATACGCCAACCGCAGGCTCTACAACACCGCGGCCAGCAGCTACGTGACGCTGGACAACCTTGCCGAGATGGTGCGGGACGGGGTCGAGTTCACCGTCTTCGACGCGAAGACCGGCGAGGACATCACCCGCCCGGTGCTGACCCAGATCATCGTCGACGCCGAGGCCAAGGGGAACAACCTGCTGCCGACCAGCTTCCTGCGCCAGCTGATCGGTTTCTACGGCGACAGCCTGCAGGGCCTTGTGCCGCGCTATCTCGACTATTCCATGCGGATGTTCCAGAACAACCAGGACCGCTATCGCCAGTATTTCAACGGCGCGCTGGAAGGCATGTTCCCGATGACGGCGTTCGAGGAGATCAGCCGCCAGAACATGGCGATCTTCGAGCGGGCGATGCAGATGTTCAACCCACTGGCGGGCGATGGTGGCGGCAATGACGAAGCCGCCAAGGTCGATGCCGCGCGGCCGCGCGCGGAACCGGCGGCCAAGCGCCGCGACGCAGCCACCGACAAGGGCGACATCGACGAGCTTAAGAAGCAGCTGCGCGCGATGCAGCAGCAGCTGGACCGGCTTTCGAAGGACCGCGACGACGACGCCTGATCGCGTGTCGTTTACACTTCGTGAACGATAACGCGTTGATAAGACGATGCCGACAACTTAGCTTGAATTCGAAACAACCGCGCCGACACCGGATCCGGAGCCAGGAAGGACCTTCGCCAGGTGGCAGCCGTTCAAGCCGTACCCCTCGCACTGCCGGCGCCTCAGGCGGTCCCGACACCCGGGTTGCGCGCCTCTTTGCGCAGTGCCGCGGCGATCCCCGTCGAGGCCGTCGATGCGACCCGTGCAGCCCGCGACGCCATGTTCGGCGAGGCGGTCCGCCAGGTCCGCCCGCGGGCCGGCGGCAGCCAGGAGTCCGGCGACGGCTTCGAGGAGGCGGGCTTCGGCGCCGCCGCCGACTGGCACGAATTCCGTCTGATCTCGCTTCCGTCCGGGCCGTTCCTGGCCCAGCAGCTCGGCCAGCATGCCCGGCTGGTCACGCCGACCCTGGTCGCCAATGCCGAGGTCGGCGCCTATGCCGAGGCGCAGGCGCGGGCGCAGCGCGCGGCCACCGCAACGGAATCCCTGCTGGACATCCGCGCCTGATCGTTCCGCCGTTGCGCTGGTGCTGATTCCGCCGCCGGCAGCAGTTGCGCCCGGCCCCGCAAGGGGCTATCCGACAGGTCCGTTCGACGATCTCCAGCGATAAGGACCGACGGTGGCAGGCGCACAGACCCTGATCGACGCGATCGCACGACACGATGCCGGCACCATTGCCATCGCGGCGCCGGAGCGCGCGCCGCAGAGCTATGGCGCCCTCGCGGATTTCACTGCCCAGGTTCGCGCACGCCTGCGCGCGCTCGGCGTCGGCCGGGCTGACCGGGTCGCGATCGTGCTGCCGAACGGGCCGGAGATGGCCTGCGCGTTCGTCGCCGTCGCCGGCGCCGCCACCACGGCGCCCCTGAACCCGGCCTACCGGCAGGACGAGTTCGCCTTCTACCTGGAGGACCTGCGCGCCAAGGCGGTGTTGGTCGCCGCCGACGAGGCCGGCCCGATCGTCGCGGCGGCGGCGCAGGCCGGCACCGCGGTGCTGCGCGCCCGGGTCGATCCCGCCATGCCTGCCGGCCAGTTCGCCATCGACGGCGAGGCGGTCGGGCCGGCGTCGGCCGACGGGCCGCCGGCCGGCGACGACGTGGCGCTGATCCTGCATACCTCCGGCACCACCTCGCGGCCGAAGATCGTGCCGCTCAGCCACGCCAACGTCGCCGCCTCCGCCCGCCACATCGCCGCGACACTGGCGCTGACGCCGGCGGACCGGGTGCTGAACATCATGCCGCTGTTCCACATCCACGGGCTGATCGCGGCGGTGTCGTCGTCGCTGCACGCCGGTGGCTCGATCTGGGCCAGCCCGGGCTTCAACGCGCTCAAGGTGTTCGGCTGGCTCGACGAGGCGCGCGCCACGTGGGTCACCGCAGTGCCGACCATGTACCAGGCGATCCTGGGCCGTGCCGGCCGCAATGCCGAGGCGATCGCGCGCAACCCGCTGCGCTTCCTGCGCTCGTCCTCCGCCTCGCTGCCGCCGCAGGTGATGCAGGCGCTGGAAGAGACGTTCGGTTGCCCGGTGATCGAGGCCTACGGCATGACCGAGGCGACCCACCAGATGGCCAGCAACCCGCTGCCGCCGGCGCCGCGCAAGCCGGGCACGGTCGGCATCGCGGCCGGGCCGGAGATCGCGATCCTCGACGAGACCGGCAACCGGGTCGCCCAGGGCGGCACCGGCGAGATCTGCATCAAGGGGCCCAACGTCACCGCCGGCTACGAGAACAACCCGGAGGCGAATGCGTCCGGCTTCACCAACGGCTGGTTCCGCACCGGCGACCAGGGCGTGCTCGACGCCGAGGGCTATCTCAGCATCACCGGCCGGCTGAAGGAGATGATCAACCGCGGCGGCGAGAAGATCGCGCCGCGCGAGGTCGACGAGGTGCTGATGGACCACCCGGCCGTCGCGCAGGCGGTGACCTTCGCCGTGCCGCACGACAAGCTGGGCGAGGAGGTGGCGGCGGCCGTGGTGCTGAAGGCGGATGCGGCCGATGCGCCGGATGCGCAGGCGCTGCGCGCGTTCGTGGCGCAACGGCTGGCCGATTTCAAGGTGCCGCGCACCGTGCTGATCGTCGACGAGATCCCGAAGGGCCCGACCGGCAAGCTGCAGCGCATCGGGCTGGCCAAGGTGCTGGGGCTCGCCCCATGAGGATCTGCATCTACGGGGCGGGCGCCATCGGCGGTTTCCTCGGCGCCAAGCTGGCCCAGTCCGGCGCCGACGTGACGCTGATCGCGCGCGGTCCCCACCTCGCGGCGATGCGTGCGAACGGACTGCGGCTGATCGGCGAGGGCGAGGAGTTCGTCACCCGGCCGGCCGCGACCGACAGCCCGACCGATGCCGGCCCGCAGGATGCGGTGATCGTCACGGTCAAGGCCTGCGGCGTCGCCGCCATCGCCGAGGCGATGCAGCCGCTGATCGGCCCGGAGACGGTGATCGTCACCGCCATGAACGGCATCCCGCACTGGTATTTCCACGCCTTCGGCGGCGAACACGACGGGGCGCGCGTCGCCGCCGTCGATCCCGACGGCTTGCTCTGGGCGAAGCTGCCGCCGGAGCGCTGCATCGGCTGCGTGGTCTATCCGGCCGGCGAGATCGTCAGTCCCGGCGTGGTCCAGGTCACCCACGGCAACCGGTTCATGCTGGGCGAGCCGGACGGCAGCCGCTCGCCGCGGGTCGGCGCGCTGTCGAAGGCGCTGACCGACGCCGGATTCAAGGCGCCGGTGCGCACCCGCATCCGCGACGACATCTGGGTCAAGCTGTGGGGCAACCTGTCGTTCAACCCGGTCAGCGCGCTGACCCATGCGACGCTCGAGGATATCGCCGGCGACCCGGCGGTGCGCGCGGTGATCCGCGCGATGATGGTCGAAGGCCAGGCGGTGGCCGAGGCGCTGGGCGTCAAGTTCCCGGTCGACGTCGACACGCGCATCGGCTGGGCCGCCGACGTCGGCGCCCATCGCACCTCGATGCTGCAGGACCTGACCAACGGCAAGCCGATGGAGATCGACGCCCTGGTCACCGCGGTGCAGGAGCTCGGCCGCAGGATCGCGGTGCCGACGCCGACGCTCGACATGGTGCTGGCCCTGGTCCAGCAGCGCGCCCGCGTCGCCGGCTGCTACTGACCTATTGCTCGTCAGCAAACGAGCCCAGCAGGCTCAATCCTTCGATCCAGGTCTCGCCCTCGCGCTTGGTCACCACCAGCGGCGGGTTGCCGGTGAGGTCGGCCAGCGCGTCGCCGAGAGTCTCGCTGTGGGTGACGACCCAGAGCCGCGCCACTTCGCTGCGGCTGGCGATGAGCCGCGCCAGCGGGGCGATCAGATCGGGGTGCAGGCTCGATTCCGGTTCGTTCAGCGCGACGAATCCGGGCATGCGATAGCCGCAGAGCGCGCCGACCAGGCACAGATACTTCAATGTGCCGTCCGACAGCTCATGCGCGCCGAAGATGCGCGACGGCTCCGGTGGCGGCCGCTGCATTTCGGGGAACAGCATGGTGAGGCGGCGATGGTTGCCGCCTTCGCCTTCGACCCCCAGGCGCACGCCGGGAAACGCATCGTCGACCGCGCTCATGAATGCGGCGGCGTCGCCGCCGATCTCGACCAGCGTTGCCAGCACCGCCGCCAGGTCGTGGCCGTCGGCGGCCAGGGACGGCGTCGCGATCGCCAGGCAGGGACGGCGGACCGGTGCGGCGGTGTCGGTGCGGAACTCGTGATACAGCCGCCAGTCCTGCATCGCATGGCGCACCGCGCCCAGTTCGGGCAGCAGGGCGGTCTCGCGGAAGGCGGCAAGCGCGGTCTCCGAGGCGAGCAGGGCGTCCTCGAACGTGCGGCGCCTGCCGGTCGCGTCGCGCAGCCAGACCGCGGGCCCCTTGCGTTCCATCAGCGTGACCGGGCGACCGCCGTCGACGCGCGCGGCCAGCCGCTCGGCCTTGACCAGCGGCTCGCCGTCCAGGGCGGGAAACATCGGCGCGGGGAAGCCGACCTCGATCGCATATTCGAGCGCGTCGAATTCGGCCGCCAGCACCAGCCGGGCCGGGTCGCCCTTGCGGCGCTTGCCGGCCCACAGCACCGAGGCCATGCCGCCTTCCTCGGCGAGCTCGCGGGTGATGCTGCCGTTGGCGGCAGCGTGCAGCAGGGCGAGCCCGCGATAGAGGTTGGTCTTGCCGACGCCGTTGCGGCCGACGAAGACGGTCAGCGGACCGACGGGAAAGCGGATGCGGCGGACCGAGCGGTAGCCCTGGATCGAGACCGCGGTCAGCCGCATGCCCGGTACCCGGCGCCGGCCGCCTATTCGGTCGCGATCAGCGCCTCGAAGCCGCCGAGCACCAGGATCTCCTCGGTCGCGCCGCCGTCGGCGACGTGCAGCACGGTGCAGGCCCGGTGCAGTGCCAGCGAACCGGTCGCGACGATGCCGTCGACGTTGGCCCGGCAGACGCCGATCATGTCGTCCTCACTGCTCCAGGCGACGACGGAGGAAGAGGGGACCGCATTGACGCTGGTGATCCACGCCCATGTGAACACCGGGCTGTCGATCAGCACGGAGAAGGCCGGCTCCACCGCCGCCGCGCCGTTTCGCGCGATGCGGCAGCCGCTGCCGTCGTCGGCGACCACGCCGACCTCGGCCGAATCGGGCAGACCGACGGCGCAGACCGCGTGGCCGTCGTCGCCGACGAAGGCGCCGGCCGGAATCTCGCCGGGCCGCGCCGCGCGCCAGGTCCAGCCGCCGGCCGTCACCACGTCGCCGCCGCTGACCAGGGGCGCGCCGGTCAGTTCGGCGTGCAGCACGTTGAGCTCGCCCAGCCGGGTGCGCATCAGTTCGGCGATGCAGGCGTCGAGCGCCTCGTCCTGGTTGCCGGCGGCGCAGGCGTTGGTCTCGCGCAGATAGGCGCGCTGCTGGTGGCGGATCTGGGCGGCCAGCGTGGGCCGCGCACCCTCCAGCAGCGCGAAATAGACGTCGGCGATCTGCTGGTCGAGCTTGGCCAGCACCGGCGAGGCGCAGATGGCCAGCTCGGTCGGAGTCGTCGCCCGGCTGCAGTCGAAGCTGGGGTCGGCTGCGGCCGGGTCGGGCCACGCGCCGGCGGCGGTGCCGGCCGCGAGGCAGGCGGCCACGAGCGTTGCGTTGGTGCGGATGCTGCGAGCGGCCGCGTCTGTTCTCATCGGCTTATCCCTGCGCTGACTGCCGTAACGAAGCGGGCCGCCGGGCCCACCTGCATCATAACGTCCAGCGTGGCGAAATCGAGGCGCAAGGACTGCAAGCGCAGCCGACCCGAATGCGGGGCGGCGCGGCCGCGCTACGTCCGCTTCACCCCGCCCTCGCTGCCGCGAGGCGACCACTCCATCCGCGGAGTGTAGCGGTCGAGCGTGCGGTATTGCGGCGGCCAGGCCAGCGGCCAGCCCTGCTCAAAGGCGGCGTGGCGAGTCCAATAGGGGTCGTACAGGTGGGCGCGGGCCAGCACCACCAGGTCGGCGCGGCCGGCTGCAACGATCGAGTTGACGTCGCCATAGGAGGAGATGTTGCCGACCGTCATGGTCGGCATGTCGGCCTCCTGCCGCACCTTGTCGGAGAACGGGGTCTGGAAGCAGCGGCCGTAGACCGGCGCGTCGTCGTCGACGGTCTGGCCGGCGGAGACGTCGACGATGTCGCAACCCAGCGCCTTCAGCGCGCGGGCGACGAACACGGCGTCGTCCGGGTTGAAGCCGCCCTGCTTCCAGTCGGTAGCCGAGATGCGGGCCGACACCGGCTTGTGTTGGGGCCAGAGGTCGCGCACCGCGGCGAACACCTCCAGCGGGAAGGTCATGCGGTTCTCCAGGCTGCCGCCGAACTCGTCGGTGCGCACGTTGGTCAGCGGCGACAGGAAGCTGCCGAGCAGATAGCCGTGAGCCAGGTGCACCTCGACCATGTCGAAGCCGGCCTCGTCGGCCATCCGAGTCGCCCGCTCGAAGTCCATGATGACCTGCTCCATGTCGAAGCGGTTCATCTGCTGCGGCACCTGGCTGCCGGGTTTGTAGGGGATCGGCGACGGCGCGATCAGCGGCCAGTTGCCGTCGTCCAGCGGCTCGTCCATGCCTTCCCACAGCCGCTTGGTCGAGCCCTTGCGGCCGGCATGGGCCAACTGCACGCAGATCTTCGCCGCGCTGTTGGCGTGGACGAAGTCGACCACGCGCTTCCAGGCACGCCCGTGCGCGTCCTCGTACATGCCGGCGCAGCCGGGCGAGATGCGGCCGTCGGCGGAGACGTCGGTCATCTCCGTGATGACCAGCCCGGCGCCGCCCAGCGCGCGGCTGCCCAGATGGACCAGGTGCCAGTCGTTGGGCGTGCCGTCGACGGCGGAATACATGCACATCGGCGAGACCACGACCCGATTGGCCAGCACCAGGTCGCGCAGGCGATAGGGGGTGAACATCGGCGGCGGCGTGCCGTCCGGTCCGCCGCGGGGCAGGGCGACCCCGGCCTGGTGTGCGGCCCGCTCTGCCACCCAGGCGTCGACCCTTTCGACCAGCGCCGGGTCGCGCTCTTTCAGGTTGCTGTGGGTGATGCGCATCGAGCGCGTCAGCAGGCCGAAGGCGAACTGCAGCGGCGCGACGTCGCCGTAGCGCTCGGTGTGCTCGAACCATTCCAGGCTGGTCTGGGCGGCACGCTGGGTGCTTTCCACCTGCGGCTGGCGCTCGGCCTGATAGGCGTCGAGGGCGGCGCCGAGCCCGGCGTGGCCGGCGTTCAGGGCGCCGGCCAGCGCGATCGCGTCCTCCATGGCCAACTTGGTGCCGGAGCCGATGGAGAAATGGGCGGTGTGCACCGCGTCGCCCAGCAACACCACGTTGCGATGGTGCCAGCGGGCGCAGCGGATCGTCGGGACCTGGCGCCAGATCGAGCGGTTGGCGAGCAGGCGGTGGCCGTCGAGCTCGTCGGCGAACAGCGCCTCGCAGAACGCCAGCGTCTCGGCCTCGTCGGCCCGGTCCATGCCGGCGGCCCGCCAGGTGTCCTCGCGGCATTCCACGATGAAGGTGCTTTCGCCCGCGCTGTAGCGATAGGCGTGCACCCGCCACAGCCCGTGTTCCGACATCTTGAAATGGAAGGTGAACGCCCCGTAGGGCACTGTGGTGCCCAGCCAGACGAAGCGGTTGGGGCGCAGGTCCACCGTCGGGCCGAAGGCGTCGCCATAACGCTCGCGCACCGCGCTGTTGACGCCGTCGGCGGCGACGACCAGGTCGGCGTCCAGCGTCGCCGGGTCGTCGACCGCGCTGTTGAAACGCAGCGCGACGCCCAGTTCGCCGGCGCGCGCCTGCAGGATGTTCAGCAGCGTCTTGCGCGACATGCCGGAAAAGCCGTGGCCGGTCGACACGAAGGTCTCGCCGGCAACGTTGACATGGATGTCGGTCCAGTGGGCGAAGGCGTCGGCGATGGCGGCGAACGTGGCCGGGTCGGCGGCACGGATGTTGTCCATGGTCTCGTCGGAGAAGACGACGCCGAAGCCGAACGTGTCGTCGGGCCCGTTGCGCTCGTGGACGACGATGTCGTGGGCCGCGTCGGCCAGCTTCATCAGGATGGCGAGATAGAGCCCGCCGGGCCCGCCGCCGATGATCGCGATCTTCATGGCTTCAATCCGTTCTTCCTGCGCGCGTCCGACGTTAGCGCGACCCTGGCGGCCACCGCTGCGGCATTGTGACCGCGAGCACAGCCGCCGCGGAGTTGCCCCATTCCGGTCCCGCGAGGGTCACAACGGCCCGCCACCTCTGCAGCATCGACAGGCACACGGTGGAGGGAACCATGTACAGCCTCGAGCGCAGCAAGGCCTTCGACAGCTTCGAAGACGCGATCCTTGACCAGGATTTCGACGATTGGCAGGCGGACCTTGCGATCGACGACATCGACCTGGACAGCGACTTTGCCGACCTTGACGAAGGCGGCTTCGACACCATCGCCCGCGACAGCCATTTCCGTCTCAGCGAGCTCGACTTCTCGGCCGAGCGCGGCGCCCGCTAGGCGGCCGGCCCGGCCTCAGGCCAGGCGGGCCGGGGCCAGCTCCGGCCGCGCCGGCAAAGGCGCCGCAGCGTCGCTCAGCGCGCCGCCGCTCGCGGCCGCATCCGCAATGCGGCGCAGCACGCGCAGCTTGTCGGCGGCGGTCTCGATCGTGGTGGCGAGGTCCAGCGGTACCCGCGCCAGATCAACGGGGGCGGCAGTCAGCGGCATCGACGGCGCGACCTGAACCCGGTCGCCGCCCAGCGCATCGGCGGCGTCGCGCAGCAGGCCCAGGGCGCGGGCCTGGTTGGTGGGCGCCGGACTGGCCGCGTCGACCACGCCGACCGACAGCACCCGATCCCCCGTCCAACCGCGCGCCACCCGCATCAGCTGGTCGGGCGCGGCCACCAGGTCGACATGCAACCCGTCGATCCCCGCCGCGACCAGCACGTCCAGCGCCGCGGCCGCCCCGCCGCCATAGGTGGCGACCATCAGCTTCGGCCGCGGGCCGGTTCCGTTCAGCTGGGCATAGGCGCGGGCGAATTCCTGCAGCACCGAATCGTCGACGTCGCCGGCCAGTGCCGGCTCGTCCATCTGCACCCAGGCGGCGCCGTGGATGGCGTGCTGCGCCAGCATCTCGCGATAGGCCGGCAGCACCCGGTCGAGATAGGCCAGCGGCGGCCTGCCGTCCGCCGTGCGGCAGTGCATCAGGAAGCTGATCGGCCCGATCAGGACCGGGCGCGAGACGATGCCGAAGCTGCGCGCTTCCAGCTGCTCGGCCACCGGGCGGGCCGCGTTCAGCCGCCAGCGGTCGTCGTCGCGCAGCACCGGCGTCACATAGCGAAGGTGGGTTCCCGCCCACGCGGCCGTCGCCGGCGTCTCGCCGGCAGTGCCGTTGGCGAGCGCCAGCCGCACTTCCAGCGCGGCGCGGCCGATGTCCGGGCCGAAGCGAGCGGGCACCGCGCCGACCATCGCCGCCGTCTCCGCCATCGGGTCGCCATAGCCGAGTTCGCCGGACGGGATCATGTCGATGCCGGCCGCCTTTTGTGCCGCCCAGCCGCCGCGCCGCGCCGCCTGGGCCATCCGCTCGAGGCCCCAGTCGTCAAGTGCGCCGTTCCGCCACTGCGCCACCGCTTCGCGCACGCCGCCGGACGGATAGCCGAGGCTGGCAACTTGGTGCATGGTCGTTTCCCCCGAAGGTCTTTTTCCGGCGCGATCGCCGCCCGTTCGCCGGGATGATAGCGGCCGGCCGGCCGTCCATGCAAAGGCACACATCGGCAATGGACCAGAACCTGCTCGAAACGCCGCGGCTCGCCCTGCGGCCGTTGACCTTTGAAGCAATCGCCGGCTGCGTCGAGATCGATGCCGACCCGGTGGTGATGCGCTTCGTCGGCGGGCCGGCCAGCCGCTGGACCCGGCCGCACTGGCTGGCGCAGCGGCTCGCCGAGGGCTGGCCGCGACGGGGCGGCTTCTGGCTTGTGCACGGCCGGACGGGCGGACGTCTGCTCGGCTGGTGCGGCCTCTTCCCGCTGCCGCTACGCTCGCCGCACGCCCCGCCGCTGTTCGAGATCGGCTATCGCTATTTCGCCCACGCCTGGGGCCGCGGCGTCGCCACCGAGGCCGGCCGGCGCGTGATCGCGCACGGCTTCGCGCACCTCGGCCACGACCAGATCGCCGGGGTCACCCATCCGGAAAACCACGCCTCGCAGCGGGTGTTGACCAAGCTCGGACTGCGCCGCGAGGGCGAGTGCGACGTCTATGGCCTGACCCTGCCGTTCTTCCGGTTGGGGCGGCGAGCGTGGGCGGCGCAGGCGGCGGCAGGGGCGCCGGCCGACCTGTAAGCGGTCTGGCCGGCGGCGTCAGCCGGCCGGCCGCAGCCAGCCGTCGGCGTGGCGCACCGTGCCCAGCCCGACGAATCGGCGCTGGCGGTCCAGTTCGGCATCCAGCCGGCCCAGCCGCGCCTTGCTCGGCCGCACGCCGGGCTCCAGCCACAACGCCTTGACCGCCAGGGCATCGCCGTCGCGGTCCGCCGCCATGTCGATGCGGCCGACGAACCGGTCGCCCTCCAGCAGCGGAAACACATAGTAGCCGTAGCGCCGCTTCGGCGCCGGCACGAACACCTCGATCCGGAAGTCGAAGCCGAACAGCTGCTCCAGCCGCTTGCGGTCGCGCGCCACCGGATCGAACGGGCTCAGCGCGCGCAAGCGGTCCGGCGGATCGGTCGAACGGCCGAGCAGCTCTTCGATGTCCGGCCGGGCCAGCAGCGTCGCCTCGCGCGTACCGCCGTCCTGCTCAACGGTCACGCGGCGGGCCGCACCCGCCGCTTCCGCGGCGGTGCACCACGCCTTGGCCTCGTCGATCGAGACCAGGTCCCAGAACCGGGCGATGTCGCCCGGTGCGGCGAAGCCCAGCCGTGCGAGCGCGCCGGCGCAGGCCCAGTCGACGAACGCGGCCTCGTCGACGACATGGCGGTGCGCCTCCGGAATCACCCGCTCGGCGAGGTCGTAGACCTTCTGGAAGTTCTGCCGGGCCGGGATCGCCAGCCGGCCGCTGCGCCACAGGAACTCCAGCGCGATCTTGCCGTCGTGCCAGTTCCACCAGCCGCCGGCGCCGCCCGGCCGCGGCTGCGAGACGTCGCGCGCCATGATCGGGCCGTCGCCGGCAATCCGCTCGACGATGGCCGCGACCTCGCGGTCGAATTCCGGGCCATGCCAGCGCGCGAAGCGTTCGGCCGTCCGCTCCGTCTCGCGGGCGAAGCGGCGCTGCCAGTGCGGATAGAAGGCGACCGGGATCAGCGCGGCGTCATGGGTCCAATGTTCGAACAGCCGCCGCTCGCGCTCGTGCAGGCGATGCAGCAGCGCCGGGCGATAGCCGTCGCAGCGGGCGCGCAGGATCATGTGGTGGGCGCGCGCCACCGTCTGGATGCTGTCGAGCTGTACGAAGCCCAGCCGCTCGATCAGGTCGTGCAGCCGGTCGGTGTCCATAGCCCGGCGCGGCGGGTCGGCAAGGCCCTGCAGCGCGAGCACCAGGCGACGGGCATCGCGGTTGGCGATTCGCAAGGTCATGCCGCCAGTAGGCGGTGCGCCGCTGCGGCCGGCAAGCGGCTTGCGGCCCGGCCGGGACCGGGCCGACAGCCGCGCCGTCCGCGCGGCGCCGCACGCTGCCGGCGCGGCGGCACCGTTGGCGGCGGCGAGCCTTGCCGCAGCGGACGATTCGTGTAGGGTCTGCCTCCCCCCGAATAGCCCGGCCCGCCAGGCGGCGGTGGCCGGGCAGGGGAATGCCTCGGGCCGGCGGTTGTGCCCCTGCCGGCACTCATCACCGACGGAGCGGGACGTGAGCACACCGGAGATCATCGCGGTCCTGCTGGGCCTCGCCAATGTCGGGCTGATCATCCGGCGCAGCATCTGGAACTATCCGTTCGGCTTCGCCATGGTCGCGCTCTATGCGGTGATCTTCTACGACTATCGCCTGTACAGCGACGCGCTGCTGCAGGTGTTCTTCTTCGTCGCGCAGATCTTCGGCTTGTGGCACTGGCTCAACGGCCGGGCCGACGACGGCCGGATTCGCGTCGAGACGCTGACCTTGCACTGGCGCCTTGCCACGGTCGCGCTGACCGCGCTCGGCTGGCTCGCGCTCGGCTGGCTGATGGCCACCTATACCGATGCGGCCGTGCCCTACTGGGATGCCTCCGTCGCGGCGATGAGCGTGACCGCGCAGATCCTGCTGTCGATGCGGCGGATCGAGAACTGGCTGTTCTGGATCGTCACCGACATCGACGCGATCGTCCTGTTCTGGTTCAAGGACCTGCAGCTGACCGCCGGCCTCTATGCGGTCTTCCTGTGTCTCGCCGTCGTCGGCCTGGTTTCCTGGCTGGGCGCGCGGCGGGCGGTGCCGGTGCCGGTGCGGTGACGCGCGGTTTCCTGCTCGGCAAGTTCCTGCCGCCGCATCTCGGTCACGTCTTCCTCTGCGACTTCGCCGCCGCGCGGGTCGACCGGCTGACGGTGCTGCTGTGCAGCCTGCCCGGCGACCCGATCCCGGGCGATGTCCGGCTCGGCTGGATGCGCGCGCTGGTGCCCGGCGCGCGGGTCGTGCATCTCGACCGGCCCGACGTGCCGCAGCGGCCGGAGGACCATCCGGACTTCTGGGCGATCTGGCGCGACATCGTCGGCGCGTTCCACCCGGAGCCGGTCGACATGGTGTTCGCTTCGGAGTCCTACGGCCACCGGCTGGCTTCAGAAGTCGGCGCCCGCTTCGTGCCGGTCGATCCGCTGCGCCAGGCCGTGCCCGTCGCCGGCTCCGCCATCCTGGCCGACCCGTTCCGCCACTGGGCGTTCGTGCCGGCGCCGGTGCGGCCGTGGTTCGTGCGGCGGGTGGTGCTGTTCGGCCCGGAGAGCAGCGGCAAGACGACGCTCGCGCGCCTGCTGGCCGAGCGCTTGCAGACGACCTGGGTGCCGGAATACGCGCGCACCCATACCGACGCCTTCGGTACCGCCATCGACGAGCCTGCGCTTGCGGCCATCGTCGCCGGCCACAGCGCCGCCAGCGCCGCGGCACGGCGCAGCGCCAACCGCATCCTGGTCGAGGACACCGACCCGGTGCTGACCGCGGTCTGGGCGGAGATGCTGCTGGGCCGGCGGCCCGACTGGCTGACCGCGTTCGACGACCCGGCCGACCTGTACCTGCTCACCGGCATCGACGTCCCCTGGGACGACGACGGCACGCGCTATTTCGCCGATGCGGCGACCCGCGCGCGCTTTCACCGTCTATGCGAGGCCGAGCTGCAGCGGCGCGGGCTCGACTATGTGGCCCTGGAGGGCCCGGCGGATGACCGGCTGTCGGTCGCGCTGGCCGCCATCCGCGCCCGTTTCGGCGTGTAGGCCCCGCCCTACTGCACGACCGCCAGGCCCTCGCGCACCAGCCGTCGCACCAGCACGAGCCGGCCTTCGGCGTCGAGCGGGCCGGGCAGGTCGGCGATCCGGCACGGCGGCCCGTCCAGGATCGCCAGCAGCGCGTCTGCGGCATGGGCCGGCAGCGCGACGGCGTTGCCGTAGCAGTGCACGGTGACGTCGTCGTCGCGGCGCTCGATGCGGGTGACCAGGTCCGGCCGCGCGCTGACAACGTTGTCAACGGCCAGGTCGGCCAGGCGCCGCACCTGGTCGAGCTGGCCCCACAGCAGCGGCTGGCGGGTGCCGACGATCTCGTCGGCGAAGCGGTCGAGCGCGGCGTCGAAATCCATCGCCGCCCTGATCCGGTCGGCCAGGTCCGCGAAGGTCGCCCTGGCCGCGCCGCGATCGAAGCCGGCGCGGACGAAGCCGGGCGGCAGGCCGCGGCGCAGGGCCGGTTCCTGCAGGCTGACCGCGGCTAGCGCCTCGAAGAACAGGTCGTGCCACGTGCGCGGCAGCACGCCGAGCGTGATGTGCAGCGACGGCGCCCCGTCGGATTCGGCGTCGTGCATCAGCCCGCGCGGCACATAGGCGGTGTCGCCCGGCGCCAGCGTGAATGCCGCCGTGACCGGGCCCTCCGGATGCGCTTCGGGCTTGAAGCCCTGGCCCTGCATCGGCAGTTCCACCGGCGCGTCGTACAGCCGCCAGTGCTTGCGCCCGGCCACCTGCAGCACGAACACGTCGTGGTTGTCGTAGTGGCGCTTGAAGCCCTGGGCGTTGCCGGGCGTGAGATAGATGTTGGTCTGGAACCGCGCCCCGACCTCGCGCTCCAGCGCACGGCACAGGCCGGCCAGGCGCGGCAGCCGCTCGTGCAGCTGCGGCAGGATGATGGTGCTGCCGTCGGCATATTCCTGGAACAGCCGCACCGGGTCGACCACGCCGGAGGGGTAAAGATAGGCCTGCGGCGTCACCGCGCGCGCGGCGTTGGTCATCTGCAGGTCGTCGCCGCGCAGCCGACCGCCGGTCAGCACGCCGTCGATGTCGTCCATCGTCAACAGGCCGGCGAAGCGGTCGGGCTGGTTGCGCGCCACGCTCATCGCGTTGCGTTCCCAGTGGTCGCGCAGGAACGCGTCCACCGGAACCGGCGCCACGAGCCAGCCCAGCCCGCGGTCTTCCGTCATTCCGTTTGGCAGCCGGTCGGCCGGGGATGCGCGGCTGTCACCAGCCCCGGCGGCCGTAGCCGGAGGGGTCCTGATAGGCGCCGCTGTCGCTGTCGTTGAGCCCGGTATAGCCGCCACCGCCGCCGCCATGGCCATAGCCCGCCGCGTCGCCATAGGCGCCGCTGTCGTTGTCGCTGAGGCCGGTGTAGACGCCGCTGCTGCCGCCGCTGCGGCCGTAACCCGCCGCATCGGCATAGGCGCCGGTGTCGTTGTCGTTGAGGCCGGTGTAGGCGCCACCGCTGCTGCTGCCGCCGCGGCCGTAACCCGCCGCGTCGGCATAGGCGCCGGTGTCGTTGTCGTTGAGGCCGGTATAGGCGCCACCGCTGCTGCTGCCGCCGCGGCCATAGCCGGCCTGGTCGGCGAACTGCCCGGCATCCGCGTCCGAGTAGCCGGTATAGGTGCCGAAGCCGCCGCCGCCGTGGCGGCCGTAGCCGGCCGGATCGCTGTATTTGCCGGCATCGCCGTCGCTGTAGCCGGTGTAGACGGCGGTGGGCGAGGGGTTGTTCACCGGCGTCGGCGCCGGCGAGATGAACCCGCCGCCTCCGCCGCCCGCCGGCACGCACGATGCCACGCCGGCGCCGGTCGCGCCGGCGACGAGGCCGAGCAGGCCACGGCGGCTCAGCGACGGCTGGGTCTTGATCTCGTCATCGCGCAGCGTGGTCGGGCTGCCGCCCTTCGGCTTCGCACCGGTGTCGTCCATTCTGTTCTCCGCGGCGGGGCCCCGGATGGGGTGGGGATGGGGCCGAGCTTGCCGAATGGCAATACTCTATCACGATTTGGCCGGCCGTGTGGCGATGTGGGGCCGCGGCGCGGAACCGCACTACTCGAAGGCTTCCTCCCACGAGCCGGTGGTCGCGGCCTTGGTGTATTCGGTCGCCCGGTTCTCGAAGAAGTTGGTGTGCTCGACGCCATTCAGCATCTCGTCCATCCACGGCAGCGGATTCTTCTCGATGCGATAGATCGGCTGCAGCTGCAGCTGGCCCAGCCGCCGGTCGGCGATGTAGCGGATGTAGCGCTTGACCTCGTCGGCGCTCAGCCCGTCGACGGCGCCCATCTCGAAGGCGAGATCGATGAACGCGTCCTCGTGGGTGACGATGGTCTCGCAGGCCCGGTAGAGGTCGTGGCGCAGGTCGTCGTCCCACACCGCGCGGTTCTCCTCGATGAAGGTGCGGAACAGGCGGATGATCGAGGTGGTGTGCAGCGTCTCGTCGCGCGCCGACCAGGTCACGATCTGGCCCATGCCCTTCATCTTGTTGAAGCGCGGGAAGTTCATCAGGATCGCGAAGCTGGCGAACAGCTGCAGGCCCTCGGTGAACGCGCCGAATACGGCCAGCGTCTTGGCGATGTCGCGCGGCGTGTCCACGCCCCACTGCTGCATGTAGTCGTACTTGTCCTTCATCTCCTTGTAGTGGAGGAAGGCCTGGTACTCGACCTCGGGCATGCCGATGGTGTCGAGCAGGTGCGAGTAGGCCGCGATGTGGATCGTCTCCATGTTGGAGAAGGCGGCCAGCATCATCTGCACTTCGGTCGGCTGGAACACGCGGGAATAGTGCCGCATGTAGCAGTTGTTCACCTCGACGTCGGCCTGGGTGAAGAAGCGGAAGATCTGGGTCAGCAGGTTGCGTTCGCCGTCGTTCAGGGTCCTGTGCCAGTCCTTCACGTCGTCGGCCAGCGGCACCTCCTCCGGCAGCCAGTGGATGCGCTGTTGCATCAGCCAGGCGTCATAGGCCCACGGATAGGAGAAGGGCTTGTACATCGGGCGTGAGTCCAGGAGCGACATGCATTCTCCTCCAGCGGGGGGCGGGCCGTCACGTCCGGGAACGATGGTCCGGGCCGGCGCCGCGGTCAACAGATTGTTGTGGTCGGGCGGCCATATATAGCCGTTCAAACGCTCGTATGCCCCACATATTGGGTCTGCGCGGCCATGGGTCGCGCGCTCGCGACGCCAGCGATTGCCCGGCAGCGATATATATGACTGAATATAGCGTCTAGCGGCCGGAACAGGAAATGCCGTCATGCGTGTCCGATCCCTGCATGTCGCGCTGGCGGCCTGGCTGGCCGCACAGCCGGTCTCGGCCGAGCCGGTGACGGTGTTCGCCGCCGCCAGCCTGACCGACGCGATGGAACAGGTCGCTGCCGGCTGGGCGGAGGCCGGCAACGAGCCATGGCGGCTGTCGCTGGGCGGCTCGTCGACGCTGGCCCGGCAGATCGTCGCCGGCGCGCCGGCCGACATCTTCCTGTCCGCCAATGTCGAATGGATGGATGCCGTCGAAGCCGCCGGCCTGCTGGTGCCGGACAGCCGGATCGACCTGCTGGCCAACAGCCTGGTGCTGGTCGCGCCCGCGGACGCGTTGCCGGCGGCGCCGGTCGCGATCGGGCCGGACCTGGATCTCGCCGCCCTGCTCGGACCGGACGGCCGGCTCGCGATGGCCGACCCGACAAGCGTGCCGGCCGGCATCTACGGCCGGCAGTCGCTGGTGTCGCTCGGGCTGTGGGACGGCATCGCCGCGCGCGTGGTGGCGACCGGCGACGTGCGCGGCACGCTGGCGCTGGTCGCACGCGACGAGGTGCCGCTCGGCATCGTCTACGCGACCGATGCGGCGATCAGCGCCGACGTGGCGGTGCTGGCGACGTTCCCGCCGGAGAGCCATGCGCCGATCACCTATCCGGCGGCGCGCATCGCCGGCGACGGACCGGACGAGGCGGCCGCCGCCTTCGCCTATCTGCTGTCGGCGGAGGCGCGCGCGGTGTTCGCGCGCCACGGCTTCGCCGTCGTCGCGCCCTGACCGCATCAGGATCCGGCCGATGGCTTCCGTCTCCCTGCGCATCGACCTCGATCCCGGCGGTCCCGACGGGCGGATCGGGCCGGGCAAGATCGCGCTGATGAAGGCGATCGGCCAGACCGGCTCGATCAGCGCGGCGGCGCGGCAGCTCGGCATGTCCTACCGGCGGGCGTGGCTGCTGGTCGATGCGCTGAACCGGCTGTTCGGCGGCGCGCTGGTGGAAACCCGCGAGGGCGGCAGCGGCGGCGGCGGCTGCGCGCTGACGCCGCTGGGCCGCGCGGTGGTCGACGGATACGACCGCGCCTGCGCCGCGACCGCAAAGGCCGCCGGCGCGGCGATTGCCGAGCTGCAGAGCCTGCGGGCCGGGCCGCGCTGACCAAAGCGGAGTGTCTCAGCGGCACCGGTACGCCGACCGTCCGCCCGCGAGCGGGGGCCCGAATGCAATCAGGCGGTCGCAATGACCGCCTGATCCGAACGGACGAGGGGCGGACGCCGCCTACTGGCAGGCGAGGCATTCCTCGTAGTTGCGCGGCTCGACCGGGTCGGCCTTCTCGACCCGCTTCAACCCGTTGTTGGACACGATGTCGGCCCGCTGCATCGACTTGGAGCGCAGGTAGTAGAGGCTCTTCACCCCGCGCTTCCAGGCCATCAGGTGGATCTGGTGCAGGTCGCGCTTGTGCACGTCCGCCGGCAGGAAGATGTTCAGCGACTGCGACTGGCAGATGAAGGGCTGGCGGTCGCCGGCATGTTCGATCAGCCAGCGCTGGTCCAGTTCGAACGCGGTCTTGAACACGTCCTTCTCGTCCTGGTCCAGGAAGTCGAGGTGCTGGACCGAGCCCTCGTTGACCGTGATCGAAGACCAGACGTCGTCGGTGTTCATGCCCTTGGCCGTCAGCACCTTCTCCAGGTGCTTGTTGCGCACGCTGTGCGAGCCCGACAGCGTCTTGTGGGTATAGGCGTTGGCCGCGATCGGCTCGATGCCCGGCGACGAGCCGCCGCAGATGATCGAGATCGACGCGGTCGGCGCGATCGCGATCTTGTTCGAGAAGCGCTCGTTGATGCCGTAGTCGGCGGCGTCGGGGCAGGGCCCGCGCTCGTCGGCCAGCAGCTGCGAGGCGGCGTCGGCCTGCTCGCGGATATGCTTGAAGATGCGCAGGTTCCACGCCTTCGCCATCGCCGATTCCAGCGGAATGCCGTTGGCCTGCAGGAACGAGTGGAAGCCCATCACGCCGAGGCCGACCGAGCGCTCGCGCATCGCCGAATAGCGCGCGCGGCGCATGCGGTCGTTGGGGGCGTTGTCGATGAAGTCCTTCAGCACGTTGTCGAGGAAGCGCATCACGTCCTCGATCATCGTCGGGTGGTCCTTCCACTCGCGATAGGTCTCGAGGTTCAGCGACGACAGGCAGCAGACCGCGGTCCGCTCCTCGCCATAGCGGTCGAGCCCGGTCGGCAGCGTGATCTCGCTGCACAGGTTCGACATCTTCACGTGCAGGCCGGCCAGCTTGTGATGCTCGGGAATCGCCCGGTTCACGGTGTCGCCGAAGATGATGTACGGCTCGCCGGTCTCGATCCGCGCCGTCAGCAGCCGGATCCAGATCGAGCGCGCCTTCAGCGTGCGGATGACGCTGCCGTCCTTCGGACTGATCAGCTTCCAGTCCTCGTCGTTCTCCACCGCGCGCATGAAGTCGTCGGAGATGATGACGCCGTTGTGCAGGTTCAGCGCCTTGCGGTTCGGGTCGCCGCCGGTCGGCCGGCGGATCTCGACGAACTCCTCGATCTCGGGGTGGGAGATCGGCAGGTAGACGGCAGCGGAGCCGCGCCGCAGCGAGCCCTGGCTGATCGCCAGCGTCAGCGAATCCATCACGCGGATGAACGGGACCACGCCGGAGGTCTTGCCGTTGCGGCCGACCTGCTCGCCGATCGAGCGCAGATTGCCCCAGTAGCTGCCGATGCCGCCGCCGCGCGCCGCCAGCCAGACATTCTCGTTCCACAGGTCGACGATGCCGTCCAGGCTGTCGGAGGCCTCGTTGAGGAAGCACGAGATCGGCAGGCCGCGGTTGGTGCCGCCGTTGGACAGCACCGGCGTCGCCGGCATGAACCAGAGGTTGGAGATGTAGTCGTAGATGCGCTGTGCGTGCGCGCTGTCGTCGGCGAAGTGCGTCGCCACCCGCGCGAACAGGTCCTGGAAGCTCTCGCCCGGCATCAGGTAGCGGTCGGTCAGGGTGGCCTTGCCGAACGCGGTCAGTTTGGCGTCGCGGCTGCGATCCATGCGCACGCGCACGCCGCGTTCGTTCTGGTAGACGTCCAGAACCGTGTGGTCGTGCCCGGCGCGGTGCGCCGCAAGGTCCATCAGCTCGCCGTCCATCGCGCTTTCGCGGTCCTTCCGTCTCGATGCCGGCTTTGAGGATGTGCTGTGGCCGGACACGGAATCAAGTCTGTCCGCATGCACGCGCTCCGATCCGGTCGCGGCGCCGGACGGCGAATCGGCACGCGCCGAATCATCCGCAGCTCCAACCGTCTGTCGAACCGCAACCGAGCCGTCCATGTTCTGCCTCCTGGTCCCCGGCGGTTGTTCGTGTCCCCCCGTGGCGACCCCCCAGATGTGGGGTTAACCATTGGTCAACCATACCAAATGTGGCAGGCGTGTGAATATCTCTGTGGCGGCCGGCACGCATTTTTCCTCCAAACCATAACATGAGACTCTTCCTACAAATGATTGATTTTGAAACATAAACTACGCAAGTCGACGGTACGGCAGCCGCGAATTTGTGGCGTCGTCGCCACATAGCAACAGCCGAATGCTGCCTTCGCGCGGTCGATCCGCCGCACCGAGCGGTAGTGCCGACCGGCCGGGCCGGCGAGTCCCGTCGGCGGCAGCGGCCGCCGGCTGCCGCGGCGACTCCGCTTTCAGCCTTCGTGGCTGCCGCCGGAGATCGACCGCAGCGGCGTGACCGAGGCAAGCGGGCCGTCCGAGTCCGCGCCCTCCGACCCGTCGAACTCCAGGTCGCGCAGCTTCTCGCCGCGGCGCGCCACCTTGTCGGCGGACACCCGCAGCTGGGCCACATCCTTCTGGGCCTGGTCGAAATGCCGCTCCAGGCTGCCGACGCGGTTGTCGATCCGGCCGACGTCGTCCAGCAGCTTCTGCAGCTCCGCCCGCAGCAGATGCGCATGCTCGCGCAGCCTGACGTCGCGCACCACCGCGCGCAGCGTGTTCAGCGTCGCCCACAGCGTGGTCGGCGAGGTCATGAACACCCGCCGGCGATAGGATTCCTGCACCACGTCGGGCAGGCTGGCGTGGATCTCGGCATAGACCGCTTCGCTGGGCACGAACATCAGCGCGGCGTCGGCGGTCTCGCCGGCGACGATGTACTTCTCCGCGATGTCGGCAAGGTGCTTGCGCACCGACTGGCGGAAGCCGGCGACCGCGGCCTTGCGCGCGGCATCGTCGCCGGCGTCGCGCAGCGCGTAATAGCCCTCCAGCGGGAACTTGGCGTCGATCGCCAGGTTGCCGGGCGGGTTGGGCAGCGTCAGCAGGCAGTCGGCGATTCGGCCGTCGCCGACCCGGGCCTGGAAGGCATAGGCGTCGGCCGGCAGCGCGCCGGCGATCAGGTCGCGCAACTGCACCTCGCCGAAGGCGCCGCGGGCCTGCTTGTTCGACAGGATGTCCTGCAGGCTGACCATCTGGGTCGACAGGTCGCTGATCTTCTGCTGCGCCGCATCGATCACCGCCAGCCGCTTCTGCAGGTCGGTCAGCGAGTCCGTGGTCCGCGTCGACGACTTGTCCAGCGTCTCGGCCATCCGCCGGCTCAGCTCGGCCAGCCGCTGTTCCACGGTGGTGGCCAGCGCGCGTTCCTGCGCCTGCAGCCGCGCCGCCAGCTGCGCCTGCGCGGTGGCGCCGTGGTCGGCCTGTTGCGCCACCCGCCCGGTCAGCGCCTGCTGGTTCTCGTCCAGCCGCCGGGTGGCGGCCACCAGCTGTGCCGACTGGTCCGCCAGCAGCCGCGACACCGCCGCCTGGCGCCGGAAGCCGACGACCACCATCAGCGCCAGCAGCACTGCCAGCGCCAGACCGCCGACGGCGAGCCAGGGGCCATGCTGGGCGATGAGCTGATCCATGGGGCGACTCCGCTATCCCGAGTCCGTCCATGCTAGAGCATCGGGCGCGACAGAGGAACATTTCGGGATCGCCCGCCGCGCGAATCGCGCTTGCCGCCGCTTCGGCGATCTGGCTTTGATCGCCGCCGGCGTGTGCATTGCCGCGCGGAGGCGAGGAGGTCGACGATGTCCTGGGAAAGCTGGATGGCCTTTGCGGCCGCGAGCATGGTGCTGCTGGCCATTCCCGGGCCGACCGTGATCCTGGTGGTCAGCTATGCCCTCGGCCACGGCCGCTCCAGCGGCTGGGCGACGGTGCCCGGCGTGACGCTGGGCGACTTCACGGCGATGACGGTGTCGCTGGCCGGCGCCGGCGCGGTACTCGCCGCCTCCGCCACGCTGTTCACCGCGCTGAAGCTGGTCGGCGCGGCCTATCTGATCTGGCTCGGCATCCAGCTGTGGCGGGCGCGGCCCGAGGGCGGGGTCGCGCTGCGCGGCATGCGCGCCGCCGACCGGCGCCGGATGTTCTGGCATTCCTTCGTCGTCACCGCGCTGAACCCGAAGGGCATCGTCTTTTTCGTCGCCTTCGTGCCCCAGTTCGTCGATCCGACCCGCCCGGTGCTCGGCCAGTTCGTCATCTTCGAGGTGACATTCCTGGCTCTGGCGGCGGCCAACGTCGCGCTGTGGGCGGTGATGGCCGGTCAGCTGCGGGCGCGCTTCCAGCGGCCGCAGGCGCTGCGGCTGATGAACCGGGTCGGCGGCAGCTTCCTGATCGGCGCCGGCCTGTTCACCGCGCTGGCCCGCCGTTGATGCCGGCGGCGCGGTTGACGCTTTCGCAACGACTCCCTACCTCTGATGCGCCATGGCCAAGAGACTGATCATTCCCGCCCCCGACATGCGGCTGAAGCAGAAATGCCGGCCGGTCGACGGCGTCGACGCCGACGTGCGTCAGCTGATGGCGGACATGCTGGAGACGATGTACGACGCCCCGGGCATCGGCCTGGCCGCGCCCCAGGTCGGCGTGCTGCGCCGGGTGATCGTGGTCGACGTCAGCAATTCCGCCGACGGCGAGGGACCGGGCCCGCTGAAGATGGCGAACCCGGAGCTGCTGTCCATGTCGGAGGAGCAGGCCTCCTATGACGAGGGCTGCCTGTCGCTGCCGAACCAGTTCGGCGTGGTCGAGCGACCGCGCCGGATCGTGGTGCGCTATCTGGACGAGACCGGGGCCGAGCGCGAGCTCGCTGCCGAAGGGCTGCTCGCCACCTGCATCCAGCACGAGATGGACCACCTCGACGGCGTGCTGTTCGTCGACCACCTGTCGTCGCTGAAGCGCGGCATCATCCTGCGCAAGCTGACCAAGGCCAAGCGGACCGGCGACCTGCCCGACTACGCCGAGGGCCACGCCCGCAAGGTCGCCTGACCGGCGGGCGTCGTCGCCCGCTGCACGCGCCATGGACCCCCGATTGCGCATTGCCTTCATGGGCACCCCCGATTTCGCGGTGCCGACGCTCGCCATGCTGTGCGACAGCGGCCACGACGTCGTCGCGGTCTACAGCCAGCCGCCGCGCCCGGCCGGCCGCGGCCAGGCGCTGCGGCCGTCGCCGGTGCACCTGTTCGCCGATCGGCACCGCATCCCGGTCCACACCCCGGTCAGCCTGAAGGGCGCCGTCGAGCAGCAGACGTTCGCGGCGCTCGGCCTGGACCTCGCCGTGGTGGTCGCCTACGGGCTGATCCTGCCGCCGGCGATCCTGGCCGCGCCGCGGCTGGGCTGCGTCAACGTCCATGCCTCGCTGCTGCCGCGCTGGCGCGGCGCCGCGCCGATCCAGCGGGCGATCCTGGCCGGCGACGCCGAGACCGGCGTCACCCTGATGCAGATGGACGCCGGGCTCGATACCGGTCCGATGCTGGCCCGCGGCGCGATCCCGATCGGGCCGCAGGCGACCGCAGCCAGCCTGCACGATGCGGTGGCCGTGCTCGGCGCCGACTGCCTGCGTGCGCTGCTGCCGGCGCTTGCCGCCGGTCGCGCCGTGGCGGAGCCGCAGCCGGCCGACGGCGTCACCTATGCCGCCAAGCTCAGCCGCGACGAGGGTGCCATCGACTGGCGCCGCCCGGCGGCCGAGCTCGACCGGATGGTGCGGGCGCTCAATCCCTGGCCGGGCACCCGGTTCCGCCTCGGCGACGAGGAGGTCAAGCTGGTCGCGGCACGGCCGGCCGACGGCGCGGGCGCGCCGGGCACGATCGTCGCCGCGCCGCTGGTGGTCGCATGCGGCAGCGGCGCGTTGAGCCTGGACCGGCTGCAGCGGCCCGGCCGGGCGCCGGTGGACGGCGCCGCCTTCGCCAACGGCACCCGGCTGCAGGTCGGCGACCGCCTGCCATGCCCCGCTTCAAGCTGACCCTCGCCTATGACGGCGGCCCGTTCATGGGCTGGCAGCGCCAGGACCACGGGCCCTCGGTGCAGCAGGCGCTGGAAGAGGCGCTGGCGCGCTACTGCGGCGCGGCGGTCGCCACCCAGGCCGCCGGCCGCACCGATTCCGGCGTCCACGCCGTCGGCCAGGTGGCGCATGCCGACATCCCGCGCGACGATCCGCCGGCCAAGGTGCGCGACGCGCTCAACGCGCTGTTGCGGCCGCACCCGGTCGCAGTGCTCGCGGCCGAGCGGGTCGACGACGGCTTCAGCGCCCGCTTCGACGCGATCGAGCGGGCCTATCGCTATCGCATCCTCAACCGGCGCGCGCCGCCGACGCTGGAACGCGGCCAGGTCTGGCACGTGGCCCGGCCGCTGGACGCCGCGGCGATGCACACGGCCGGCCAGCAGCTGGTGGGCATGCACGACTTCACCAGCTTTCGCGCACTGCACTGCCAGGCGAAGAGCCCGACCAAGACGCTGGACGCACTGGCGGTAGCCCGCGCCGGCGAGGAAATCCAGGTCGACGTGCGCGCGCGTTCGTTCCTGCATCACCAGGTGCGCAACATCGTCGGCACCCTGGTCGAGGTCGGGCTCGGCCGCTGGACCGCGGCCGATGTGCAGGCGGCGCTCGCCGCGCGCGACCGCGCGGCCGCCGGACCGACCGCGCCGGCCGAGGGGCTGTGCCTCATGGCGGTGCGCTATCCCACAGCGGCGGACGCGGACTGACCGCTAGCTTTCTGCGGTCGATCGGGGGATGGCAACGGCCGGCAAGCGCCACGAATCGCTGCACTTGGCCGCATGGTTCGTTCACCGAAATGAACCGGCCGCGCCTTGACGACGCCTAATTGTCGTGATTCCTTGACGCATCGTAATCAGGAGCAACACGTGAGCGATCGGCGAACCCCCGCCGGCAGCGCGACGGGCGCCGAGGACGGGCTGATCTCCTGCCTGCTGATCGCGGCCGTTGCCGTGACCATGCTGGCGACGGAGCTGACCGTGCCCAGCAACCCGTCGCTGCCCGCCTTCTTCGGCACCAGCGACCGCGCGGTCCAGATCAGCATGGCGCTGAATCTGCTCGGCTATGCGATCGCCCCGCCGCTGCTGGGCCCGCTGTCCGACCGGTTCGGCCGCCGCCCGGTGCTGCTGCTCGCGCTGCTCGGCTTTGCCGCCGCCAGCCTGGTCGCCGCGCTGGCGCCGACGGTGGAGCTGTTCACGCTCGGCCGCATGGCGCAGGGCCTGACCGGCGCCTCGGCGCCGGTGGTGGGCATGGCCATCGTCCGCGACCTGCACGACGAGGCGAAGTCGGTGCGCGTGATCGCGCTGATCAGCATGGCGATCGCCGTCGTGCCTGCGGCCGGCCCGGTGTTCGGCGGCTGGATCCACAACCTCGCCGGCTGGCAGGCGAATTACGCGCTGCTCAGCGGCGCCGGCCTGCTGGTCGTGCTGCTGCTGGCGGCGAAGCTGCCGGAGACGGTGCCGCAGCGCGACCCGCACGCGCTGGCGTTCGGCCAGTTCGCCACCCGCTATCGCCAGCTGCTGTGCTGCCGCAACTATGTCGGCTATGCCCTGCTGCCGACGCTCGGCTTCGCCGGCATGACCGCCTTCGTCACCGGCGGCCCGTTCTACATCATCGGTTCGGCCGGCGTGTCGGAGGTCGGCTACGGGCTGATCCAGGCGGCGCTGGTGGTCTGCTATATCGTCGGCGCCCTCGGCGCCAGCCTCGGCATCGACCGGCTCGGCTTCGACCGCGTCCACCTGTTCGGCATCTTCCTGTTCGCGCTCGGCGGGCTCGGCGAGCTGCTGCTGCTGACCGAGCCGACGCCCTCGGTGATGCTGTTCTGCCTGCCGTTCGGCGTGTTCCTGATCGGCCTCGGCGTCGTCTTCGCCACCGCGCCGGCACGCGCGCTCGCGCTCTATCCCGCGATGACCGGCAGCGCCTCGGCCATGCTGACCACGTTGGAGATGCTGGGCGGCGCCGTGGCCGCGATCACCGTCAGCCTGCTGCACGACGGCACCGCGGCGGCGACCGGCGCGGTGATCATGGTGTCGGCGATGACCGCGGTCGCGGTGCAGGTGGTGGTGGTGCCGAGCGGCAGGGCCGCCGGCCGCGAGGCCTGACCGCGCCTATCCCTGCATCACCATGTGTGCGGTGACGGCGCTCAGCAGCTGGTTGAGCAAAAAGGCGATGCCGAACGGACCGATCGCCACCAGCAGCGACGACTGCAGCGCCACCTTGGCGACATAGCAGCTGTAGGCGATCAGCAGGATCCACAGCATGAACGATACCAGATCGCCCAGCCCGCCGCCGCCGCCGACGGCCAGCAGCAACAGCTGCAGGCCGACCATCACCGCATAGGCCGGCACGTCGATCCAGTTCAGCGCGACCGCGGCGTGGAAGAACCGGTTCTCCTTGCCGACGACGCGGCAATAATAGAACAGTGCCAGCTGGAACGCCGCCCAGTGGGTGACATATGCGATCGCCTCGACCAGGACGATGCGGGAGTCCGAGGCTTCGGCCGGGACGATGAAATAGCCCAGCCAGGTCATGAACGCATAGCCGGGCAGGACGATCACCGCCGCGGCGACCGAGTTCCAGAACCCCTCCAGCGTGGCATTGAAATACTGCAGCCCGGACGGGTCGCCCTTGGCCAGCCGGATCGTGCCGTACAGCGACCGGCTGAGCTCCTGCGACGTGATCATCGCTGAGCGAAGAACCGGTCGAGCATGCGGCGATAGATGCGCGTCAGCGCCGCGACATCGGCCACCTCCACCCGCTCGTCGACCTTGTGCATGGTCTGGCCGACCATGCCAAACTCGATCACCGGGCAGAAGTCCTTGATGAAGCGCGCGTCCGAGGTGCCGCCGGTGGTGCTGAGCTGCGGCGTCGTGCCGAGTTCGGCCTCGATCGCGGCGACGGCCAGGTCGGTCAACGGTCCGGGCGGGGTGAGGAAGGATTCGCCGCTGATCGAGACGTCGACTTCGTGGCTTGCCTCCGGTGCCGCCTCGCGGCAGCGCGCGCGGATCCAGTCGGCGACCGCGGCGCCGCTGTGCAGGTCGTTGAAGCGGACGTTCAGCCGCGCCGTCGCCTTGGCCGGGATCACGTTGGTCGCCGGGTTGCCGACGTCGACCGAGGTGATCTGCAGGGTCGACGGCTGGAAGTGGGCACTGCCGGAGTCGAGCGGCGCGGCGGTCAGCGCGGCCAGCATGCGGACCAGATGGTGGATCGGGTTGTCGGCGAGGTGGGGATAGGCCGAGTGTCCCTGCACGCCGGTCACGGTGATCGTCGCATTCAGGCTGCCGCGGCGGCCGATCTTGATCATCTCGCCGAGCTGGCCGGGGTTGGTCGGCTCGCCGACCACGCAGGCGTCCAGCGCCTCGCCGCGGTCGGCCAGCCAGCGCAGCACCTTGGCGGTGCCGTTGACCGCCGGCCCCTCCTCGTCGCCGGTGATCAGCAGGCTGATGCTGCCGTGCCAGCGCGTGCCGGACTCGGCAAGAAACCCGGCTGCTGCGGCGACGAAGGCGGCGATCGCCGCCTTCATGTCGGCCGCGCCGCGGCCGTGCAGCAGGCCGTCGCGCACCGCGCCGGCGAACGGGTCGACCGCCCAGTCGGCGGGCGCGCCCGGCGGCACCACGTCGGTATGGCCGGCGAAGCAGAAGTTCGGCCGGCCTTCGCCGATCACCGCATAGAGGTTGTCGACGTCGGGCGTGCCGGCGGCGCTGAACGGCAGCCGGTGGCAGCGGAAGCCCAGGCCCTGCAGCGCCCGCTGCAGCACGTCCAGCGCGCCGGCGTCGGCCGGGGTCACGCTGGGGCAGCGGATCAGCGCGCTGGCCAGCGCGACCGGGTCGGGCATGGCGCTGGCGCCGTCCATCGGCCGGTCAGTCGCGCAACAGGTCGTTGATCGAGGTCTTCGACCGCGTCTGCTCGTCGACCCGCTTGACGATGACGGCGCAGTACAGGCCCGGGCCGGGCTGGCCGTCGGGCAGCGGCTTGCCGGGCAGGGTGCCCGGCACCACCACCGAGTAGGCCGGGATGCGGCCGCGGTGGACGATGCCGGTGTCGCGTTCGATGATCTTGGTCGAGGCGCCGATGAACACGCCCATCGACAGCACCGAGCCGCGCTCGACGATCACGCCCTCGACGACCTCCGAGCGGGCGCCGATGAAGCAGTCGTCCTCGATGATCACCGGCCCCGCCTGCAGCGGCTCCAGCACGCCGCCGATGCCGGCGCCGCCGGAGATGTGACAGTTGGCGCCGATCTGCGCGCAACTGCCGACCGTGGCCCAGGTGTCGACCATGGTGCCCTTGCCGACACGGGCGCCGATGTTGACGAAGCTCGGCATCAGGATCACGCCCGGCGCGATATAGGCGGAATGGCGCACCACGCAGTTGGGCACGGCGCGGAAGCCGGCCTCGCGGAAGCGGTTCTCGCCCCAGCCGGCGAATTTGGACGGCACCTTGTCCCACCAATGGGTGTCGGCGCCTGGCCCGCCGGCGATCGGCGTCATGTCGTTCAGGCGGAACGACAGCAGCACCGCCTTCTTCAGCCACTGGTTGACCTGCCAGCCGTCGGCGGTCGGCTCGGCCACCCGCAGCGTGCCGTCGTCGAGCAGGTCGAGCGCACGCGCAACCGCGTCCCGCACCGGCCCGCTGGTGGTCGTGCCGATCGATCCGCGATCCTCCCAGGCGGCGTCGATGATCGGTTGCAGCTCGGCTTGTTGCATGCTGTTGCCTCGTCCTGTGCGTTCGGATGGAGCTGGGGGCCGCGATCCAAGAGCGTGCCGGAACATGGCGCGGCCGGCCGTGCCCTGTCAAACGCCGGGATCGTGCCGTCCGGCCGGTTCGGCGGCGCTCAGTAGTCCCATTCGAAGTTGATGCCGACGCGGCTGTCGCCGGTCTCGGTCAACCCGCTGGTCACATCGATTCCGTCCAGCACCTCGACGCTGATCTCGGCCGCGCCGCTGCCGACGGCGGAGCCGCGCGATACCTCCAGATAGACGTCTTCGCTGAGATAACCGCCGACCGCGCCGACCGGGTTGCCTTCGGCGTCGGTGTCGCCCTCGATGGTCAGGCCGGTGATCCCGGTGATGTTGCGCAGCGTGTTGACGATGCCGAGGTCGCCCTCGCCGCCGGACAGCAGCGCCAGCGCGCGGCCGGCCTGCAGCGCCTGGGTGCCGGACAGGCTGCTGCGGCCGACGCCGAACAGCAGCCGGCTGAGGATCTCCTCCCGCGGCAGCGCCGGCACCGAGCTGAGCTCGAAGTCGGCGGTCGACGCCGGGCCTCTGACCGTGACGACGACGGCGAGGTCGCCGGTGTCGGCGATGGCCTCGATGTCGACCAGCGGGTTGGGCGGCGATGCGCCGGTGAAGGTGACGATGCCGCGGCTGATCTCGACCGCCTGGCCGGCCAGGTCCATGGTGCCGCGGATGACGTTCAGCGTGCCGACGATGCGCGGCGCGGCGCTGGTGCCGGTGACGTCGAGATTGCCGCGCCACTCGGACTCCAGGCCGTAGCCGCGGATGTAGAGCGCGTTCGGCACGCGCACCGAGACGTCGAGCGGCAGAGCGATCGGCGGCGTCAGGTCGAGCGGTTCCGGCGCCACCTGCGAGGTGCCGTTGACGTCGATGGCGTCGACCTCGACGTAGCTGGCGCCGCGCAGGCCGGCGAAGCGGATCTCCGCCGGGCGAACGACGATGTCGCCGCTGACCGCAGGCGCGAGGATCGGACCGGCCAGCGACAGCGGGCCGCTGACCGAGACATCGGCGTAGTCGGTGCCCATCACCTTGAGCTGGTTGAGCGCGAGGTCGAATTGCATCGCCGCCTCGCCGGCGCCGAAGTCGGCCCAGCCGGTGGCTGTCATGCTGCCGCCGGCCGGGTCGACGGCGGACAGGCTGCGCAGCGTCAGCCGGTCGCCGTCGCCGGCGACTTCGGCGTTGAGCCGGGTGAGCACCAGCCCGATCTCGGCCACTTCCGCCGTCGCGTTGGCGATCGTGCCGCTGCCGGTCAGCACCGGCGCGCCGCCGACGCCGCCGATGCCGAGATCGATATCGGCGTCGCCGGTGAGCAGGATGTCGCCGGACGGCGCCAGCAGCGGCGCGATCTCGTTGAGCGCGGCATGGGCGGTCACGCTGCCGTCGAGCGGCTGCCCGTGGCTGAAGTCGGCGGCGAAGGGCGCCAGCGACAGCCGCATCGCGTTGTTCAGCCGGAAGGTGACCGCCTCGGCAGCGACGTTGGTCAGGCTGGCGTCGACGTCGGCCATGCCGCCGCGCAGCGCAACCGCGACCAGCAGGCGGGCGTCGGCCAGGGCCTCGGCGACGGCGCCGCCGCCGTCCAGCGCCACGCCGCCGACCGTGAGCGCAACGGTGCCGTCCGGCGCGGCCGCGCTGCCGGAGAGCCGCACGGACAGGGTCTCGAGCTGCGCGGCAACGCCGGAGTCGCCGCCGAGGGCCGCGGCGCGGTCGAGGGCGATGCCGGTCGCCTCGATGTCGGCGTCGACGGCGCCGGGAGCGAGGGCCACGTCGCCGGCGATCCGGCCGCCGAACACCGCCGCATCCAGGCCTCGGACCGCGACGCCGCCGCCCGTCAGGCGCACGTCGGCGGGCCGGTTGAGCGCGATCCGCTCGTCGGCGACCGCCGCCTCCAGCGTGGCGATGCGGAGCGCGGTGTCGCCGCCGGTGAGGGTGAGCCGGAGGTCGGTTTCGAGCGACAGCGGCTGCGGGTCGCCTGCTGCGGCGGTGGTGCCGGCGGCGGCGACCGTCAGGTCCAGCGCCTCGAGCGTGCCGGCGGCCGTCAGCCGCAGCGTGTCGAGGCTGACGGCGTCGGCTACGATTCCGCTGGCCTCGACCGTGCCGCGCAGCGATGGCGTGCCGAGCAGGTCGGTCAGCGCGATCGTCGCGTCCAGCCCGCCGACGGTCGCGCCGTCCGCCAGCGTGAGCCCGCTGCCGCGCAGGCCGACGGTCGCGTCCTGCCGGCCGTCTGCCGCGGTCAAGGTCACGCGGGCATCGGCGCTGCCGGCCAGCGGCACCCCGGTCAGCCCGGCCATGCCGCCCAGCGCGGCGACGGCCACGTCGAGCCGGCCGGCGAGGGTGCCGCTGGCGAGGTCGACGGCGACATCGCCGCGGACCCTGGCGCCGAGTGCCGCCACGTCGAGGCCGGAGAGGGCGAGCGTGCCCGCGGCCAGATCGAGCGTCCCGTCAGCCCTGGTCGCGACCGGGCCGTAGACGCCGTCGCTGGAACCGTCCAGCACCAGCAGCAGGCGGCCGTCGTCGTCGGGCGCGACCGCCAACGTGGTGGCGATCGTGCCCACTGCCTGGCCGGCAATCCGCACCGCCTCGCCGGCGATGTCGACCGTGGCGCGCGGTGCGGCCGAAAGCGCGTCGCCGAGGCTGCCGGACAGTGTCAGCGCGCCGCCGAGGTCTTCGGACGCCATGGCGAGCGGCCCGGCGAGCGTTGCCAGGTCGCGGATCGCGACGGTGAAGCCGAGCGGGGCGGCGCCTGCGTCCTCGCCGAACGGCAGGTCGCCCGACAGCACGACATCGGCGACGGCCAGCCCGATGGCCGCGTCGAGCCCCTGCAGCCCGCGGGCGACATCGATCTGTGCCGCCGCCTCGACCGTCGGCGTCGGGCCGGCGAGGCCGTCGAGCAGCGCGCTGCCGAACGCGAAGCCTTCGCCCGACGCGACGGTCTCCAGCCAGCCGATCCCGGCCGTCGTATCGAACGCGCCGGCGAGATGTGCGGCGAGGCTGCCGGCGGCCTCGGCGAAGCCGGCCTGTGCGAGCGCGACCGCCGCCGGCGCTTCGACGTCCAGCGCGAAGCCGATGGTGCCGTCGGCCAGGCCGAGGTCGACGGAGCCGGCCAGACGGGTCGGCCCGGCCGTCAGGGCGATGTCCTCGACGGCCAGCGCATTGCCGTTGGCGCGCACCGTCGCATCGAGCGCAAGGGCGTCGACCCGGTAGGCGGCGAGATCGAGGTCGGTCGCGGCCGGGCCATCGGCCTGCAGCGAGAGCCGGGCGCTGCCAGTGCCGTCGAGCGGCGAGCCGGCGGCGTCGACGCTCGCGGTCAGCCGGCGCGCCTGCCAGCCGAAGGCGTCGAGCGCAGAGGCCTCGACGCCGACGGTGGCGGCGAGGTCGTCGAGCGGCCCGGCCACATCGACGGAAACGGTTGCCGCGCCTGCCAGCGGCAGGTCGAGCCCGGCGAGCGTCGCCCCGAGGTCGCGGCTGGCCAGCGCGACCTGGCCGTCGAGTGCGATCGGGGCGGCGAGCGTCGCCGTCAGATCGAGCGTGAGCTCGGCCTCGCGCCCGGTCACAGAGCCGGCCAGGGCGATCCGGTCGTCGGCCAGCCCGCCGGTGAGGTCGATCGCCAGCGGCAGGGGGCCCAGTTCCGGCGGCATTGCTGCGGCAGGGAGTGCCAGCCGGCCGGTGGCGGCAAGCCGCGGGGCATCCGGGTCGAGCCGTCCGGCCACGGCCAGGTCGGCCAGCGTCTCGGTGCCGGCGGTGAGCAGCAGCCGGCCCTGCCAGTCGTCGAGCGGGCCGTCGCCGGCAACCGTCAACCGCCAGGGGCCATCGTAGTCCCAGCCGGCCAGGCGAGGCACCAGGCTGCCTTCGGGCTCTTCCGCCACCAGGTCGAGCGTCAGTGCCTTGCCCGCGGCGTCGACCCGCGCGGTCAGCGTCACGTCGGCGGGTGGGCCGTCGAGGCGATGGACCTCCAGGGTGGCGGTGCCGGCGTTGGCCGCCAGCGCGAAGCTGCCGTCGACGGACAGCATCAAGGGCTCGCCAGCCAGTGCGGCGCCGAGTTCCAGCCGCGCGACGGCAATCCGGTCGACGGCGATGTCGGCGGGAAGGCTGGGCCAGGCCAGCGCCGCCGCCGGGGTGTCCGGGGCCGGCGGTGTCACCGGCGGACGGACGATCGCGATGCGCGCGGCCGAGACGTCCCGCAGCGCGACGGTGCCGGCAAGCAGGTCGCTCGCCGCGATGGCGACATGCAGGTCGTCGGCGGCGATCGCCGTGCCCTCGGCATCGTCCAGCCGAAAGTGCGGGATGGTCATGTCGAACGGCACCAGGCCGTCGATGCGGTCGATCTCGAGCCGAAGCCCGCTGGCGGCCAGCGCGTCGTTGGCGAAGCCGATGCCGGCGCGCTGGCCCCAGCCGGTCTGCAGCAGGCCGAAGGCGAGGGCGGCAGCAGCAAAACCAGGGCGAGCAGGCCGAGGCCGAGGCGCAGCGGCCAACGACGCCGGCGGCGCGACCGGGGCGGCGGCGTGCCGGCCCCGGCCGCGGCGTCAGAACGCCTGGCCGAAGCTGATGTAGAGCTGGAAGCCATCGTCCACGCCCGCACGGCGGTTCAGCGGCACGGCCACGTCGAGGCGCAGCGGGCCGAAATCGGTGAAATAGCGGGCGCCGGCGCCGGCGCCCCACAGCAACGGCCGGTCGAAAGTGGGCACCGAATCCGCGAACGAGCGTCCGCCCTCGATGAACAGCACGGCGCCGAAGTCCTCCAGGAAACGGAACCGCGCCTCCGCGCCGACCGCCGCCATCGACTGCCCGCCGAGCGGGTCGCCGTCGTCGTCGATGTCGCCGGCGAACTGATAGGCGTAGCCGCGCACCGAACCGCCGCCGCCGACATAGAAGCGCTCGTCGGCCGGCATGGTGTCGCGCGCCACGCCGACGATCGAGCCGACCTCGGCCCAGCCGGCCAGCACCACGCCGTCGTCGCCCAGCGGCGCCCAGTAGCCGGTCTGGCGCAGGCTGGCCCGCAGCGCGAACAGGCTGGGGTCCGGCGCGATGTACAGCGGCTCGACGGTCAGCCGGGTCAGGCCGCCTTCGGTCGGATTGAAGGCGTCGTCGCGCAGGTCGTAGTCCAGCGCCAGCGGCAGCCCGACCAGGGTGAAGCGGTCGCGGCCGCGCTCCTCCTCGTCGACCTCGCGCGCCGCCAGCCGCACCCCGCCGCTGAGCGTGATCTCGTCGTCCAGGGCATAGGCGATGCCGGTCGCCGCCTCCAGCGAGCGGCGGCTGTAGCCCTCGCGCCGCTCGCGGTCGAGCGTGATGCCGGCGGTGACGGTGTAGCGCGGGTCGGCGAGCAGCGCGTTGTCGCGATACTCCGCCGCCAGCTCGACCAGCCGCTGGGTGCCGGCCAGCCGCAACTCCAGCCGCTCGGCCTGGCCGAACAGGTTGCGGTGTTGCCAGTAGACCTGGCCGCCCGCGCCTTCCGAGGTGGCATAGCTCAGGCCGCCGCCGATCGTACGGTGTGCGCGCTCGGTCACGCGGACCAGCATCGGCAGCCGGCCGTCGGCGTCGACCCAGTCCGTCGCCGGCTCGATGCTGACCGCGCCGAACACGTCGAGCTGGGCCAGCGTGGTGCGGGTCTCGTCGACCGCGGCCTGGTCGTACGGCTCGCCCTCTCGCCAGCCGATCCGCTGGCGGATCAGCGCGGCCTCGACCGCGTCCAGGCCTTCGATGGCGACCGGGCCGAAGGTCGCCTCGGGGCCCGCATCGACGGTCAGCGTGACGTCGACCGCGTGCGCGGCATGGTCGGCGACTACCATGCGGTCGACCACTTGCGCCAGCGGCCGGCCGCGGTCGGCCAGCACGCCGACCAGTCGGTCCTGCCCGCCGACGATGGCCTCGCCCGTGGCCGGGTCGCCGATGGCGATGCCGATGTCGTCGAGCGCGACCGCTATGGGGAACGCGGTTCCCGGCGGGTAGGCGTTGTCGATCGCAAAGCTCCTCAAGCCATAGCGCTGGCCCGCGTTCACGGTCACCGTCACCTGGCGCGTGCCGTCCTCGCCCGCCGGCGGCGCCGCGGCGATATCGACGGTGCCGTCGTAGTAGCCCTCGGCGCGCAGCACCCGCGCCATGCGTTCGCGGTCGGTGTCGATCCGGCTCTGCAGCGCGGAGTCGGTCTGCGGCACCCGGTCCTGCAGCGCGACCAGCTCCGACGCCTGCCGCAAGACCTCGAGCAACGGGTCGCTGTCGAGCAGCCCTTCCGGCGCGCCGTCCGGCCGGACCAGCACGACTCGGTAAGGCACCTCGGCGCATGCCGGCCCGGCGAGCGCGGCCCAGCACAACGCCAAGGTCAATGACAGCGCCAGTCGCACACGGCCATTTCCTACCTGTTCGCCGGGCGGCTGCGCCAGCCCGGTCCAGCGCCATTGTCGGCCTCCGGGGCCGAATGGACCAGAACTTAGGTGAATGGCGCGCTATGCCAACCCCAGGTCCCGCTTCCGCCGCGCCGCCGCCCGGCCGATGATCCGGGCGGCGGCAATGCCGAAGAAGGCGATCGACAGGCCGGCGACCAGCGCCAGCCCGGGGTCGGCGTCGGTGCGTGCGCGGTTGATCTCCTGGCCCAGATCCTGGGTGCCGATCAGCGCGGTGATCGCCACCATGAACAGCCCCATCATGATGGTCTGGTTGAGGCCGAGCAGGATGGTCGGCAGCGCCAGCGGCATCTCCACCTGCCACAGTTTCTGGGAGCGGGTGCAGCCCATCGCCGTCGCCGCCTCGACCGTTTCACGGGAAACACCGCGCAGGCCCAGGTTGGTGTAACGGATCATCGGCACGGTCGCATAGACGATCACCGCCAGGATCGCCGACAGGTCCGACACCTTGAACAGCATCACCACGGGAATCAGATAGATGAACGACGGGAAGGTCTGCAGGGTGTCGCAGACGATGGTGACCGCACGGGAGACCCGGTCGTTGCGCGATGCGGCCAGCCCGATCGGGAAGCCGATGAGGATGCACAGCACCACCGCCGAGCCGATCATGTAGACGGTGACCATCGCCGGCCGCCACAGCCCGTTCAGTGCCGGGAACAGCATCAGGGCGGCGCACAGCAGCCCCAGCCGCCAGCCGCCGACCCGCCAGCCGATCGCCGCGACCAGGGCGACGACGCCGGGCATCGGCAGCCACAGCAGCGCGTCGCGCAGCGGGATCAGCACGCTGACCAGCATGAAGTCGCGGAACGCCTGCAGCGGTTCGTAGAGATGGGTGGCGATCCAGTCGACCAATGCATCCCACACCGGGGCGGTGGTCACCGACCAGTCGTCCGGCCAGCTGTGCAGGGGCTCGGCGACGGCGCCGAGCAGGATGGCGACGGTACCGAGCGCCAGCGCCAGCGCCAGATGCGGATGCCGGCGCAGCCAGCCGAGTCCGGGCTCGCGGTGCTGCGGCTTGAGCTGCGCATAGGCCTGGCTCAGCCGGTCGAGCACGATGGCCATCACCACGATGGCGAGGCCGAGTTCGAGCGCGACGCCGATGCGCAGCATCTCCAGCGCATGCAGCAGCGCGTTGCCGAGGCCGGCCGCACCGATCAGCGAGGCGATCACAACCATCGCCAGGGTCTGCATGATCACCTGGTTGACGCCGACCATCAGCGTCGGCCGCGCCGCCGGCAGCAGCACCTTCCACAGCTGCTGGCGCGCGGTGGTGCCGGCCATGGTGCCGGCCTCGGCGACCGGGGCCGGCACGGTGCGGATGCCCAGGATCGCGCAGCGCACCATCGGCGGCGCCGCGAAGATGGCGGTCGCGATCAGCGCCGGCACCAGGCCGAAGCCGAACAGCACGACCACCGGCACCAGATAGGCGAAGTGCGGCGTGCTCTGCATGATGTCGAGGAACGGCGTCAGCACCCGCTCGAACCGCGGATGGCGGGCGGCCGCGATACCGAGTGCGAGGCCGGCCAGCGCGGCGACCGGCACGGTGACGATGACCAGCACGAAGGTCTTCATCGCGTCGTCCCAGACGCCGAACAGCACGAAGTAGAGGAAGCCGCCGGCGCCCAGCGCCGCCATGCGCCAGCCGCCGACATAGTGGCCGAACACGCCGGCCATGACGGTCAGGAACGGCCAGGGCAGGCGGGCGATGTCGAGGTCCTTGATGCCGAGGAAATCGCGGAAGCCGCGCTCGAACAGGCTGCGCGACAGGTTCAGCGGCTGCTCGATCAGCCAGGCGATGCCGCGGGTGATGTCGCGAAAGGCAAAGGCCTGCTCTTTGCCCTCCGCGTCGGTCCAGGTCCAGAAGACCAGCTCGCGGCCGAGCCATTCGAACAGGCCGCGGATCCAGCGCGCCAGCGGCAGCGTCCAGTCGGCCACCTGCGCAGTCCAGGCGGCGGGCAGCGCGAGCGCCAGCAGCGTGACCCCGACGGGCGCGAGCAGCCAGCCGAAGCGACCTGCGAGGTCGGGGAGCGCGCCGCCGTTCACCGGACCGGCTGGTGTGCGCCGAACAGGGTCTCTGCCAGCCGGCCGCGCGTGATCGTGCCGACCGGCACGCCCGCCGCGTCGAGCACGGTCAGGTCGGCGTCGTCGCTCAGCGCCTGGCGGGCGAAGGTCTCGACCTTGGCGTCGAACGCCACCGCGGCCATGCCGTGCGCCGGCACTGCCGTCGCGTCCATCACGTCGCCGGCGGTCAGCAGCTTCTCCAACGGCGCGGCGCGGGTGAACTGGGCGACGTAGTCGTCGGCCGGGTTCAGCACCAGCGCGCTCGGCCGGCCGAGCTGGACCACGCGGCCGTCGCGCATGATGGCGATGCGATCGCCGAGGCGGACCGCCTCGTCGAAGTCGTGGGTGATGAACACGATGGTCTTGTGCAGCATCTGCTGCAGGCGCAGGAACTCGTCCTGCATCTCGCGCCGGATCAGCGGATCGAGGGCGGAAAACGGCTCGTCGAGGAACCAGATCTCGGGCTCGACCGCCAGCGAGCGGGCGATGCCGACCCGCTGCTGCTGACCGCCCGACAGTTCGCGCGGGTAGTAGTCCTCGCGCCCGCCCAGCCCGACCAGGGCCACCATCTCACGGGCTCGGTCGAGGCGCTGGTGGGCCGGCACGCCCTGGATCTCCAGTGGGAAGGCGACGTTCTCCAGCACCGTGCGGTGCGGCAGCAGGCCGAAGTGCTGGAACACCATGCCCATCTTGTGGCGCCGCAGGTCGATCAGCGCCCGCTCGCCCATCGACAGCAGGTCGACGCCGTCGAACAGCACCGCGCCCGCCGTCGGCTCGATCAGCCGGGTCAGGCAGCGGACCAGGGTCGACTTGCCCGATCCGCTGAGCCCCATCACCATCAGGATCTCGCCGGTGGCGACGTCGAAGCTGACGTCGCGGACCGCGGCGATGTGGCCGCCGTCGGCGAGCGCGGCCTCGTCCGGTACCCGCCCGCCAGCGAACAGGCGATCGGCATGCGGGCCGAACACCTTCCACAAGCCGCGGCAGGTCACCTTGGCGTCACCGGTCACGGGACCCCCTTTCGCTTGGTCCGGTCGAGTCGTGCCGACGCCGCGCACGAGGGCGCGGCGTCGGGCATCCTCTCGCGATGGTGCGAGTATTGCGCCGTAGCGCCGACCGGCTAGGACCCGCAGGCCGGCATCCAGCTGTCGACGGTGGCCTTGTTCGCGTCGATCCACGCCGCGGCGGCCTCCTCGACCGTCATGCCGTCGACGTCGACCATGGCGGCAGCGTCGGCGATCATGGCGTTGGTGAAGTCGATGTTGCCGACCAGCTCGAACGCGCAGGGCCACTCCTCGGCGAAGCCGGCCCACACGCCCTTCTTCAGCCAACCGTTGGCATTGTTGCCGCAGTCGTAGGTGGCATCCGGGTTCGTGCCCCAGGACGGGTCGGTCTCGCAGCCCTCGCCCCAGGTCGGGAACTCGACGAACTTGCCGTCGAAGCGGGCCTCGACCCAGTTCGGCGTCCAGTTGAACAGCACGATCGGCTCCTCGCGCTGGTAGGCGGCGTCCAACTCGGCCCACAGCGTCGACGCCTGGCCGGCGTTGACCACCTCGAAGTTCATGCCCAGTGCCTCGATGCGCTGGCGGTCCGGCTTCTCCCAGTCGACCGGCCCGGCGAGATAGCGGCCCTTGTCGCCGGTCTCGGGCGTGGAGAACAGCGCTGCACAGCCGTTCAGCGCCTCCCAGTCGGGCAGGCCGGGGCAGGCCGCTTCCATGTACGCGGGATACCACCATTCCTCGCGGGTGACCGCGCTGTGCGATCCGGCGTCGGCCATGCGGCCGGCGGAGACCTCGGTCTCGAACGGCGTGCGCATGGTGCCTTCCCACACCTCGACCTGCAGGTGCATGTCGCCGTTGCCCATGGCCGTGACCTGCAGCTGGGTGTCCGACGGCACGTACTCGACCTCGTAGCCCATGCCGGAAAGCAGCGTGCCGGCGACGTTGGCCAGCACAAGCTGGCTGGTCCAGTTGTTGACGATCACCTTGATCGGCTCGTCGGATTCCGGCACCTCGGCGGCGGCGGCTCCGGCGAGCATGGTGCCGGCCGCGAGCGCGGCGACCAGAATGCGGCTGAACGGCTTCGGTCCTGTCATGTATCCCTCCTCCTCGCGATGATTGCGGGCGTTGACTGCCCTGCGATGCGGATTGCCCCGCGATGGCCTTCGCGGCCTTGGTAACCGAACAGTGACCTGTGGCGCATTGGCGCGGCAACGGAATCCTTTCGGCCCGATGCGTTGCGGAGCCCGGTTCATGGACCGGACCATGCCATCGGTTCGCATTGCGGCGCGCGCCGCTGCGGCCGGCGGCGGTCCGGCAATCAGGCTGATGTCGGCTCGGTCTCGCGCAGCCGGGGCAGCAGCTCGGCGAAGTTGCAGGGCCGGTGCCGGATATCGAGCTGGTAGACCAGGATGCCGTCCCAGGCGTCGCGGCATGCGCCGGGCGAGCCGGGCAGGGCGAAGATGTAGGTGCCGTTGGCGACGCCGGCGGTGGCGCGGCTCTGCACGGTCGAGGTGCCGATGGTCTGGTAGCTCAGCATCCGGAACAGCTCGCCGAAGCCGGGGATGTGCTTCTCGACCACCGCTTCGACCGCCTCCGGCGTCACGTCGCGGCCGGTGACGCCGGTGCCGCCGGTGGTCAGCACCACCTCGATCGCCTCGTCGGCGATCCAGGCGCGCAGCTGCGCTTCGATCGCCGCCTGCTCGTCGGCGACGATGGTGCGGGCGGCCAGCCGGTGGCCCGCCGCCTGCAACCGCTCGCACAGCGTGTCGCCGGACTTGTCGGTCTCCGGCGTGCGGCTGTCCGACACGGTCATCACCGCGATGCCGACCGGCAGGAACGGCCGGCTCTCGTCGATCTTCCAGAACGCCTTGCTCATGGACCCGATATGGCGCGCCTCAGTGCGGCAGGGAAGCGATGCTGACCTGGGCGTTCAGGTTGCGGTAGTGCGGCCAGTCGCCGCCGACGATGTCGTCGAGTTCCGGCGTCGGCTGTCCGAAGCGCAGGCGATAGGCCCACAGATTGGCCATCACCCGTTCCACATACTCCCGGGTTTCGCCGGCACGGATGGTTTCGATGAACAGCAGCGGGTCGTTGCCGAAATTACCGCTCTCCAGCCAGCGCTGCAAGTTGCCGGGCCCGCCGTTATAGGCGGCGAGGATGCGGAACATGTCGTCGCCGATCCAGCTGTAGCTGCGCAGTTCCTGGATGAACTGCTGGCCCAGCGCCATGTTGTAGGCGGGGTCGGCGAGCTCGGCGGTATCGCCGCTGCCGATGCCCAGCCGCTGGGCCATCGAGCGGGCGGTGCGCGGCATCAGCTGCATCAGGCCGCGAGCGCCGGCCGAACTGACCGCGACCGAGTTGAACGCCGATTCCTGACGCATGATCGCCAGCACGACGGCGTGGTCGAGCTGCAGCCCGTTGGCCGGCAGCCAGCGCGGCACCGGGTAGCGCGCGGCCCAGACCTGCTCGCCGCCGCGCTCGGCATAGGCGACGGCCAGCCGCATCGCCAGCGACGGCATGTCGGAATCGGCGGCAAAGGCCAGCAGCGCACGCATCTGCTGGCCGTTGAGCCCGGTGGCCAGGCTGCGGAACTCGGCCTCGGCCAGGCCCGGCTGGCCGATCTGCAGCAGCGCGAGGCCGCGGCGGGCCGCCGGCTGGGCGAGCACCGTGCCGAGCACGTCGTCGGAGCCCTGCGCCTCGGTCCAGCTGCGCGGGTCGTGCAGCCCGAGGGCATGCTGCGCCAGCATGCCGTAGAAGGTGTCGGGTTCCTGGGCTGCCTGGCGCAACAGCGCGCTGACGCCGTTCGGCGCATGGGCGCGGATGGCGGCGCGTGCGGCCCAGTAGGCGCCGGCGGTGCGGGTCCAGCGCGAGGCATAGGGCGAGGCCGCCAGCGCGGCGAAGCGCTCGCGCGCCAGCGCGTAGTCGCCGGTGCGCCAGGCCGCGAGCCCGCCGGCCCACAGCGCGCTCGGCGCGGCGTTCCCGGCCTGGGCGACGGCCAGCGCCGCCTGCTCCAGCGCCTCGGCATCGGCCGAGTTGAGGAAGGCGTTGAAGGCGATCAGACCGCGCGCCTCGCCGGCCTCGGCCGACGACAGCAGGCCATTGCCGCCGGCAAGCGTCGCCAGCGCCCCGGCGCGGTCCTCGTCGCGCAGGCTGCGGCGGATCGAGCTCAGCAACGAACGGGCGGCCCGCTCGCCATCCGAATCGCGCACCACGTCGACCGGCGCGGAAGCCCGCCCGGCGGCGCCGTTGCCGTAGGCCGACAGGGCATCGGTGACCGACGGCGGCGTCGGCGGCGGATCGCCGGCGCCCTGGCGGCGCACGGCGAGGTCGTAGATCTCCTCGGCGCCGGGATGGTCGTGATACAGCCGCAGCCACTCGGCCAGCTCGCCGTAGGACGAGCGATAGGCGGTGGGGTGCATGTAGCGCTGATGCAGCACGTGGCCGATCAGCAGGGTGTCGCCGAGCTGGCGGATCAGGCCGTCGGCGATGGCGAGGTCGCCCGCCTCCTGGGCGGCGAAGATCTGGCGATAGAGCTGTTCGTCGGAAAGGCCGAGCGGGCGCTCCGCGCTGCGCTCGGGCCCGCCGAGGCCGGGCAGGGTCTCGGTCGGATCGGTCCGCGCGATCAGCGGCAGGGCGCCGTAGCCGGGCACGGCGGCGAGCTGGACCGAGTCCATACCGGCGCCGATTCCCGCGCCGGTGACGTCGGCGAAGATCTCGATGTCGCCGTCCTGCGCGTGGGCTGCCGTGACCGCGGCCACCAGGCCGAGCGAAGCCAGTGCGCGTGCCGTTCGCCTCATCATCCCTACCCCTGAACTTCGATCTGCCCGAACGCCGCTATATTGCATTACGGCTGCAACGGCAATCGGAGGCCGCTCAGCCGCCCTCCGCCAGCTTGTCCTTGATCGCCAGCAGGTCGCGCCATGCCAGCCGCTTCTGGTTGGTCGTGCGCAGCAGATAGGCCGGGTGGAAGATCGCGATGGCGTCGATCGGCCGGTCCAGGCCCGGCGACTGGTAGCGCCGCCAGCTGCCGCGCAGCTTCATGATGCCGTCGCTGACGTCCAGCAGCGTCTTCGCGGCGGTGCCGCCGGCCAGGACCAGCAGGCGCGGCCGCACCAGCTCGATATGGCGGCGGCAGAACGGCAGGCAGGCGCCGATCTCCGCCGCCGTCGGCTGGCGGTTGCCCGGCGGCCGCCACGGCAGGATGTTGGTGATGTAGAGCGACGAACGGTCCAGCCTGATGCAGGCGAACATGCGATCCATCAGCTGGCCGCTGGGCCCGACGAAGGGCAGGCCCTGGCGGTCCTCGTCGGCCCCCGGCGCTTCGCCGACGATCATTACCGCCGCCTGCGGATTGCCGTCGGCGAACACGGTGTGCATGGCGGTCGCCTTCAGCGGACAGCCGTCATAGGCCTCGACCGCGGCGCGCAGCGCGTCCAGCGTCTGGGCCGCGGCGGCGCTGCGCCTGGCCTCGTCGCTGGCCTCGATCAGCCCCGGCTGGCGCGCCGGAGGCTGCGACCGCGACACCGGCGACACCGTCGCCGGCCGCGGCGCGGTTGCTGCCGCTTCGCCCGCCGAACCGGTTGCCGGCCCGGCCGCCGGTGCCGCCGGCCGCATGCGCTGCGGCGGCTCGAAGTCGCGCACCGGAGTCGCGCCCACCGCCTCGTCGACGCCGATCGCGCGGTACCAGTCCAGCAGCTGTCGGACCCCGGCCTCCGCCGGGCTGCGCTCCGGCACGCCCATCTCCCTCGCCGGTGGCGATGTTTTTTTCGCCGGTCGCCCGCGGTATGGTGACCGGTCTGTCGCGCCGGCGATCCTAGCTCCAACGCCGTCGGCGGCCAACACGCCACACGGGCCGCCGCGCCCGGCACGGGAGGAGACTGGATGGCGCGCGAGGCGATGCACTTCGACGTGGTGATCGTCGGCGCCGGGCCGGCCGGTCTGACGGCCGCGATTCGCCTGCGCCAGCGCGCGGCGGAGACCGGGCGCGCGCTCAGCGTCTGCGTGATCGAGAAGGGCTCCGAGGTCGGCGCCCACATCCTGTCGGGCGCCGTGCTGGAACCGCGCGCGCTGAACGAGCTGCTGCCCGACTGGGCGGAGCGCGGGGCGCCGCTGGAGAATCCGGTGACCGACGAGCGCTTCCTCTATCTGTCGCCGCGCCGGGCCCTGCGCCTGCCGACTCCGCCGCAGATGCGCAATCACGGCAACCACATCGTCAGCCTGGGCCGGCTGTGCCAGTGGCTGGCCGGCGAGGCGGAAGCGCTGGGTGTCGAGATCTTTCCGGGCTTTGCCGCGGCCGAGGTGCTGTTCGACGAGGCCGGCGCGGTCTGCGGGGTCGCGACCGGCGACATGGGCGTCGGCCGCGATGGCACGCCGGGGCCGAACCACCAGCCGGGCGTGGAGCTGCGCGCCCGCCAGACCCTGTTCGCCGAGGGCTGCCGCGGTTCTCTGAGCGAGACGCTGATGGCCCGGTTCGACCTGCGCGCCGCCGTCGACCCGCAGACCTATGCCATCGGCATCAAGGAATTGTGGGAGGTCGACACCCCCGACCATCGTCCCGGCCAGGTGACCCATTCGATCGGCTGGCCGCTGTCGCACGACGTCTATGGCGGCTCGTTCGTCTATCACCTGAAGGACAACGTCGTCGCGGCAGGCTTCGTGGTCGGGCTCGACTACGCCAACCCGCATCTGAACCCGTTCGAGGAGTTCCAGCGCTTCAAGACGCACCCGCGCTTCCGGCCGCTGTTTGCCGGCGGCCGGCGCATCGCCTATGGCGCCCGGGCGCTGAACGAGGGCGGCTACCAGTCGGTCCCGCGGCTGACCTTCCCCGGCGGCTGCCTGATCGGCTGTGCCGCGGGCTTCATGAACGTGCCGAAGATCAAGGGCACTCACACCGCGATGAAGTCGGCGATGCTGGCGGCGGAGGCAGTGGCGGCGGCGCTGGACCCGGCCGGCGACGGCCAGGAGGCGAGCGGCCCGGCGGTCGAGGCCGGCTCCTATCGCGAGCGGCTTGAGGCGAGCTGGGTGTGGCCGGAACTGAGAGCCGTCCGCAACATCCGGCCGGCGTTCCGCTACGGCCTGTTGCCGGGACTGGCCTATTCGGCCCTCGATACCTATGTCCTGCGCGGGCGTGCGCCGTGGACCCTGCACCACCACCCCGACCACGCGCAGCTGCGGCAGGCGGCGGCGAGCTGGCCGATCGACTATCCGAAGCCCGACGGAAAGGTCAGCTTCGACCGGCTGTCCTCGGTGTTCCTGTCGAACACCAATCACGAGGAGGACCAGCCCTGTCACCTGACCCTGAAGGAACCGTCGGTGCCGGTGGCCTTCAACCTGCCGCTCTACGACGCACCGGAGCAACGCTACTGCCCGGCCGGGGTCTACGAGATCGTGCACGACGGGCCCGACGGCGCGCCGCGGCTGCAGATCAACGCGCAGAACTGCGTGCACTGCAAGACCTGCGACATCAAGGACCCGACCCAGAACATCCGCTGGGTGACGCCGGAAGGCGGCGGCGGACCGAACTATGCCGGCATGTGAGAGCGGCCCGGTTGCAGGGGGCGCGGCGAGCGGAGCCGGTCGGATTGACGGCCGTGGTGCGCGGTTCTACCGTGCGCGGCCCTTTGCGCCGGGGTTGTCGGAACGCCGGCCGCCCCCGCGGCAGCGAGAGGATCGAGCGATGATATTGCGCTATGGCCCGTTGCGTCGGCTGGTCATGCACACGGCACTGGCGGCCCTGCTCGGCACCGGCCTGACCGCGCTGCCGACCGTGTCCGGTACGGCCGAGGCGGCGGCGGTGCCGACCCACGGCGTCTGGGGCAGCTACCTGGCCGGACGGCATGCGCAGCGCGTGCGCGACTACCCGGCCGCGATCGAGTTTCTGGGCCGCTCGCTGCGCGACGATCCGGGCAACCTCGACGTGCTGCGCCAGCTGTTCCTGCTGACCGTCGCCGAGGGCCAGATCGACTATGCGCTCACGCTGGCGCCGCAGGTGCTGGAGGCCGCGCAGACCGAGCCGCTGCCGGCGATGGTGCTGCTGCTCGACCGCTTTCACGCTGGCGCCTACCAGGAAACGCTCGACCGGCTGGCGGCCGAGGAGGCGTACGGGCTGAACCAGATCGTCATGCCGTTCGTCCAGGCCTGGGCCCAGGCCGCGGTCGGCAGGCGCGAAGAGGCGCTCGCCCTGATGGCGGCAGACGCGGCGCCGGAGGGTCTTGGCAGCCTCTATGCGGTCAATCGCGGCCTGCTGCTGGAGTATCTCGGCGATGCCGCGGCGGCCGAGGCGGAATACAAGGCGACCCTCGCCAGCGCCGGCGGCAGCGACCAGCAGCCCTTCGCGGTGACGGACGCGCTGGCCGCGCTGTACGAGCGCCAGGGCCGGGCGGACGAGGCGCGCGCGCTCTACGAGGCCTATGCCGAGGCCACCGAGTCGCGACGCATGATCGAAGCGGCGGTCGCGCGGCTCGACGGCGACGGCACGCCGACGCCGAACCGGGCCACGCCCGACGCCGCGATCAGCGACCTGTTCTTCAGCGTGGCAAGCTCGCTGAGCCAGGAAGGCAACGAGATCTTTTCCTACGTGTTCAGCCGGCTGGCGGTCTTTCTCGACCCCGGCAACGGGCTGGCGCTTGCGCTGCTGGCGCAGAACCTGGCCGCGCAGGAGCGCGAGGAAGACGCCATCGCGGTCTATGCGCAGGTGCCGCTGTCCTCGCCGATGGGCTTCTCGGCGCGGCTGTCGATGGCCGACGCGATGAACGGCCTGGACCAGGTCGACGAGGCGATCGCCGCGCTCGAGGAACTGGCCGCCACCTATCCCGACGATTATGTGCCGCTGGCCTCGGTCGGCGACTACCTGCGCGGGCAGGAGCGCTACGAGGAAGCGCTCGACGCCTATGAGCGCGCCTTCGCCCGCGTGCCGGAGATCAAGCACGAGCACTGGTCGCTGCTGTACTACCGCGGCATCGCGCTGGAGCGCACCGGCAACTGGGAGCGGGCGGAGAAGGACTTCCTCGCCGCGCTGGATTTCGAACCGAACCAGCCGTTCGTGCTGAACTATCTGGGCTACAGCTGGGTGGAGCAGGGCATCCACCTGGAGGAAGCCAAGCAGATGATCGAAACGGCGGTCGAGGAACGGCCGCGCGACGGCTTCATCGTCGATAGCCTGGGCTGGGTGCTGTACAAGCTCGGCGACTACGAGGGCGCCGTGCCGCACCTGGAGCGCGCGGTCGAGCTCGAGCCCGGCGACGCGGTGATCAACGACCATCTCGGCGACGCGTTCTGGCGGGTCGGTCGGCGCACCGAGGCGCGCTACCAGTGGAACCGCGCGATGGAACTGGACCCGGACGAGGAGTTGGCGGCGACGCTTGAGGCCAAGCTGACCGACGGCCTGCCGGACGGGCCGACGGTCGATTGACCGCCGCGACCCGGCCGGAGGTCGCGCCGGCCAAGGTCAACCTGTTCCTGCACGTGCTCGGCCGCCGGGCCGACGGCTATCATGAGATCGAAAGCCTGATTGCCTTCGCCGCGTGCGGCGACCGGGTCACCGCCGCACCCGCCGCCGGGCCCGCGCTGGCGCTGCACGGCCCGTTCGCGGCGGCGCTGCGCGCGAGCGGCCCGGAGGCGGACAATCTGGCGCTGCGTGCCGAGCGGGCATTCGTGCAGGCGCTCGGCGGTCCGCGCCTCGCCATCGGCCTGGACAAGCGGCTGCCTCTCGCCGCCGGCCTTGGCGGCGGCTCGGCCGATGCGGCGGCGGTGCTGCGCCTCGCCGCGCGCCGGGCCGGCATCGGCGACGACGACGGCCGGCTTGCGGCTGTGGCGGCCGGACTGGGCGCCGACGTTCCCGCCTGCCTGTTGAACCGGCCGTGCCTCGCCCGCGGCCTCGGCGAGCGGCTGCAGCCGCGGGAGCGCGTTCCGGAGGTGGCGGCCGTGCTGGTCAATCCCGGCGTCGCCCTGCCGACCGCCGCGGTCTTTGCGGCCTGGTCACCGCAGGCCGCCCCGGCGCCGTGCGCACCGGAGCGGATCGCCGGCGCCGGCGATGCGGCGGCGCTGGCCGACGCCCTTGGCGAGACACACAATATGCTGCAGCCCTCCGCCTGCCGGCTCGCGCCCGCCGTGACCGACGCGATCGGCGCCCTGCAGTCGATGCCGGGCTGCGTGCTTGCACGGATGTCGGGCAGCGGCGCGACCTGCTTTGGCGTGTTCGGCAACGACCGTCAGGCCGGCGACGCCGCCGCGGCGATCGCGCGGCGCCAGCCGGGCTGGTGGGTCCGGGCGACGCGCCTGCTCGGCTGGCCGGCTGCTGTGCCGGAGCCGGCCTGAGACCTCAGCGCGCCTCGGAGCGCAGCCGGGCGAGCAGGCTCAGCGTCGGCACGCCGTCCGGCTGCAGCCCCTCGGCGGTCTGGTAGGCGCGGATCGCCTGTGCCGTGCGGCGGCCGGCGACCCCGTCGGGTGAGCCGCTCGGATAGCCGAGCGCGTTGAGAATGGTCTGGATCTCCTGGATCGCCGCCGCGCTCAGCGGGGCCGGCGCGATGAAGTCCGACGTGGTCTCGGTCGCGACCTGCTGCGTCGCGTCCGGCGTCACCGTGATGATGGTGGGCGTGGTCGAGCCGGTCGGCGCGGGCGCGACGACGATGGTCTGCCCGCCGGTGCCGGGCGTGGCCGGCTGCGGCGTGCTCGGTACGGCGATCGGCTCGCCGAGGGCCGGCGGCTGCGCCGCTGCGTTGGTGGAGTCCGCCGGCTGCGCGGCGGCGTCGGCCTGACTGTCGGCTGCACCGTCGGCTGCACCGTCGGGGGCCGGCTGGTCGGCGCTGCCGATCGTACCGTCCAGCGTCGCCTGCAAACCATAGAGCTTGGTGTCGGTGGGCGGCGGCGCGTCCATCATCTCGCGCGCCGTCTGCAGCTGGTCCGGCGACAGGCGGTTCTCCAGGGCCGCGACCCGTTCCGCCGCCTGCGGGAACTCCTGCTCCGCCGCCCGGCTGAACCAGAGATAGGCGAGCAGCGGGCTGCGATCGACGCCAAGGCCGGAGTCGTAGAGCTGGGCGAGTTCGTACTCCGCCTCCGCCACCCGCGCATCGGCGGCGGCGCGGAACAGCTCGGCGGCATCGTCGTAATTCTGCGGCCACAGGTCGCCGTCGCGATAGATCTTGCCGAGCCGCAGGCTCGCCTCGGGCAGGCCGCTTTCCGAGGCGCTGATGTACCAGGCCATGGCGATCAGCGGGTCGGGGTCGACGCCCTGGCCGGCCTCGTACAGCGTGCCGAGCAGATACTGGGCCTCCGCATCCGCGTTGACGGCCGCTTCCTCGAGCCAGCGATAGGCGTTGCGCGTGTCGGGCGTCACCCCGTCGCCGTTCAGGTAGCGCTGGCCCAGCATGCGCTGCGCCGCGGCATCGCCTGCCTCCGCCTGCGCCTGCAGCGCCGCGATCTCGGCCGGCAGCGCATCCGCGGCCGGCGGTACCGCGGTGTCCGGCGTGTCGTCCGCCGCAGCCGTCGATGCCGGCGGCGGGGTGGGCTCCGCCGGTGCCGGCGCGTCGACCCCGCGCGTTGCGCCGGCCGCATCGGCCGTGTCGCTGGCCTCCGGCGCGGCCGGCGGCTCCGGCGGGGTCTGCGCCGGCATGTCCGCCGTTTCGGCGGTCGCGGCGGTGGCGACGTCGTCGGTCGAGTCCGGCCGGTCCGTCGTCGCCGCATCGCTTGCCGCCGCGGTGTCGCCGGCCGGCGCGTCCGGCCCGGTGGCGGTATCGACGCCGCCGCTGCCCTCGGCCGGTACGGCCGCGCCCTGGCCGTCGTCGACCTGCTCCGGCTCGTTGCCGAGCCAGCTGTCGATCTGGCCGGCGACCGCCTGATAGGCGTCGTCGGCGGTCCGGGCGATGTCGTCGGTGACTTGGTCGATCGAGGTGTCGGGGTTGAGCCACGTGTAACCGAGCACGCCGACCACGGCGAGCGCGGCCAGCCCGACGACGCCGGCCAGCCCCTTGACCAGCCAGCCGCCCGCGCCGCGGCGGCGACGGCTGCGCCCGGCGGCACCGTCGGCATTGCGGCGGCGCGCCTGTGCGGCTGCGATTGCCTGCTCCAGCTCGTCGTCGCCCTCGTCGGGGCGCAGCAGCGGCTCGCCCGGCGCGGGCGTTTCGTCGGCCAGCAGCGACCGCGGTTCGGGCGCCGGCGTCTCGACGACCGCCGGGGCCGGCGGCACCGCCGGCGGTGGCTGCAGCACGGGCTCGCGCGGACCGGACTGCGGCTCGCGCGGCATCGACGCGGCGAAGGGCGGCGTCTCCGGCAGCGGCGGCGGGGCCGCGGACGTGCGCGGTGCCGCGAATGCGGCCGCCGCGACCGGGGTTGCCGTCGCGCCGCCGGCCGCAGCCCGGCGCACCGCATCGATGCGCCCGCTCCAGCGCGGGCTCGACACCGCGCTCGCCAGCGAGCCGGCAAGCGCCGCCAGCGCGCCGGCCAGGTCGCCGTCGGCCGCCATGTCGACGGGTGCCGTGCTGAAGGGCGCAGGTGCGGGTCCGGGCGAGGGTGTCGCGAAGGCGTCGCGCGGCGGCTCCGCGGCGGCGAATGGCGAGGGCCGGGATGCCGCCGCCTCGTCGGGCCCGCCCGCGATCACGGTGGCATCGGGGTCGATCGGGCCACCCTGCGGCTCCGGCGGAAAGCGACCGCCGGCCGGCATCCGGCCGGGCATGTAGGTGGTCAGTTCCTCGGGCGATACCGGTTCGGCCGGCGCCGAGGCGAGGCCGGGCCCGTGCGGCGGCGCATCGAACGGGCTGTCGCTCGTCGACGCCTCGTCCGGCTCGGGCTGTGCGATGGCATCGCCGAGGGTGCGCGCCAGCCAGTCTTCCAGCGACATGCCGGAGGCTTCCGCCGCGGCACGCGCCACCTGCAGGGTGTCTTCGTCCAGCGCGTTGATGTCGAATGAGCGGGAGCCTGCCATGGCCTGGGACGTGTCCGTTGCTTCAGGTTGCGTGGGCCGGCCCGCCGCGGTCGTAGCCCTGGCCCAGTGCGCGATCGAGCTTCGCTTCCATGCGGGCGACCGCAGCGGCCACGCCGTCGTCGGCAGCGGCGACAAGGCCGGCCTGCTCCGCCGCGGCGCTCAGGATGGCGACGGCGATCCATTGCGCCACCGGCATGCCGGCCTGGTGGGCCGCGATGCGCGCCGCACGCAGCGCTTCCTCGCCGAGTTCGATGCCGTGCTGGGTCCGATCCGTCGGCATGTCGGTGCGCACTCCCACCTTCTCGAGCCCGTCGCGGCGCGGCGCCGCCGTTGGGCAGCCGGCCCGACCGCTCCAGCGTCACGCGGACCGCATGGCAAGCGGGCGCGACCGGGACTCGCGCTCAGCCGCCCATGCGACGCAGTATAGCGGCCAGATCCGCCTCGGTGTCATAACGAATTACCACGCTGCCACCTTTTCGGCCCGGCTTCAGCGTCACCGGGCGCTGCAAGGCGGCGCCGAGGCGTCCGGCCCAGTCCTCGAGAACGGCCGTGGGCGCAGGCGCCATGGCGGCGGGCGTCATGGCCGCCGGGCGGTCGGCGCGCTTCAGCAATTCCTCGGTCTGCCGCACGGTGAGGCCGCGGGCGACCACCAGCCCGGCCAGCCCCTCGGGGTCCGCCGCGCTGACCAGGAGCCGGGCGTGGCCGACGCTGAGCCGGCCGTCGTGCAGCATGGCGCGCACCGCCTCGGGCAGGCGCAGCAGCCGCAGCATATGGGCGACGTGGCTGCGGCTCTTGCCGACGCGGCGGGCCAGGTCGTCCTGGGTGTAGCCGTGCCGGTCGAGCAGCAGCTGGTAGGCCTGCGCCTCCTCCAGCGGCGGCAGGTCGGCGCGCTGGATATTCTCGACCAGCGCCACCTCGGCCATGCGGCTATCGTCCAGGCTGCGGACGACCGCCGGCACCGTGGCGAGGCCGGCGATCCGGGCAGCGCGCCAGCGCCGCTCGCCGGCGACAAGCTGGTAGGGGCCGGCATCGCCGGTGCGCGGACGCAGCACCACCGGCTGGATCACGCCCTGGGCGGCGATCGACGCGGCCAGCGCCGCAAGCTCGTCCTCGTCGAAGCTGCGCCGCGGCTGGTCCGGGTTCGGCGCGATCGCGTCGACCGGCACCTCGACCACGGCGTCGCCCGGGCCGGGACTGTCGGCGGCGGCCGCGGCCAGCGCCGGCGGCGGCGCCTGGACGGCAGTCGGCGTCGCGACGCCCGGCGCTTCGGGCGGCGCGCCAGCCGGTTCGCCGGGGGCGACGCGGTCGCGCGAAGTCACCACCGCGCCGGCCGGCGCGTGGACGAGCCGGCTCAGCCAGTCGTCGGGGCCGGTGTCGTGCGGATCGGCATTGTCGGCCTGATGGTCTGCGGTCATGGGGGCGTCCCGCTGGTTCTGTCGGGTGGTCGCGCGGCGGCCGCCCGGCTTGAAGCCGGACCGCCGCGCCTGTAGTTTATCGCGCCACGTTGGGGTGTCGCCAAGCGGTAAGGCACCGGTTTTTGGTACCGGCATTCGCAGGTTCGAATCCTGCCACCCCAGCCATTCCCGTCGGCGGACAGCGAAATGGCCCGCCGCGCGCGGGCCTCAGCGCTTCTTTCCGGTGACGCGCTGGTACAGGGCCTGCAGATAGCGGCTGTCGGACTGGGAGAACTCGCCCTCGGCGATGTCCTCGCGATAGCTCTCCAGCTCGGCCCGCGTTTCGTCGCTGACGCTGTGCTTGCCCAGCAGTTCGTCGATCAGCGCGAGGTCGCCGCTGGTCGAGGCCGGGGCCTGGTCGAAACCGGCCGCATCGTCCGCCGGCTCGTCGTGGTGGTCGTAGCCGTCGTCGTCCTCGCCCGGCGCCTGGACCAGCAGCATGTCCCAGTTCACCTCGGCCTCGGTCATCTGGGTCCTGATCTCGCGCGCGGCGGCCAGGACTTCCTGGTCGCTGTCGCTCAGCAGGCGTTCCAGCGATGCCAGGAATGCGTCGCGGTCGATCTCGCTCATGCGGCCTCTTTCCGATCGGGTTCAAGCGGCGCGCATCATGGTCGAGGCCGGCCCGCACCGCAAACCCCTTGTGCGCCCTCGTTAGCCCGGATCGAGCAGGGCGACCAGCGCCGGCAGGTCTGCGACGGTGTCGATCACGTGGTCGGCACCGGCACGCCTCAGGCGTTCGGCCGCGGCATCGCGCAGCCCGGCGACCGCGTCCGGCGCCATCGCCAGCAGCTGCTCCGGCGTGCGCCCGACATAGTTGCCGCTGAGCGCGACGCCGACGGTAACGCAGCCTGCCGCCACCCCTTCGGCGATGCCGGGCTCGGTGTCGTCGACCTTGATCGCCAGCGCCGGCGCCGCGATGTCGAGCGCGGCAAGGCAGGCCTGCATCGCCTCCGGGCCCGGCCGGCCGCCGGCGACGTCGTCGGCACAGACCAGGCAGTCGGGCGCATAGCCCTGGGCGGCGGCGACCGGCAGGATGCGCGCCATGATCGAGCGGGTGTAGCCGGTGGTCGACCCGATCCTGAGGCCGCGGGCGCGCAGCGCCGCCACCGCCGGCCCGGCGCCGGGCACCAGCGCGGCATGGCGGGACGCCACCTCCTCGTTCAGCGGCACGAAGACGCGAAACACCTGGTCGACGGCGCGCTCGTCCGGCGCCGCACCGTGCGCCTCGGTCCACTGCGCGCCGATGTGCGGCAGCGCCAGCAGCGCGCGGATGTGGTCGCGCTTCGGTAGGCCCATCGGGCCGCGGGCGTCGTCGATACTGGCGGCGACGCCGAAGGCGGCGAGCGCCTCGACGAATGCGCCCATCGGCGCGAAGCAGCCGAAATCGATGACGGTGCCGGCCCAGTCGAACACCACAGCCTGGAATCGGGGCATGCCGGTCTCCCTTCGGCTCAGTCGTACAGCCCGGCGACGGTCTCCTCGCCGATCGCGAAGGCGGTGGAGGCGCCGGCCCCGCAGGTGACGATGACGATGCGGGTGGCATCGTCGGGCCGGTCGGTCAGCCGCCAGCGGTCGTCGGCGCTGGCATAGGTGCCGATCCAGCGTGCGGCGACGCTGCGGGCGCCGAGGTCGAGCACGCGGTCCATCTCGTCGAGGATCAGGTCGTCGACGGCGGCGGCGGCGAACGGGTCGGGCGTCGGCGCATAGACATGGCTGTCGCCGACCACCAGCGTGCCGTCGGCCGACTGCACCACGATCAGGTGCACGCCGGCGGCGCGGTGGTCGGCCTGTTCCGCGTCGAGCCGAGCCTTCAGCGGCGCCGCCTGCGCCAGGTCGGCGTAGCCGCGGTAGCGGGCGAGCCCGAGGTCGGACATCACCGCGGCACCGAGCCGGACCGGCGCCGCTGGGGCGACGCGCAGCATCTGCAACTTGCAGCGGGTGACGCCATAACCGGCGATCCGCCCGGCAAACAGGCCATGGAAGTCGTCGCCGGGGCAGACGACGACCGTTTCCGCGGCGAAGGGACCCCGCGAGGTCTCGATCCGCGGCGCCGCGACCGCGTGCACATGGGTGGCCCAGCGGAAGGCGACGCCGTGCGCCTCGGCCAGCCAGGCGGCCAGCCGCGGCAGCGCCTGCGCCGATTCCACGCGCAGTTCGTGCGGCGAATGCAGCGCGGCGGTGACGGCGCCGGTGCGCAACGCCGGCACCAGCACCGCCGCCGCGGCGGGCGACAGCCGGCGGCAACCCGCCGCCATGTCGGTGGCCATGAAAGCGTCGATCACCGCCTCGGCCTCCGGCCGGCGCGCCGTCACCACGAGCCCGTCGTGCAGGATCGGGATTCCCGCTGCCGCGGCCACCTCGGCCCAAACGTCGCGCGTATGCCGTGCCATCGCCCAGCAGTCGCCGGCGGCCTGGCCCGTGACCGTGATGAAGCCGAAGTTGCGGATCGAGGCGCCGTTGGCGCGGGCGTCGCGGTCGAACACGACGACGCGCTTGCCGCGCAGCGCGGCGGCACGGGCATGGGCCAGCCCGACGATGCCGGCGCCGACGATGGCCACGTCATAACTGGTCAAACGGTCGTTCCTTCGCTGCCTGCCATGGGCACCGGCATCCGATAGCACATCATCGCGGCGGGCCTTGACGACGGTTGCGTGACATGTGCCGGCGAACTTTCCCGCTGCACGCCGCATCCTGAGTTCTGATAGGGTGCGGCTTCGGGAGGGCGGCGTGGAGCACGGCAAACTCGCGGAAAGGCAGGCGGCGCGCGACGGCGCCCTGGCGCGGGCGGCGATGAACGGCTGCGCCGAGAGCTTCTGCCTGCTGTTCGAGCGCTATCGCCCGCGCCTCTATGCCGCCGCGGTCGGTCTGCTGGGCTACGGCAGCGATGCCGAGGACGCGGTCCACGACACATTCCTGGCGGCCATCGGCAAGCTGCGCCAGTTGCGCGATCCGCTGGCGGTCGGCGGGTGGCTGTACGCGATCCTGCGCAACCGCTGCCTGATGCAACGGCGGCGCAGCCGACCGCAGGTGGGCGGGGACCAGGCGGATCGGCACTTTCGCGAGATGCCGGACGAAGACCGGATCGAGAGCCGGATCGAACGCCGCGAATTGCGCGCGTGGGTCTGGTCGGCCCTGCAGCATCTGCCCGAATCCCTGCGCGCCACCGTCGTCCTTCGTTACTTCGGCTCCTGCGACAGCTATGGCGAGGTTGCGGCAATCCTCGGCGTTCCCGTCGGCACCGTCCGCAGCCGGTTGTCGGATGCCAAGGCGCGGCTGGCAGAGCTGCTTCTCGCCGCCGCCGGCGGCGGCGATGCCGAGGCCGAGGCCTGTCAGGCCGAACGTAAGGCATTCTATGAGGACGGGTTCAAGGAACTCTATCGCGGACGGCGCGATGCCTTCCTTTCGCACTATGCCGACGACCTGCACCTCGTGTGGTCGACCGGAACGCAGTCGCGCGGGCGGGCACATTTCGACGTCGAGATGGATAGCGATCTGGCCACGGGCGTGCGCTTCGACCCGCGGCGGATCATGGCCAGCGGGAACCTGACCGTGATCGAGGGGCCGCTGCAGAACCCGCCGGAGCAGCCCGACCTCTGCCCGCCGGCCTGCGTGCTGGTGATGCAGGAGGGCGCGCGCCAGGTGCAGCGTCTGCACATCCATCTGTCGCCGCGGCCGCTGCGACCATCCGATGACAATCGCGTGAACATGCCGAAAGCCGGGGCCGCCGCCGAACTTTGGTGAGGCCGGACGCATCCTTCCCAGCGGGCGAGCCACCGTTCGTCCGCAAACAAGGATGGAGTTCCGACAGATGAGGATCGTGTTTGCCACTCGCACGCGCACGCCGGCCGCAAGCGCCGCCCTGCTGGCTGCCGTCGCCGCGTTCGCGCCGGCCGTCGCCGACGAACCCGCGGATGCCCTGGCCAGGACATTGGCCGAGATCGAGGGCGTCTTCGGCCGGGTCCCCGGCTTCCTGGAACATTTCCCCGATGCGGCGCTGCCCGGTGCCTGGGACGAGCTGAAGGCGATCGAGCTGCAGGACGGGGCGTTGGACGTGCGGACGAAGGCGTTGATCGCCCTGGCCGTCGCGGCGCAGATCCCTTGCCAATATTGCATCTGGGAAGACACCAATGCGGCACGCCAGGCCGGCGCCACCGACGCCCAGATCGAGGAAGCGGTACTGGTCGCCGCGCTGGAGCGACATTGGAGCACATTCCTGAACGGCATGCAGGTCGATCTCGACCAGTTCAAGCACGATCTCGGCGGCGAGTGACTGCGTCGGCCGCTTCCGCAGCAGCAGGAGGATGGGAATGCGGCAATTGCCGAGCGTGGTCGGGCCGACGGAGCTGACGAACAGCTTTGTCGGCAACCTGATCCAGGTCTGCATCGTCACGCGCGACCACCGCAAGACTCTCCAGGGCTTCGTCAACCTGGGAATCGGGCCGTGGACGATCCGCACGGTCGACCGTTCGAACCTGTCGGCGACCTATCTGGGCCAGCCGGCGGATTTCTCGGTCAAGCTCTGCCTGGCCAACAGCCAGAACATGAATTGGGAGGTGATCGAACCGGTCAGTGGGCGGTCGCTCTATTCCGATTTTCTGGAAAGCCGCGGCGAGGGGGTCCAGCATCTGGCGTTCAACTGCAACGGCGTCGCCTATGACGAACGCGTGCGCCAGTTCGTCGAGCGCGGCTATCGCTCGGTCCAGCAGGGCGTGATCTTCGGCGGGATCGAATTTCACTACTTCTCGGTCGAGGACGAGCTGCACACGGTGTTCGAGGTCTACCGGGTGCCGCCGGACTTCGCCTTCCCCGCGCCGGACAGCTGGTATCCTGCTCCACCGCCGGCGTAACGGGCGCCACCCGCCGGCGTGGGTGCCAATCCTACGGCTCCGGACAGGTCGCGCGACGGCGCGGCGGTCCGGGGCCGTAGCCTTGCGGATGCGCAGCGCGATGCCAAACTGGGCTATATGTTTCCCGACAGGATGCGCAACCCGGCGCACCGGGCGCCGCGCGCTGCCGTGCATCGAAAGAGCGAGCCTTGAGAGAGTCCGCGCACAGATTTGCCGTCGCGCCGATGATGGACTGGACGGACCGGCACGACCGCTATTTCCTGCGGCTGATCTCGCGCCGCGCGACGCTGTACACCGAGATGGTGACGACCGGCGCGATCCTGTTCGGCGACCGGAGGCGCTTCCTGCGCTTCGACGCGGCCGAGCACCCGGTGGTGCTGCAGCTCGGCGGCAACGACCCGGCTGCGCTGGCCGAATGCGCGCGGATCGGCGCCGACTTCGGCTATGACGGGATCAACCTGAATGTCGGCTGTCCGTCGGACCGGGTGCAGAACGGCACCTTCGGCGCGTGCCTGATGCGCCAGCCGGAACTGGTGGCCGAATGCGTCGCCGCCATGTGCGCGGCCACCGCGCTGCCGGTGACCGTCAAGCACCGGCTGGGCGTCGACGAGCAGAACGAGGAGACGGTGCTGCCCGCCTTCGTCGCGCGCGTCGCGGCTGCCGGATGCCGGACCTTCGTCGTCCACGCGCGCAAGGCCTGGCTGCAGGGGCTCAGCCCGAAGCAGAACCGCGAGGTGCCGCCGCTGCGCTACGGCCTGGTTCACGCGCTGAAGCGGGCGCGACCCGACCTGACCATCGTGATCAACGGCGGGATCGACAGTCTGGATGCCGCCGAGGTGCAGCTCGCCCACGTCGACGGTGCGATGCTCGGCCGGGCCGCCTATCAGGACCCGTGGATCCTGGCCGATGTCGACCGGCGCTTCTTCGGCGATGCACGGCCGGTGCCGTCGCGGACGGAGGTGGCGGAGGCGATGGCGGACTACATCGACCGGCAGCGGGCGTTCGGCGTGCCGGCCAAGTCGGTCACCCGCCACCTGATGGGCCTGTTCAATGGCCTGCCGGGCGCGCGGGCCTGGCGCCGGCACCTGTCGGAAGCGGGCCGCGACGCCGCGGCGACCGGCGATGTGGTGCGGCAGGCGTTGCGGTATGTGCGCTCAGGCGACGACGCGCAGCCGGCGCTCGAGCGTGCGCAGCGTCTCGTCCAAAGCGCGTGAGCGGCTGAGCCGGCGCACGCCCTGGTAGAGCTCGTACTCGAACGGGCCGCCCTTGCCGGGTCGCACCTTCCAGATCGCGTAGAGCGGGCCCTCGGCCGTATGGCGGTATATGGAGAAGACGGCGCCGTCGCGGCGCATGTCGATGGCATAGTCGCGCCATTCGCCGGCCATGACGCGGCGCGAATACAGCGAGAGCAACCTGTTCAGTTCCTGGCGGTTGAATGCGATCCGCCCATTTGCATTCCGCAACTCCGAAAGCCGAATGACGACGCTCATCGTCGGTGCAGATGCCCCCCCTGGCTGTTGCTTTCACACGCGCATGGCCGAGGGAGTGTTTCGGATTTTTGAATCGGAGTCCAGCAGGACGGGCATGCCGGCGGTTGCGATCAGCGCACCTCGAGATGACCGTTGTTGAACGGGTCCTCGGTCTCGTAGCAGGTGATCTCGCCCAAGGACCTGTAGCAGTGGTAGAGCGGCATCTGCGGCTGCGGCGCATTCGGGTCGGTGCAATAGGGCTCGCCCCGCTCCAGCGCGATGGTCGAGCAGTCCATCTCGGTTGCGAACGAGACCACGTGGTCGGTGATCGTCTTTTTCGTCGCCATCAGCGACACGATCGAGGCGCCGGTGCTGACGGCTGTGCAGCCGCCGGCCAGCAGGACGGCGAGCAGAACCGGGAACAGCGAACGGGCAGGGGCGGCGACTGGCATGGCGGGTCGGCTCACTCGGCTTGGCGACGACTTTGCGCAAGCTATGCTAAGAGCGGTTGCCCGTTGGTTACCGCGGCGTTGCCGATTGGCTTGAGTTCGCGGTGCGGCTGCATAGTATCCCGGCCGGGCCCAGCGGCGAAAGGCGAGGGACGGAAAGGATGGCGGCACAATCGAGCGTCTGCGACTTCGGCCGGCCCGCCGTCGATTTCCGCCTGCGCGGCGTCGACGGTCGCGACTGGTCGCTGGCCGACGTGCGCGGGCCGAAGGCGACGCTGGTGATGTTCATCTGCAACCATTGTCCCTATGTGAAGGCGACGATCGACCGGGTGGTCGCGGTCTGCGACGAGTTGCGGGACGACGGCGTCGGTGCCGCGGCGATCAACGCCAACGACGCCAGCGCCTATCCGGCCGACTCCTTCGAGAACATGCAGGCGTTCGCCGCCGCGCACCGCATGGGCTTCCCCTATCTCTGGGACGAGAGCCAGGCGGTGGCGCGGGCCTACGATGCCGCATGCACGCCCGATTTCTTCGGTTTCAATGCGCAGATGAAGCTGCAATACCGTGGGCGGCTCGACTCCGGCCGGCTGGAGCGGCCGCCGGCCGGCGCGCCGCGCGAGCTGTTCGACGCGATGCGGCAGATCGCGGCCACCGGACAGGGCCCGCGCGAGCAGGTGCCGAGCATGGGATGCTCGATCAAGTGGAAGGCGCATTGAGGCAGCCTCGATGCGGGGGGCGCCGCGGCGCCCGGGAATGGACAAGGGCGCCATAGGGGCGAAGGCTCGCGGCGCAAGGGAGCAGGTCATTGGCGGACATTTTCGAACAGGTCGACGAGGCGCTGCGCGAAGACCGGATGAAGACGCTGTGGCGCCGCTACGGCTGGATGGTGCTGGCGCTGGCCGTGCTGATCGTCGCCGGCACCGCGGCGGTGGTCGCCTGGCGCGCCTATCAGGTAAGCGTGAGCGAGGACCAGACGCGCGCGCTGAACGAGGCGATCCGCACGGCGTCGGAACAGGAGACGGCCGATGCGGTCGCCACGCTGACGGCATTCGCCGACGACGCGGAGCCGAACATCGCGGCACTGGCCCGGATGAACGCCGCGGCGCGCGCGGTCGAAGGCGACGACCCGGACGGTGCGATCGCGCTGTACAACACCGTCGCCGATACCGGCGAGGTCGACACTGTGCTGCGCGACGTCGCCCGGATCCTCAGCGCCGAGCTGCAGGCCGAGACGGCCAGTGCCGACAGCCTGCGCACCCAGCTTGCGGCGCTCGACGCGGCCAACAGCCCGTGGCGGTTCCTTGTCGGCGAGATCGTGGCGGCTGCGGCGCTGCGCGAGGGCGACCTGGACACCGCGCGCGAGCGGCTGACCGCGATCGTGGACGATGCCGACGCGCCGATCGCCCTGCGCGGCCGGGCGGCGGAGGTGCTGGCGGCGATCGGCGGCGGCGCGGATGCGGCGGACACGGCGCCGGCGCCGTCCGGCGACGAGGCTGCGCCGCCCGCCGACGAGACTCCGGCGCCCGACGCCACGGAGCCCGAGCCGGCACCAGCCGGCGACGAGGCCGCGCCGCCTGCCGACGAGACGCCGGCACCCGACGCCACGGAGCCCGAGCCGGCACCAGCCGGCGACGAGGCTGCGCCTCCCGCCGATGAAACGCCAGCGCCCGACGCCACGGAGCCAGAACCGGCACCAGCCGGCGACGAGGCCGCGCCGCCTGCCGACGAGACGCCGGCACCCGACGCCACGGAGCCAGAGCCGGCACCAGCCGGCGACGAGGCTGCGCCGCCCGCCGACGAGACGCCGGCGCCCGACGCGACGGAGCCGAGCCGACACCGTCCGGCGACGAGGTCGTGCCGCCCGCCGACGAGACGCCGGCACCCGGCGCCACCGAGCCGGAGCCGGCACCAGCCGGCGACGAGGCTGCGCCGCCCGCCGATGAGACGCCCCCGGCCGACGACGCGGATGGCGCCGCTCCGGCCGAGGGCGGCGGCGAACCGGCAGACGGCGAGGGCAACGGCTGATGCAGATCAACGCATTCCGCACCGGGCTGCGCGGTGCCGTGTTGGCCTTGTCGGCCGGTGCGCTGGCCGGATGCTCGTGGTTCGGCGACGACGAGGTCGAGCGGATTCCCGGCACGCGGGTGGCGGTGCTGGACGCCAACCCGGCCCTGACGCCCGATGTCGAGGCTGGGGCGGAGCCGTTCGTCATGCCGGCGGAGAGCCTGGACGAGTGGCCGCAGGACGGCGGCAACGCACAGCACAATCCGCAGCGGCTCGCCGGCGGCGGCGGGCTGGGCGTGGTGTGGTCGTCCGACATCGGCGCCGGTTCGGATTCCGAGGAGCGGCTGCTGGTGCAGCCGATCGTCGCCAACGGGCGCATCTATGCGATCGACGCCGACGGCGAACTGGTCGCGCTCGACGCCGCCGGCGGTCGCGAGGTGTGGCGTGTCGACCTGATTCCCGAGGACGAGGACGAAGGCGAGCTGGGCGGCGGCATCGCCTTCGCCGACGACACGCTGTTCGTCACCACCGGTTCGGCCGAGGCGATGGCGCTGGAGCCGGCCGACGGCACGGTGGTGTGGCGCGTGCCGCTGCCGGGCCCGTCGCGGTCGGCGCCGACGGTCGACGCCGGGCGCGTGTTCGCCGTCTCGGCCGACAACCGTGCGGTCGCGCTGGACGCGGCCACCGGCCAGCGGCTGTGGTCGCACAGCGGCGCGGCCGAGGAGGCGGGGATTCTCGGTTCGGCCAGTGCGGCGGTCGACGGCTCGGTGGTGGTGGTGCCCTACACGTCGGGCGAGGTCTATGCGATGCGCGTCGAGAACGGCCGCGTGCTGTGGTCCGACCGCCTGGTCGCGCCGCGCGCGACCGAGGCGATAGCGCGGATCGCGCACATCCGGGCACGGCCGATCATCGGCGACGCGCGGCTGTTCGTGGTCAGCCACAGCGGGCGGTCCGCCGCGCTCGACATGCGCACCGGCAGCCGGGTGTGGGAACAGCCGGCCGGCGGTGCCAGCTCGCCCTGGCTGGCCGGCAACACGCTGTTCCTGGTCACCGACCGCGCCGAGGTGGTCAGCCTGTCGGAGACCGACGGCCGGATCCGCTGGGTGACCCAGCTGCAGCGCTACGAGGACATGGAGGACCAGGAGGACCCGATCGACTGGGTCGGGCCGATCCTGGTCGGCGACCGGCTGATCGTGGCCGGCTCGAACGGCGTGGCGGTGGCGATGTCGCCGTCGACCGGCGAGCCGGTCGATCAGCGCGACATCGGCGGCGCCGGGTTCCGGATCGAACCGCTGGCGGCGGGCGGCACGATCTACTTGCTTGCCGACGATGCGCGGCTTTATGCGCTGCGCTGACGCCGGCGCGCCCGACGTGGGCCCGGGGACTCAGGATTGACCGCACGCATCGCGATCGTCGGCCGGCCGAACGTCGGCAAGTCGACGCTGTTCAACCGGCTGGTCGGCCGGCGGCTGGCGCTGGTCGACGACACCCCGGGCGTCACCCGCGACTGGCGCGAGGGCGACGCGCGGCTGGGCGACCTGCGCTTCGCCGTCATGGACACCGCCGGCCTGGAGGACAGCGACGATGCGACCCTGTCCGGCCGCATGCGCGATCAGACGCTGCGCGCGCTGGCGCAATGCGATGCCGCGCTGTTCGTGTTCGACGCCCGCGACGGCCTGACCGAGCTCGATCGCCATTTCGCCGCGCTGCTGCGCACCCAGGGGCAGCGGGTGATCCTGGTCGCCAACAAGTGCGAGAGCCGCAGCGCGGCGGCCGGTGCCTATGAGGGCTTCGACCTCGGCCTCGGCGAGCCGGTGGCCATCTCCGCCGAGCACGGCGCCGGCATGGCCGACCTCTACGAGGCGCTGCGCCCGATCGTCGAGGCCGCCGGCGGCGACGCCGAAGCCGAAGCCGAGCCTGCCGAAGGCGCAGACGAGCGCGAGGGCGCGGCCGAAGCGGACGCCGTGCGGGATGCGCAGGCGGAAGCGGGCGACGAGGAACCCGCCGCAGAGGAAGAGGACGACCCGACCAAGCCGCTGCGCCTGGCGGTGGTCGGTCGGCCCAATGTCGGCAAGTCGACGCTGATCAACCGGCTGGTCGGCGAGGACCGGCTGCTGACCGGGCCCGAGGCCGGCATCACCCGCGACAGCATCCGCGTGGCCTATGCCTGGCGCGAGCGGCCGGTGCAGCTGATCGACACCGCCGGCCTGCGCCGCAAGGCCAACGTCACCGGCAAGCTGGAACGGCTGTCGGTGGCCGACACCCTGACCGCCGTGCGCTTCGCCGAGGTGGTGGCGGTGGTGATCGACGCGACACAGGCGCTCGAGCGGCAGGACCTGGCCATCATCCGGCTGATCGCCAACGAGGGGCGTGCGCTGGTGCTGGTGCTCAACAAATGGGACCTGGTCGAGGACCGCAGCGCGGTGGGCAAGGAGGTGACGCTGCGGCTGGGCGAGATCCTGCCCGAGGTGCGCGGCGCGCCGCTGGTGCGGCTGTCGGCGCAGACCGGCGAGGGCGTCGCCAAGCTGATGCCGGCGGTGATCGAGGCTTACGGCCTGTGGAACAAGCGCATCGCCACCGGCCAGCTCAACCGCTGGCTCACCGGCGTGGTCGAGCGTCATCCGCCGCCGGCGCCGAAGGGCCGGCGGCTGCAGTTGCGCTACATGACCCAGATCAAGACGCGGCCGCCGACCTTCGCGCTGTTCGTCAACCGGCCGGCCGAGCTGCCGGAGTCCTACAAGCGCTACCTGACCAACGACCTGCGCCAGGTCTTCGGCCTGGAGGGGACGCCGATCCGCCTGTTGCCGCGGCGCGGCAAGAACCCCTACGTCAAGCAGGCCTGATCCGGGCGATCGGAGATCGGGCTAGGCGCGCACGATCTCGCCGTGGCGGCGGCAGTCGGCGGCGAGCAGGGGCGGCACGGCCGCGGCGCGGTCGGCCGGCGCGGCAACCGAGGCCGGGTCCTCGCCGGGGAAGGCCGTCGCGCGCAGTTTGGTGCGCATCGGGCCGGGATCATACAGGTTGACGCGCACGCTCATCCGCGCCAGCTCGCCGGCCCAGCTCAGCACCAGCGTCTCCAGCGCTGCCTTGCTGGCGGCATAGGCGTTCCAGTAGGCGGTTCCGGGTCGGCCGGCGGCGTCGGTGATGAACACGGCGCGGCCGGCCGCCGCGCGCCGCAGCAGCGGGTCGAGGATGCGGATCAGACGGAAGTTCGCCTCGACGTTGACCCGGAAGGTGTCAGCCCAGCGCGCAGGCGCCACGTGGGCAACCGGGCTGAGCGCATGCAGCACCGCGGCGGCGGAGACCAGCATGTCGAGTCCGCCGAAGCGCTCGTAGAGCGCGGGGCCGAGCCGGTCGATCTGGTCGCCGTCGGCGAGGTCGAGCGGTATCAGGGTGGGGCGCTGGCCGCCGGCGGCGCGGATCGCGTCGTCGCACGCCTCCAGCCCGCCGACGGTGCGGGCCGCCAGCACCACGTGGGCGCCGGCCGCGGCGAGGGCGCAGCCGATCGCCGCGCCGAGCCCGCGCGAGGCGCCGGTGACCAGCGCAATCCTACCGCCCAGATCGGGCCGGCCGTCACCGTCAGTCACGCAACTGCACCCGGCGCGCGATCGGGCCCTCGAAACCGATGCCGCGGGGCCGCGTGATTGCCGGAGGCCGGCTGTACGCGGTGGTGATCGCGCTCAGCCGCCGGACCTGGCTGAGCTGGATGGCGCCGGACTTGCCGGCTGCCGCCTGCCCGGTCTGCACCGCTGCGGCGCCGCTCTGGGCGGCCTGTTTGACCTGGTCGGCCATCTGCTGCGCCGCCTTTATCGCCGCGTTCAGACCGCCGCCGGAGACCGGGATGCGGCTGGCCGCGCGCTGGGTGCGCGCCTGCGCCTGCCGGGCCGGCCGCGGCGCGGCGGGCGTGATCACCCGGCGCCGGGACCGGAACGGCGCGAACAGGATGGCGGTCAACAGGAAGCCGGCCAGCAGCCCCACGCCGCCGAAGGCCCAGCCGATACCGTCCTCGGGTATCTGCGGCTCGAAGTCGTCGCTGATCACGCGCAGCGCGCGGTCGCCGTCGAAATTCTCGACGAATGTGGCCACCTGCATGTGCGGCTCGTCCGCCGCCAGCAGGTCGGTGCGCTGGCTCTTCAGCAGGTCGACCTGCCACGACGGCGCCCCCGCCGCCATCGCCTGGCGCAGGTCCGCGTCGGTGGCGAAAAGGTAGGACTGGTAGAATCGCGGGAACTGCGAGGCGGCGAAGGCGATCGCCAGCACGATGATCAGGCGCAGCATCGGGGGCCTCCCCTGTTACGCTCAGCGCGCATCGGCCATGCGCGAGACGACGGCACGCATGTCGCCGGTCTGCTGGTCGACCAGCGGGATCGGGTAGTCGCCGGTGAAGCAGGCGTCGCAAAACCGCCTGTGCTCGCCGTCCCGGCCGGCATGGCCCAGCGCACGGTAAAGCCCGTCGATCGAAATGAACGCCAGGCTGTCGACGCCGATCATGCGCGCCATTTCGGCGACATCGTGGCCGGTCGCCAGCAGCTCGGCCTGGTTCGGCGTATCGATGCCGTAGAAGCAGGAATGGGTGGTCGGCGGGCTGGAGATGCGCATGTGCACCTGCGCCGCACCGGCGCGGCGCACCATCTCGACGATCTTGCGCGAGGTGGTGCCGCGCACGATGCTGTCGTCGACCAGCACGACGCGTTTGCCCTCCAGATAAGCCCGGTTGGCGTTGTGCTTCAGGCGCACGCCGAGATGACGGATGGAATCGGTCGGCTCGATGAACGTGCGCCCGACATAGTGGTTGCGGATGATGCCGAGTTCGAACGGCAGGCCGGCCTCCGCCGCATAGCCGATGGCGGACGGCACGCCGGAATCCGGCACCGGCACCACCAGGTCGGCCTCCACCCGCGACTCGCGCGCCAGCTCCACGCCGATGGCGCGGCGCGCCTCATAGACGCTCTGGCCGTCGACGACGCTGTCGGGGCGGGCGAAATAGATGTACTCGAACACGCACATGCGCCGCGGCGCCGGTGCGAACGGCCGCCGGCTGCGGATGCCGTCGCGGGTGACGACCAGCAGCTCGCCCGGCTCGACGTCGCGGACGAACTCGGCGCCGATGATGTCGAGCGCGCAGCTCTCCGAGGCGACGATGGTGGCGCCGTCCAGTGTGCCGAGCTGCAGCGGCCGCACGCCGGCGGGGTCGCGCGCGGCGTAGAGCGCATCCTCGGTCAGCGCGACCAGCGAGTAGGCGCCCTCGACCTGGCCGAGCGCATGGCACAGCCGGTCAGCCACCGTCGCCGCCGGCGAACTGGCGATCAGGTGGATGAAGACCTCGGTGTCGCTGGTCGACTGGAAGATGCTGCCGCGCTGGACCAGGGTGCGGCGCAGCGTCGCCGCGTTGGTCAGGTTGCCGTTGTGCGCCATTGCGCAGCCGCCGAAGGCGAAGTCGGCATAGAGCGGCTGGACGTTCCTGAGCGACGCCTCGCCGGTGGTGGCATAGCGGTTGTGGCCGATGGCGCGGTCGCCGCGCAGCCGCGCGATCACCTCCGGCGCGCCGAAATTGTCGGCGACCTGGCCGCGGCCGCGGTGGGCCTGGAAGGTCTCGCCGTCGGTGGCGACGATGCCCGCCGCCTCCTGGCCGCGGTGCTGCAGCGCGTGCAGGCCGAGCGCCGTAAGGGCGGCGGCGTCGGCATGGCCGAACACGCCGAAGACGCCGCATTCCTCGTGGAACTTGTCCTGGTCCATGCCCTCGGCCGGGGTCACTGCTGCGGTTGGGCGTTCCCGCCCTCGCCTTCCTGGAGCCGCTGGATCATCTCGTCAAGCCGCGAGGACGAGCCGCTGTCGTAGTTGGGGTCGTCGCCGCCCTCGCGCGGGCCCGGCGGCGGCTGGCTGAGCAGGCGCGCCGCCGCGTCGGGGTCGAGCGTGTCCTGCGGCCCGAAGTCCGGCCGCTCGCGGTCGAAGGTGTCGGACAGCCAGGCCCAGGTCTCGGGCGGAATCGCTTCCTCGACCGCGGCGCTGGCGTTCTGCACCGGCGGGATCGCGCGCGCGGTCAGCAGCCACGGCCACTGCTCCTCGCGCGGCACGAACCAGGAGAAGATCATGTAGGCCGCGATCACCACCACGGCGCCGCGGGCGAGGCCGTAGAGGAAGCCGAGGCTGCGGTCGAGCGCCCCGGTCCGCTCGCCCTTCAGCTTGTCGGCGACCGCGGCGAACACCAGCGTCAGCACGATCATCGCGATGATGAACACGCCGACCGCGCTGCCCAGCTCCGACAGCAGCGAGATGCCGATCAGATCGTCCAGCCAGGGCTGCACATAGGGATAGGCGAAATAGCTGATCGCGGCGGCTCCGACCCAGGCCAGGATCGAGAACAGCTCGCGCGTGAAGCCGCGGATAAGCCCGAGCAGGGCGGAAACCAGCAGCACGACGGCCACGCCGATGTCGACTACATGCACGCCGGCCACCATGGGATCGAAATCGTTCATCGCGCTCCGTTTAGCAGGCCGGTCGGGCGATTGCATGGACTTTGCGGCCGCACCTCCGGCGCATGCGCTTCACCGGCCATCGCCGGATAAATCGACGGAAACGGCCGCGGCGAGATCGGCGACGTGGTCCATCGCGCGGCGCGCGAGGCCGGCGGCGCCGCGCTCGGTCTTGCGGCCGCGTTCCGGCGGGGTCCAGGCGGCGGTGAAGCCGAGCTTGGCCGCCTCCTTCAGCCGCACCGGCGTCTGGTTGACCGGGCGCACCTCGCCGGACAGTCCGATCTCGCCCAGGATGACGGTCTCCGGCGGCAGCGCGACGTCGGCCAGCGACGACAGCAGCGCCGCGGCGGCGGCGAGGTCGGCGGCCGGCTCGGCGATGCGCAGGCCGCCGGCGACGCTGAGGAACACGTCGCGGCCGGAGAAGGCGACGCCGCAGCGCGCCTCCAGCACCGCCAGCACCATGGCCAGGCGCGCGCTGTCCCAGCCGACCACGGCACGGCGCGGCGTCGCCATCGACGAGGGCGCGACCAGGGCCTGGATCTCGACCAGCACCGGCCGGGTGCCTTCGAGGCCGGCGAACACCGCGGCGCCGCTGACCGGCCGGGCGCGGTCGCCGATGAACAGCGCCGAGGGGTTGGCGACCTCGACCAGCCCGCGGTCGGTCATCTCGAACACGCCGATCTCGTCGCTGGCGCCGAAGCGGTTCTTCACCGCGCGCAGGATGCGGAACTGATGGCCGCGCTCGCCCTCGAAATACAGCACCGTGTCGACCATGTGCTCCAGCACGCGCGGGCCGGCGATCTGGCCCTCCTTGGTGACGTGGCCGACCAGGATCAGCGTCATGCCGCGCGCCTTGGCCAGCCGGATCAGCGCCTGGGCGCAGGCGCGGACCTGGGCCACCGTGCCTGGCGCCGATTCCAGGCCGGGCAGGTACATGGTCTGGATCGAATCGATCACAACCACGTCGGGCGGGCCGGCCTGTTCGAGCGCGGCGGTGATCGCCTCGATGTCGGTGGCGGTGGCCAGCGCGACCGGCGCGTCGGCCATGCCCAGGCGGTCTGCACGCAGGCGGATCTGCTCGACCGCCTCCTCGCCGGAGATGTAGGCGCAACGGGCGCCGCCGCGGGCCAGCGCCGCGGCGACCTGCAACAGCACGGTCGACTTGCCGATGCCGGGGTCGCCGCCGACCAGCACGGCCGAGCCGGCGACCAGCCCGCCGCCGCAGGCGCGGTCGAACTCCGCGATGCCGCTTTCGCGCCGCGGCGGCGCCGGCGCCGTTCCCTTGAGCTCGGCGAAGACCAGCGCCGGCGCGCGGCCGCCGCCGCGCCGCGTGCCCGAGGCCGGTGGCGCCGCCAGCTCCTCGACCAGCGTGTTCCAGCCGCCGCACGCGTCGCAGCGCCCGGCCCACTTGGCATGGACCGCGCCGCATTCCTGGCAGACATAGCTGGTCCTGGCGCGGGCCACGCCGATCCCGCGCCTAGCGGCGAAGCTGCATCTTGATCGGCCCCTCGGCGCGACCGTGGATGAACTGGTCGACATAGGCGTTTTCGGCCTTGTCGATGTCCTCGACCGGGCCGTGCCAGATGATCTGACCTTCGTAGAGCATGGCGACGTGGTCGGCGATCTTGCGCGCGCTGGCCATGTCGTGGGTGATCGACAGCGCGGTGGCGCCGAGTTCGCGCACGCACTTGACGATGAGGTCGTTGATCACGTCGCCCATGATCGGGTCCAGGCCGGTGGTCGGCTCGTCGAAGAAGATGATCTCCGGGTCGGTGGCGATCGCGCGCGCCAGGCCGACGCGCTTCTGCATGCCGCCGGACAGCTCCGACGGCCACAGCTTGCCGACCTCGGGCGCCAGACCGACCTGGCCCAGCTTCTCGATCGCGATCTCGCGGGCCTGCGCCCGGCGCATGCGCCGGCCCTGGATCAGGCCGAAGGCGACATTCTCCCAGACCGGCAGGCTGTCGAACAGGGCGCCGCCCTGGAACAGCATGCCGAACTTGCGGATCACCCGGTCGCGGTCGCGGCTGCCGAGCCCGACCGTCTCCTCGCCGTCGATCAGGATCGAGCCGCTCTCCGGGCTCATCAGCCCGATCACGTTCTTGATCAGCACCGACTTGCCGGTGCCGGAACCGCCGATCACCACCAGCGATTCGCCGCGGGCGAGATCGAGGTCGACCCCGTTCAGCACCACCTTTTCGCCGAACCGCTTGTGCAGCGTGCGGATCGAGATCTTGGCGTCGGGGTTCGACGGGGTGCCGCTTTCCGGTGTGCTCATGCCGCGAAGAACAGCTCGGTGATGATGTAGTTGAAGCAGAGGATCAGGATCGAGGCGGAGACGACCGCATTGGTTGTCGCCGCGCCCACGCCCTGGGCGCCGCCGCGCGAGTTGTAGCCGTGGTAGCAGCCCATCATCGCGATCAGCAGCCCGAACACCGCCGCCTTGACCAGGCCGGACAGCACGTCGACCGTCGACATGAAGTCGATGGTGTTCTTCAGGTAGGTCGACGGGTTGAAGCCAAGCTTGTAGATGCTGACCAGATAGCCGCCGAACACGCCGATGATGTCGGCCACCAGCACCAGCAGCGGCAGCATGGTCATGCCGGCGATCAGCCGGGGCGCGACCAGGTACTTGTACGGATTGGTCGACAGCGTCTTCAGCGCGTCGATCTGCTCGGTCACCCGCATGGTGCCGATCTCGGCGGCGATGGCCGCGCCGATGCGCCCGGCCACCATCAGGCCGGCCAGCACCGGCCCCAGCTCGCGGGTGATCGACAGCACCACGACGTTCGGAATGGCGGATTCCGCCGAGAAGCGCGAGAAGCCGGTATAGCTCTGCAGCGCCAGCACCATGCCGGTGAACACCGCCGTCAGCCCGACCACCGGCAGCGAGTAATAGCCGATGTCGATCATTTGCCGCAGGATCAGCCGCGGGAAGAACGGCGGCCGCACGCAGTGCGACAGCGCGCGCATGGCGAACAGCGTGATCCGGCCGGTGGCGGCCAGGAAGTTGAGGAAGATCCGCCCGATGGCGGCGAGCGGGTTCATCCGCCAGCCGCGCCGTCGTGCGTGCCGCCGCGATAGCGCCGGCGATAGCGCCGGCCGAGCGCGGTCAGCACCTCGTAGCCGATGGTGCCGCAGTCGGCGGCTACCGCATCGACGTCGCGGTGCGGCCCGATCACGTCGACCCACAGGTCAGGGCGGGCGGCATGGTCGGGGATGTCGCTGACGTCGATGGTGATCATGTCCATGGACACGCGCCCGATGATCGGCGCCTCGTGGGATTGGCAGAGGACGCTGCCGCGATTGCTGGCGGCGCGGTGCAGGCCATCGGCGTAACCCACTGCAACGGTTGCGACTTTCCGCGCCGATGGGGCGATGTAGGTCGCACCATAGCCAACCGCCTGTCCCCGGTCAATGTGACGGACCTGCAGGATTCGGCCGCGCAGGCGCACCGCGGGCCGCATCGGGTTGGGGCGGCCGGGGGTCGGATTGACGCCATAGAGGGCGGCGCCGGGCCGAACCTGCCCGAAATGGAAATCGCCGCCGAGGAAGATGCCGGACGAGTTGGCGAAACTGGCGCGGGTGCCGGCCGGCAGGCGCGCCAGCGCGCCCCGGAAGGCGGCGAGTTGCGCGCGGTTGAGCGGGTGATCCGGCTCGTCGGCACAGGCAAGGTGGCTCAGCACGCCGGCCAGCGGGAAGCCGAGATCGCCGCCGGTGACAAGCGCCTGCCACTGCTCGGGCCCGAGGCCGAGCCGGTTGATGCCGCTGTCGACATGCACAAAGGCCGCCCGTCCGCCGCCGCCGGCCGCCCAGCCGTCGATCTGCAGCGGTGTATTAAGAACCGGTGTTAAATCGCTGGTTTGATATATTTGTCTGGCATCAGAAAGATAGCCGGCCAGCACGCCGATCGCGGGTCCTGTTCCCACCGCCGCGCGCACGGCGCGGCCCTCGTCGGGCAAGGCGACATAGAAGCTTCGGCATCCCGCCGCGGCGAGCGCGCGGACCACGGGCCCGGCGCCGAGCCCGTAGGCGTCGGCCTTGACCACGGCGGCGCATTCGGCCGGTGCGGTGAGCGCGGCGAGCCGGCGCCAGTTGGCTGCAACCGCGTCGAGATCGATGTCGAGCACGCCGCCGCAGCCGCCGGCATCCGCGCCGGGCGCGCTGTCCGCGCGGATCACATCTGGCTCAGCGCTGCTCAGGAAGCCGGTCCTCGTCGGCCATGTCGGTGAACTTGGTGTATTGGCCGTCGAACCGCAGCCGCACGGTCCCGATCGGGCCGTGGCGCTGCTTGGCGATGATCACCTCGCCGATGTTGTAGACCTCCTCGCAGCGCCGCATCCAGCGGTCGTGGCGGTCGTTGAACTTGTCCATCGGCTCGTCGTCGCGCTGCGACGGCTCCGCCCGCTCCAGATAGTACTGCTCGCGGAAGATGAACATCACCACGTCCGCGTCCTGCTCGATCGAGCCGGACTCGCGCAAGTCGGCCAGCTGCGGCCGCTTGTCCTCGCGCTGCTCGACCGCGCGGCTGAGCTGCGACAACGCCAGCACAGGAACATCAAGTTCCTTGGCCAACGCCTTGAGTCCGCGCGTAATTTCGGAAACCTCCTGAACGCGGTTGTCGTTGCGCCGGCCGGGGTTGGGCGCCAGCAGCTGCAGATAGTCGATCACGATCATCGCCAGGCCGTTGGTGCGTTTCAGCCGCCGCGCCCGCGTGCGCAGCTGGGTTACCGTCAGCGCCGGCGTGTCGTCGATGTACAGCGGCAGCGCGGCCAGCTCGCGGCTGGCCTCGACCAGCGCGTCGAACTGCGCCGAGCCGAGCTCGCCGCGGCGCAGCTTTTCCGACGAGACGCCGACCTTTTCCGAGACCACGCGCATGGCAAGCTGCTCGGCCGACATCTCCAGCGAGAAGAATGCAACGGGGCACGGCGTCTCGACCCGGTTGCCGTCGGCATCGGTGTCGACCGTGCGCGACATCGCGGCGTTGACGGCGATGTTGGTGGCCAGCGAGGTCTTGCCCATCGACGGGCGCGCCGCGAGGATCAGCAGGTCGGACGCGTGCAGGCCGCCGAGCTTGGCGTCGAGGTCGCGGAAGCCGCTGGGCACGCCGCTGATCTTGCCCTCGCGGCGATAGGCGGATTCGGTGACGTCGATCGCCTTCGACAGCGCCAGGCCGAAATCCTGGAAGCCGCGCTCGAGCTCGCCGGAGGTGGCCAGGTCGAACAGGCTCTGCTCCGCCTTCTCGATCTGGCGGTTGGCCATCAGGTCGATGTCGAAGCTGCGCGCGTCGATCAGCATCTCGTCGCCCAGCGCGATCAGCTGGCGGCGCAGGAACAGGTCGTGGATCAGCCGGCCATAGTCGGCCGCGTTGCTGCTGGTCATCACCGAGCCGGCCAGCTCCGCCAGATAGTCGACGCCGCCGATCTCCTCCAGGTCGGCGTCGCGCTCGAAGAAATGGCGCAGGGTCACCGGGTTGGCCAGCTGGCCGGCCGAGATCAGGCGGCCGATCGCCTCGAAGATGCGGGCATGGGCGGCGTCGGCGAAATGCTCCGGCCGCAGGAAGTCCGACACCCGGTCATAGGCTACGTTGTTGGCGAGCAGCGCGCCCAGCAGGGCGGCCTCGGCCTCGAAATTGTGCGGTTGCAGCTGCAAGCTGGCCGGGTCGATCAGCCCGGCTAGGCCACCATCGCCCTCGTGCGACGAGGGTTCACCGTGATCAGGCGGCGGGGGGTGACCTCCGTGATCCATGTCCATCGCGGCACCCTAGCAATTCGACTCGGGGCTGTGTGCGCGACCCGCCTGTGGATCATCTGGATAACGGGGATAAGAATCCACCCTCGCGGAAATCCGCCGTTGCCGCCGTCGCGCGGTGGCGCGGCGGCAACGGCGCAAGCCCTCAGGCGGCCTTGCGGCGTTTCGGCTTGTCGCCGCGCAGCGCCTGCTCGGCGGTCAGCATGTAGTCGCGGGTCAGCGGCACCGCGTCCTGCCGCTTGGCGATCTGCATCTGGAACACCATCTGGCCCATGAAGCGGAAGCTCATCTCGCAGCCGACCAGATAGAACTCCCACATCCGGCAGAAGCGCTCGTCGTAGAGCTGCGCGATGCGCTCGCGGTTGGCCTGGAACCGGTCGTGCCAGTGGCGCAGGGTCTCGGCGTAGTGCAGCCGCAGGATCTCGATGTCGGTGACCCAGAGCCCGACCGATTCGATCGCGCTCAGGGTCTCGGACAGCGCCGGGGTGTAGCCGCCGGGGAAGATGTACTTGCGCAGCCAGGAATTGGTCGAGCCTGGCGGCTCCATCCGGCCGATCGAATGCAAAAGGCAGACGCCGTCATCGGCCAGCAGGTCCTTGACCTTGCCAAAATACTCCATGTAGTGGCCGACGCCGACGTGCTCGAACATGCCGACCGAGACGATGCGGTCGAACTGGCCGGTCTGCTCGCGGTAGTCGCGCAGGTGGAAGCGCACCCGATCCTCCAGCCCGGCCGCACGGGCACGGTCGGTGGCCACCTTGTGCTGCTCGGTCGACAGCGTCAGGCCGGTGACGTCGCAGCCCGCCGCCTGGGCCAGGAACAGGGCGAGCCCGCCCCAGCCGGAGCCGATGTCGAGCACCTTCTGGCCGGGCTCCAGCAGCATCTTCGCAGCGATGTGCGCCTTCTTGTTGTGCTGGGCGGTCTCCAGGCTGTCGCCCGGGTCGGCGAAATAGGCGCAGGAATACTGCCGGTCCCTGTCCAGGAACAGGTCGTAGAGGGTGTCGTTGAGGTCGTAGTGGTGGGCGACGTTGCGCTGGGCCTTGCCGATCGGGTTGTACTGCCAGACCCGGCGCAGCAGCCGGCCCAGGCTGTCCAGCGTGCGCTGCAGCGGATGGCGTTCGAACCGCTCCAGGTTGGCGCACATGATGGTCAGCACGTCGTGCAGCGTGCCCTGCTCCAGCGTCCAGCCGCCGTCCATGTAGCCTTCGCCGAAATACAGCTGCGGCCGCATGAACAGCTTGCGGTGCATCGCCTTGTCGTGAATGCGGATCGTCGCGGCCGGGCTGCCGTCCGGCGGGCCGAAGACGTGCGTCTTGCCCGTCGCGTCGATCATGGTCAACTGCCCGACCTTGATCAGGTCGCTCATCAGATGCGCCAACAGCATCGACCGCCCCCCGGCTCCTTCCGACGCGTCAAAATGCATGCGGCGCGTCGTTCATCGCGACGCGCCGCCATATCTTGTGAAATTTGCCTTCGCCCGGCAAGCCGGGATCGGGGCCCGCGATCGCCTCAGTCTTCGGCCGCCCCGGCTTCGGTCGCTTCCTCGGCCGCCGGCTCGGCGGGTTCCTCGGCGATGGCCTCGTCCTCGGCCTCTTCCTCGAACTGCTCGACGCCGAGCACGGCGGTGCCGCGCTCGAGCTGGATGGCGGCCTCGTCTTCGGTGCGCGCGACGTTGGCGGTCACCTCGACCGCTACTTCCGGGTGCAGGACGACGCGGATCTGGTGCAGGCCCAGCGTCTTGATCGGCCGGTTCAGCACGATCTGGCTGCGCGCGACGGTGACGCCGTTGGCGGTCACCGCCTCGGAGATGTCGCGCGACGTGACCGAGCCGTAGAGCTGGCCCATGTCGCTGGCCTGGCGGATCAGCGTCACGGTCATGCCGTCGAGCGGACCCGCGACCGCTTCCGCCTCCTGGCGGCGCTTCAGGTTCACCGCCTCCAGCTGCGCCCGCTGGGTCTCGAACAGCGCCCGATTGGAATCCGTGGCGCGCAAGGCCTTGCGCTGGGGCAGCAGGAAGTTGCGGGCGAAGCCCGGCTTCACGTTGACGACGTCGCCCATCTGGCCGAGCCGTTCGATGCGTTCAAGCAGGATGACTTGCATGGTCATGCCTCTCCGGTGCCGACGGGCGCGCCGCTAGCTGATGACATAGGGCAGCAGGGCCAGGAACCGCGCCCGCTTGATCGCGTTGGCGAGCTGGCGCTGCTTCTTGGCCGAGACCCCGGTGATGCGGCTCGGCACGATCTTGCCGCGCTCGGAAATGAAGCGCTGCAGGGTACGGACGTCCTTGTAGTCGATCTTCATGCCGTTCGGTCCGCTGAACGGGCAGGTCTTGCGCCGGCGGAAGAACGGCCGGCGGCCGACGGTGGCGCGCCGGACGGTGGTGGCTGCCGCAGTCATTCGCCGTCTCCTTCGCTTTCGGTGGAGGTTTCGCCCTCGCCGTCACCGCGCTCGCGCCGCGGCGGGCGGTCGCCGAACCGGTCGCGGCGGTCACGGTCACGGTCGCGGTCGCGCCCACGGCCGCCGCGGTCGCCGCGCTCGCCACGGTTCTGCATCATCGCCGACGGGCCTTCCTCCAGCTCGTCGACGCGGATTGTCATGTGGCGCAGCACGTCCTCGTGCAGCGACATCTGCCGCTCCATCTCCGCCACCGCGGGGTGCGGCGCGTCGATGTTCATCAGCACGTAGTGACCCTTGCGGTTCTTCTTGATGCGGTAGGACAGGTTGCGCAGACCCCAGTACTCGGTCTTGGCAACCGTGCCGCCGTTGGCGCCGATGACGCCGCTGAAGGTCTCGTTCAGGCTGTCGACCTGATTGGACGATATGTCCTGGCGTGCGATGTACACGCACTCGTACAATGCCATGTTTTACTCCCCACGGCTGATACGGTGTGCCCGCTGCCGCCTGCGCGGCGCCGCAAACACACCAAGCCGCCACGCGGGGCGTGGCGGCAAGGAGTTGCGGGCGGGGTTATCCTCAATCCGCCGTCGCCGTGCAAGCCTTTTGTCCCCACCTGCGCCGCGCAGCGCAGTTGACAGCGCCGTGCCGGGGCGGCATCAGGCAGCGCTTTCATCCTCGCAACGGATCGCAATCGGGGGCCGGGCCATGTCCAACGCATTCGTCTTTCCGGGTCAGGGCGCGCAGGTCGTCGGCATGGGTGCCGCGCTGGCCGAGGCCTTTCCCGTGGCGCGCGAGGTATTCCAGGAGATCGACGACGCGCTCAGCCAGCACCTGTTCCGGCTGATGACCGAGGGACCGGAGGCCGAACTGACGCTGACCGAGAACACCCAGCCGGCGCTGATGGCGGTCAGCATGGCGGTGGTGCGCGTGCTGGCGCGCGAGGGCGGCATTGCGCTGGCGCAGAAGGGCCGCTACGTCGCCGGCCATTCGCTAGGCGAATATACCGCGCTGTGCGCCGCCGGTGCGCTGACCGTCGCCGACTGCGCCCGGCTGCTGAAGCTGCGCGGCCGGGCGATGCAGGCCGCCGTGCCGGTGGGCGAGGGGGCCATGGCGGCCCTGCTCGGCCTCGATCTGGAAGCGGCCGAGGCCGTCGCCGCCGAGGCCGCCCAGGGCGAGGTCTGCGCGGCCGCCAACGACAACGCGCCGGGCCAGGTCGTGGTCAGCGGCCATGCCGCGGCCGTCGACCGCGCGATCGCGCTGGCCGGCGAGAAGGGCGCCAAGCGCGCCGTCAAGCTGGCGGTCAGCGCGCCGTTCCACTGCGCGCTGATGGCGCCGGCCGCCGAGGCGATGGCCGAGGCCCTGGCCGCCGCCGCCATCCTGCCGCCGGACCCGCCGCTGGTCGCCAACGTCACCGCCGCCCCGGTCGAGGACCCGGCGGAGATCCGCGACCTGCTGGTCCGCCAGGTGACCGGTGCGGTGCGCTGGCGCGAATCGGTCGAATTCCTGCGCGACCATGGTGTCGAAACGGTCATCGAACTGGGCGTCGGCAACGTGCTAACCGGACTGGTGCGCCGCATCGACCGGTCGCTGCAGGCCCGCGCGGTCTCGACCGTCGCCGACATCGAAAGCCTGATCGCCGATCTCCAGTAGGGGCCCGTCGGGCGCCGCACCACATCGAACAGCGCAGGCCGGCCACGTCCCCGCAACGCAAGACCGGCGGCCGCAGCAACGGAGGAACGCTCCCCATGTTTGACCTGACCGGACGGACCGCGCTCGTGACCGGCGCATCGGGCGACATCGGCCGCGCGATCGCGCGCGCCCTGCATGGCCAGGGCGCCGGCGTGGTGCTGACCGGCCGTCGCGCGGACGCGCTGCAGATGCTGGCCGACGAGCTGGGCGAGCGCACGCATGTGGTGGTCGGCGACCTCGCCAGCGCCGAGGCGGCCCAGGCCGTGGCCAACGAGGCGGAGGCCCTGGCCGCGGCGGCAGGGGGCGGTATCGACATCCTGGTCAACAACGCCGGCTTCGCCCGCGACGGCCTGGCCGTGCGGATGAGCGACGAAGACTGGAACGCGGTGCTGGAAGTCAACCTGACCGCCGGCTTCCGGCTGGCGCGGGCGGTGCTGCGCGGAATGATGAAGCGGCGCTACGGCCGCATCGTCGGCATCTCGTCGATCGTCGGCGTGATCGGCAATCCCGGCCAGGCCAACTATGCGGCGTCGAAGGCCGGCATGATCGGCATGACCAAGGCGATCGCGGCCGAGGTCGCGACCCGCAACATCACGGTCAACTGCGTCGCGCCGGGGATGATCGTGACGACGATGACCGACGCGCTGACCGAGGAACAGCACAAGCGCATGGCCGATCCGATCCCGACCGGACGGCTGGGCACGGTCGCCGAGGTGGCCGCCGCGGTCACCTTCCTGGCCAGCAGCGAGGCGTCCTATATCACCGGCCACACGCTCAACGTGAACGGCGGGCTGGCGATGATCTGAGCGGGGGCCGCAGGCCCCGGCGCCGGCCATGCGCGGGCTTGCGCCCGGCGTCGCCCGATGGTAAGGGCGAGCGCTCAGTCAGGCCGCATCCGGTCGGCCCAGGCTGGCGGCGTGCGGCCGGACTCGCCCGAGCGGACCATGGGGGCGGCCACGCGCGCCGGTGCCAACCGTTGCAGCCATACCGGCCGGACGAGCCCGCAATCCGAAGCAATCGTCACGGCAACCGCCAATGAGGGACCAATAGATGAGCGATGTCGCGGAACGCGTTAAGAAGATTGTCGTGGAGCATCTCGGCGTCGAGGAAGGCAAGGTGACCGACAACGCCAGTTTCATCGACGATCTCGGTGCGGACAGCCTCGATACCGTCGAACTGGTCATGGCGTTCGAGGAAGAGTTCGGGGTCGAGATTCCCGACGACGCGGCCGAGCGAATCACCACCGTCAAGGACGCCATCGAGTTCATCCAGCAGAACGCCGCCTGACGGTCCCGGCCGCCGCGGATGCTCTGGACAAGGGGGGCAGCGGCGGCCCGGCGGTGATGCCGCGGGGCTGTCGGCCCAGGGTGATGAGATGAGACGGGTAGTGGTCACCGGCATCGGGCTGCTGACGCCGCTGGGCGTCGGCATCGATGTCAATTGGCGCCGCCTGATGAACGGCGAATCGGGCCTCCGCAGCATCGCGCATTTCGAGACGGGCGACCGGCCGGCGACGATCGCCGGCCAGGTGCCGGTCGGCGAGGGGCCGGGCGAGTTCCACGCCGACAGCTATGTCACCCCGAAGGACCAGCGCCAGGTCGACCAGTTCATCGTCTACGCGCTCGCCGCCGGCCAGATGGCGGTCGAGCATTCCGGCTGGGTGGCCGAGACCGACGCGCAGCAGGTCCGCACTGGCGTGATGATCGGCTCCGGCATCGGCGGCCTGCAGACCATCTACAACGGCTCGCTGACCCTGCACGAGCGCGGCCCGCGCCGGATCTCGCCGCACTTCATCCCGGCCGCGCTGATCAACCTGGCCTCCGGGCGGCTGTCGATCAAATACGGCTTCCGCGGCCCGAACCATTCCGCGGTGACCGCCTGCGCCACCGGCGCGCACGCCATCGGCGACGCGGCCCGGCTGATCATGCTGGACGACGCCGACGTGATGGTCGCCGGCGGCGCCGAGGCCGCGATCTGCCGGCTCGGCATCGCCGGCTTCGCCGCGGCACGGGCGCTGTCGACCGGCTTCAACGACCGGCCGCAGGAAGCCTCGCGGCCCTGGGACGAGGCCCGCGACGGCTTCGTGATGGGCGAAGGCGCCGGCATCGTGGTGCTGGAGGAGCTGGAGCACGCCCGCCGGCGCGGCGCCAACATCCTGGCCGAGGTCGTCGGCTACGGCCTCAGCGGCGACGCCCACCACATCACCTCGCCGGCCGAGAATGGCGACGGCGCCATCCGCGCCATGCAGAACGCATTGAAGCGCGCCGGCCTCAGCCCGGGCGACGTCGACTACATCAATGCGCACGCTACCTCGACGCCGGCCGGCGACGTGGTCGAGCTGCGGGCGATCCGCACCGTGTTCGGCAACGATGTCGGGCGCATCCCGATGTCGTCGACCAAGTCGGCGATCGGCCACCTGCTCGGGGCGGCCGGCAGTGTCGAGTCGATCTATGCGATCCTCGCCATCCAGAAGAACGGCGTGCCGCCGACGCTGAACCTGCACGAGCCCTCGCCGGAGGCGACCGGCATGGACCTGGTGCCGCTGTCCGGGCGCGACCACCCCTGCCGCATCGCGATGTCGAACGCATTCGGCTTCGGCGGGACCAACACCTCGCTGATCTTCCGCGCGGTGGATTGACGGTCGGCCGGCCCGCGCGGCCGGCACGACAAGTCGCAGGTGCCGGACCGGGGGCAGCCGCGACAGGATGTGTGACCCCGGCGACCAGTGTCAGCGATCGGGCCGGAGCCGCCAATGCTGAAGTTCCTCGGCCGTCTTGTCGGTCTGGTGCTCATCCTCGGGCTTGTCGCCGCGGGCATTTTCGCCTGGGGCTGGGCGCGCTACACGGCACCGGGACCGCTGCAGACCGAGACCCGGGTGGTGATCGCGCGCGGCTCGTCCGTCGACCAGATCGCGCAGACGCTGAGCGACGCCGGCGTCATCGAGGACCCGATGATCTTCAAATACGCCGACTGGCTGGAGCGGACGGTGATCGCGCCCGACGCGGCGGCGCCGCTGCGCGCCGGCGAGTTCGCGATGCCGGCGGGGATCAGCGCGCGCGAGGCGCGCCAGCAGCTGATCGACGGCCCGCTGGTGCAGCGCCGGCTGACGGTGCCCGAAGGCCTGACCACCGAGCAGATCCTGCGGCTGGTCAACGAGGCCGAGGGCCTGACCGGCGACATCGAGACGGCGTTCGACGAGGGCGAGCTGCTGCCGGAGACCTATTTCTACGAGTTCGGCGATAGCCGCGAATCGCTGATCCAGCGCATGCACGACGACATGCAGGCGGTGCTGGCCGAGATGTGGCCGCAGCGCGCCGACGAGCTGCCGGTCGAATCGCAGGACGAGGCGGTGATCCTGGCGTCGATCGTGCAGGAGGAGGCCGGCAACGTGCAGGAGATGCCGCGCGTCGCCGCCGTCTTCATCAACCGGCTGAAGCGGGGCATGCGGCTGCAGGCCGACGCCACGGTGGAATACGGCATCACGCTGGGCACCGGCCCGCTCGGCCGGGGCCTGCTGCGCTCGGAGCTCGAGACGCTGACGCCCTACAACACCTACATGATCGACGGCCTGCCGCCGACGCCGATCGCCAACCCGGGCCGCGAGGCGATCGAAGCGGTGCTGCGCCCGGCGCAGACCGACGAGCTGTACTTCGTCGCCGACGGCAGCGGCGGCCACGCCTTCGCGCGCACGCTGGAAGAGCATGAACGCAACGTGCAGCGCTGGCGTGAACTGGAGCGCGAGCGAGCCCAGGCGACCGAGCAGGACGGGCAGGGCGAGGACAGTGGCGAAGAAGCGCCCGAGGGCGAAGGCGCGGACGACGGCGCCGGCAACTGACCGGCCTCAGGCGATCCGCCGCCGGAACAGCCAGGCGGCCGCCGACATGGTGCACAGCGCGATGACGGCAAGCGGCCAGGCGTTGTCCAGCACCGTGGCCGCGGGCATGTCCTTGGTGAACAGCCCGTTGATGATGACCAGGAAATGGCGCAGCGGGTTGACCACGGTCAGCGCCTGCAGCCAGTCGGGCATGTTTTCCACCGGGGTGGCGAAGCCCGACAGCAGGATCGCCGGCGCCGCGAACACGAAGGCGCCGAGGAAGGCCTGCTGCTGGGTCTGGGCGACGGCCGAGATGAACAGCCCGATCCCGATCACGGCGACCAGGTAGACCGCCAGGCTGGCATAGAGCAGCCAGGTCGCCCCGGTGAACGGGATGCCGAACACCAGCGTCGCGATCGCCAGGAAGATGGTGCCCTGGACCAGGCCGATGATCAGCGACGGCACGCTCTTGCCGATCACGATCTCGGCCGGGGTCAGCGGCGACACCATGAGCTGGTCGAAGGTGCCGAGCTCGCGTTCGCGCGCGACCGACAGCGCGGTCACCGAGATCCCGATCAGCAGGCCGATGGTGCCGATCAGGCTCGGCACGGTGAACCAGCGGTAGATCAGGTTGGGATTGAACCAGCTGCGCACCACCAGCGTGCCGGGCGGGGCCGGGCGGCCATAGGCATCGGCGGCGTCCGCGGCCATCGCCTGGACGATGCGTGCGACATAGCCCTGCACGATCTGGGCGGCGTTAGACCGGCGCCCGTCCAGGGCGATCTGCACGGTCGTCGGGCGGCCGGCGGCGATGTCGGCCGAGAAGCCCTGCGGGATATGCACCGCCGCCAGCACCTCCTGGGTATCGATTAGCTCGGCGATCTCGGCCGGGCGCGCGACGGCGCGCACGGAGGTGAAGGTGGGCGTGCCGGCCAGACGCTCGACCAACTCGACCGACCAGCGGCCGCGATCCTGGTCGAGCACGGCCAGCGAGACGTTGCGGACCTCCAGCGTCGCGGCGAAGGCGAACACGAACAGCTGCACGATCGGCGGGCCGATCAGCACCATGCGGCCGCGCCGGTCGCGCAGGATCGCCTGCAGCTCCTTGACGATCAGAGCTGCGATGCGCCCGCCCACGATCAGTCCAGCCGCGGGCGGGTCACGCGCACCGCCAGCGCGAAGAACACCGCGCCGATGGCCAGCATCATGCCCAGGGCGGGCAGCAGCAGGTGCCAGATGTCGCCGGCCAGGAACAGCGTCTGCAGGCTGGCGACGAAGTGGCGGGCCGGCACCACGTGGGTCAGCGCGCGGATCGGCGCCGGCATGCTGTCGATCTCGAACACGAAGCCCGACAGCAGCATCGCCGGCAGGAAGCCGGTCAGGAGCGCCAGCTGCGAGGCGACGAACTGGTTCCGGGTCGCCGCCGAGATCAGGTAGCCCTGGCCCAGCGCCGGCACCAGGAATGCGGCGGAGGCCAGGCACAGGGCCCCGAACGACCCGCGCAGCGGCACCGCGAACAGGGTCAGCGCGATGGTCGTGCACATCAGCATCGAGGCCATTCCCAGCACGAAGTAGGGTACGATCTTGCCGGCCAGCAGCTCCAGCCGGCCGATCGCCGTCGCCATCATCGCCTCCATGGTGCCGCGCTCCCACTCGCGGGCGATCACCAGCGCGGTCAGCAGGGTGCCGATCAGCGTCATCACCAGTGCGACCGTGCCGGGCACCAGGAAGTTGCGGCTGACCAGCTCCTCGTTGAACCAGACCCGGGGCGCCAGCGCGATCGGCGGGCTGAGCGACCGGCCGCCGTCCAGCGCGCGGGCGCCCTGCCACGCCTGCCAGACGCCCTCGGCGTAGTTGTGGACGAAGTTGGCGGTGTTCGGCTGGGTACCGTCGGCGATGACCTGGATCGCCGGGGCGCCGGCGCCGCCGCTCATCCGGGCGCCGAAGCCGGCCGGGATGACGACGATGCCGCGCACGGTGCCTGCGACCAGGTCGGCCTCGGGCCCGTGCCGGTCGTGGGCGAGGCGCGCGTCGAAGAAGCGCGAATGGGCGAAGGCCGCGGCGAGGTCGCGCGCGTCGGCCGAATCGTCCTCGACCACCAGCCCGATTGCGATCCGGGTCGATCGAGCGAGACGCCGTAGCCGAACAGGAACAGCAGCATCAGCGGCAGCACGAAGGCGATCAGGATACTGCTGGGGTCGCGCAGCACCTGGATCATCTCCTTCACCACCAGCGCGCGCGGAAACGGCCCGCGGGGCCGCCGCGGCGGGCGCAGCCGGCAGCGCTCATGCCGCCTCGCGCCGCGCGCCCGTCGAACGATTGATCCAGCGCGATGAAGGCGTCCTCCAGCGGTCGGCTTCCGGCTGCGCGGACGTCCGCGCCTGTTCTCCTTCAGCGCGTCGGGCGAGCCGGTGGCGATCTCGCGGCCGCGGTAGATCAGCGCGATCCGGTCACAATACTCCGCCTCGTCCATGAAGTGGGTGGTCACCATGATGGTGACGCCCTTCTCGACCATGCCGTTGATGTGGGTCCAGAATTCGCGCCGGGTGATCGGGTCGACGCCGGAGGTGGGCTCGTCGAGGAACAGCACGGCAGGCTCGTGCATCACCGCGCAGGCCAGCGCCAGCCGCTGCTTGATGCCGAGCGGCAGCTCGCCGGCCGAGGCGCCGAGATAGGGGCCGAGGTCGAAGATCTCGACCATGCGGCCGATTTGCGTCCGGCGGCGCCGACCGGCAAGCCCGTAGGCGCCGGCGAAGAAGGCCAGGTTCTGGCGCACGCTGAGATTGCCGTAGAGCGAGAATTTCTGCGCCATGTAGCCGAGCCGGCGCCGGGCGTCGCTGGAGGCCGTCTTCAGGTCCAGGCCGGCGACAAGCGCGCGGCCCTCGCTGGGCTGTAGCAGCCCGCACAGCATCTTGAAGGTGGTCGACTTGCCGGCGCCGTTGGGACCGAGGAAGCCGAACACCTCGCCGCGGGCGATGCGGAATGAGACATCGTCGACCGCGGTGAACTCGCCGAACCGCCGCGTCAGGTGCACCGCCTCGATCACCGCGCCGTCGCCGGCCGGCGCCGTCGGCATCGATTCGGCCAGGCTCGACCGTCCGCCCGGCCCACCGCCGAGGATGTCGACGAAGGCGTCCTCGAAGCGTGGCGACACCGGCTGCAGCCGGGCGCCGTCGAGGCCGGGCAGCGCGGCCGGCACCGCGGGCGTGGCGGGCTCGCGCAGCACCAGGCGGACGGCGCTGCCCTGGATCACGCCGTCGATCACCGCCGGCGATTCCAGCGCGCGCGCCAGCACGGCGCGGCGCCCGCCCGCGATGCCGGTCAGGTGCATGGTGCGGCCGGCGACCCGCGCGGTCAGCCCGGCCGGCGGCCCGGCGAACAGCAGGCGACCTTCGTTCAGCAGCAGCACGTCGTCGCACTGCTCGGCCTCGTCGAGATAGGCGGTCGACCACAGCACCGCGATGCCGTCGTCGACCAGGGTGCGGACCATGCGCCACAGCTCGCGACGCGAGATCGGGTCGACGCCGACGCTGGGTTCGTCCAGCAGCAGCAGCCGCGGCCGCTGGATCAGGGCGCAGGCCAGCCCCAGCTTCTGCTTCATGCCGCCGGACAGCGCGCCGGCGAGCCGTCCGGTGAAGCAGGCGAGGTCGGTGAACTGCAGCAGGCGGTCGAGCTGCGCCTGCCGTTCCGCGCCGACCACGCCGCGCAGGTCGGCGTAGAGCCGGAGATTCTCGCCGACGGTCAGGTCCTCGTAGAGCCCGAAACGCTGCGGCATGTAGCCGGCGCGCTCGCGCACCGCGGTCGGCGCGGCGGCCACATCCAGGCCGTCGACCGTGACGGTGCCGGCATCGCTGCGCAGCAGGCCGAGCATCAGCCGGATCAGCGTGGTCTTGCCGGCTCCGTCCGGCCCGACCAGCCCGGTGAATCGGCCGGGGGCGACCTGCAGGTCGATGCCGTCGAGCGCCGGCCTGCCCGCCGGCGCGAAGCGCTTGGTCAGGCCTTCGACGACGATCACGGCGCCGGCTCCAACGTCACGGTCACCGGCATGCCCTGGCGCAGGCCGTTGTCGGGGTCGTCGACGATCACCCGCAGGCGATAGACCAGATCGGTGCGCAGGTCGGCGGTCTCCACGCTCTTGGGCGTGAACTCGGCAACCGGCGAGATGAAGCCGATGTGGCCGGCATAGGCGCGGTCCGGCGCGCTGTCGGTGGCGACAGAGGCGGCCATGCCGGCATGGATGCGGCCGAGGTCGGGCTCGGTGACGTAGGCGCGGACCCAGACCGGGTCGCTCAGCGTCACCGCATAGACCGGCGCGCCCGCCGCCATGATCGCGCCGGGTTCGGCGATGCGGGTCAGCACGACGCCGCCCTCGGGTGCGGTCAGCCGGGCGTCGGCCAGGTCGGTGAGCGCGCGGGCGAGGCTGGCCTCGGCGATGTCGAGATTGGCCCGCGCCGCCTCCACGTCCTCGGCCCGGAAGCCTTCGGCGACGAGGTCGTAGGCGCGCTGGGCCGAGCGCAGCCGCGCCTCGGCCTCCGAGCGCTGCGAACGCAGGTCGTCATAGGCCTGCTGCGCCGCGAAGCCGCTGTCGAGCAGCTGGGCCTGGCGGTTGAGGTTGCGGACGATGTTGTCGAGCTCGGACTGGCGCTCGGCCACCTGCGCCTCGGCCTGGGCGATCTCGGCCGGCCGCGAGCCTGCCTCGAACTTCTGCAGGTTGGCCTGCTGCAGCGCGACCTGGGCCTCGGCCAGGCGGACGTTGTCCTCCAGCGGCTGGCTGTCCAGCTCGGCCAGCAACTGGCCGGCGGCGACCGGGTCGCCTTCCTCCAGGTGCATCCGGGCCAGCCGGCCGCCGACGCGGAAGCCGAGCTCGACCTGGCGCACGTCGACATTGCCGTACAGCACGATGGTGCCGTCATTGGCCGGTTCCTCGCGCGGCCACAGGACGTACCAGCCGGCTGCGCCCGCCGCGGCCAGTGCCAGCACGACGATGGGAATGCGCCGGTTCATGACGTCGCCTCCGCCTGGCTGTCGAGGATTGCGGCGACCTGGCGGCGGATCACCGCACGGATCGCGGCGGTGCGCTCGGGCGTGTAGGCGGTCCAGCCGAGCGCGCGCTGGGCGGTGGCGCGCGCGGCGCGGAACACCAGGATCTGGCCGAACAGGGTGGTGGTGACGATCACCACCTCGGCATCGTCGGCCGGACGGCCGCGCAGGCGGCCGACCAGGCGGCAGCACAGGCCGTGCAGCCCGCGCATGAAGCCGTCGTAAATCACGTCGAAGGCGGGCGACGGGTCCATCTGCTCGCGGATCACGAATCTGGCCCAGCGTTCGGCCTCGGCGCTGCCGATCAGCATCGCGGCCAGCGAATCCAGAACGTCGAGCAGCAGGGTGCGGGCGGCATCGCCCGACGGCTCGCCGGTGCCGAGCGCAGCGTGGACCCGGGCCACCATCGGCGCCTGGCGCGCCGCGATCTCGGCGACGATGTGCTCGGCGACCGCCCGGTAGAGCCCCTCCTTGCCGCCGAAGTAGTAGCCGATGGCGGCGAGGTTCACGCCGGCCGCCGCGGCCAGCGTGCGTGTCGTCGCGCCGTCGTAGCCGGCATGACCGAACACGTCGAGCGCCGCCTCGACGATCCGTTGCCGGCTGTCGTCGCCGCGCCGGTAGCCGCCCTTGCGCCTTGCGGAGCCGCCTTCGTCCATCGCGACCGCATCCTTTCAATTTAAAACATACGTTTGATTTTATTTCGACGCAAGCCCGTCGCGGGTCCGGCCCCTGCAGCGTGTCAGCCTTCGGCGGAGTCCTTCGCGGGCAGGCGCCGCAGCAGGCGGTCGGCCCAGGCGCAGGGCAGGGTGGCGACCAGCCAGCCGGCGAAGTGGGTGGGCCACGGAAAGGCAATCCGCGCCCGGTCGCGGGCCAGCCCGCGCGCGACGATCCCGGCTGCCCTGTCCGCCGACATCAGGAACGGCATGCGGAACCGGTTGATCGCGGTCATCGGCGTCGCGACGAAACCGGGGCAGATCACGCTGAGCCGGATGCCGGCCGGGGCGAGGTCGCTGCGCAGCGCCTCGCCATAGGCCTTCACCGCCGCCTTCGACGCGCTGTAGGCCGGCGCACCGGGAAACCCGCGGAATGCGGCCACGGACGCCATCAGCGCGACCTGGCCGCACCGGCGCGCGCGCATCCGGTCGATGGCGGGATGGATGGTATTGAGCACGCCGTCCAGGTTGACCGCCATCACGCGGCGCGCCTGGTCCTCGCTCTCGCTGCCGTCGCCGGTGCCGGCGGAGATGCCGGCATTGGCGATGACGAGATCGAGCGGCGCCAGCGCGTCGCTCGCCTCCACCCAGGCGCGCATCGCGGCACGGTCGGTCACGTCGACGGCGTCGACCGCGACCGCGGCGCCCAGGGTCCGGCAGGCCGCGGCGACGTCCGCCAGCTTGGTGCGGTCGCGGCCACCGAGCGCCAGTCGCACGCCGGGCGCCGCATAGCGGCGGGCCAGGGCGGCGCCGATGCCGCTGCTGGCGCCGGTGATCAGGATCGCGGTGGGCGCGGGATGGGCGCGCGGGCCGGCCATGGTCTCGCGGTTGTTGCCTCGCAATTGACGCCTGCTCTAGGTTCCACGCCAACCGACTGGCAAGACAAGCAGATTCCGAGTCCCCTGGATGGCGATAGCGAGCATGACCGGCTTTGCCCGGCAGGACAGCGCCCCGCAGGTGCATGCGCAGACCGACGGCAACGCCGAATGGCCGGCCTGGGCCTGGGAGGCGAAGAGCGTCAACAACCGCGGGCTCGACCTGCGCTGCCGGCTGCCGGCCGGATTCGAGCGGCTGGAGGTGGAAGTGCGGCGCCGCGCCCAGGCCGCCTTCTCCCGCGGCAGCCTGCAGATTGCCCTCACCATCGACCGCAGTCAGCGCGCGCGCCGCTTCCGCATCAACCGCGACTGGATCGATGCGCTGGTGGCGGAACGCGCGCGGCTGGGCGACCGGGTGGCCGGCGGGCCGCTGCAGTTCGAGGCCCTGATGGCGATCCGGGGCGTGGTCGAGGAAGAGGACGAGGCCGGTCCGGCCGACGACACGGCGGCGCTGGATGCGGCGCTGCTGGCCGACGCCGAGGCGGCGATGCGCCGGCTGGCCGAAGCGCGCGCCGAGGAGGGTGCCCACCTGGAGCAGGCGCTGCGCGGCCAGCTGACCGAGATCGAGCAGCTGGTCGCCAAGGCCGGCGCGCTGGCCGGCACGCAGCCGGCGGCGATCCGCGGCCGGCTCGGCGACCTCGTCGCGTCGCTGCTGGTGGACAAGCCCGACATGCCGGCCGACCGGCTGGCGCACGAGGTGGCGCTGCTCGCGGCCAAGGCCGACATCCGCGAGGAGCTGGACCGGCTCGCCGGCCACGTCGCGGCGGCGCGCGGGCTGCTCGACGCCGGCGGCGCGATCGGGCGCCGGCTCGACTTCCTGTGCCAGGAGTTCAACCGCGAGGCCAATACCTTGTGCGCCAAGTCGGCCGACCTCGCGCTGACCGAGACCGGCCTGGGGCTGAAGGCCGTGATCGACCAGATGCGCGAGCAGGTCCAGAATGTCGAGTAGGCCGGCGCCACAGCCCGCCGGCCTGCTGCTCAACGACGGCGTGCACCGGCGCGGGCTGATGCTGGTGCTGTCGTCGCCGTCCGGTGCCGGCAAGACCTCGATCAGCCGCGCCGTGCTGGAGCGCGACGACGGCATCGACCTGTCGGTGTCCGCGACCACGCGGGCGAAACGGCCGGGCGAGGTGTCGGGCGTGCATTACCACTTCGTCGGCAAGGAGGAGTTCGGCCTGATGCTGAACCGCGGCGAGCTGCTGGAGCACGCCCGGGTGTTCGGCAACTACTACGGCACGCCGCGGCGGCCGGTCGAACAGGCGCTGGCGCAGGGCCGCGACATGCTGTTCGACCTTGACTGGCAGGGCACCCAGCAGGTGGCCGAGGCGGCGCGCGACGACCTGGTCAGCATCTTCATCCTGCCGCCGTCGACCGTGGAGCTGGAGCGCCGGCTGCGCAGCCGCGCGCAGGATCCCGACGAGGTGGTGGCCCAGCGCATGGCCAAGGCGGCCGACGAGATGAGCCACTACGCCGAGTACGACTACATCATCGTCAACACCGACTTCGAGGACAGCGTCGCCTCGGTGCAGGCGATCCTGCGCGCCGAGCGGCTGCGCCGCCAGCGCCAGATCGGGCTCGGCGAGTTCGTCAAGGGGCTGCGCCAGGGCCAGTAGCGCCCGGGCGACTCAGGCCCGCGCCCGCACCGTGCCGTGGGCGATGGCGCGCACCACCTCCGGATAGAGCCGGTGCTCCTGTTCGAGCACCCGGTCCGCCAGCGTCTCGGCGGTATCGTCGGCAAACACCGGCACCCGGCGCTGGGCGATCACCGGCCCGCCGTCCAGCTCGTCGGTGACCCAGTGCACGCTGCAGCCGGCCTCGGCGGCCCCGTCCGCCAGCGCGCGCGCGTGGCTGTGCAGCCCCTTGTAGGCCGGCAGCAGCGACGGATGGATGTTGACCAGCCGCCCGGCCCAGTGCCGGACGAACGCCGGGCCCAGCACCCGCATGAAGCCAGCCAGGCAGACGAGCCGGCAGCCGGCCGCCTCCAGCGCGGCGGTCACCGCCGCCTCGAAGGCCTCGCGGTCGGCAAAGGCGGCGTGGTCCACCGTCTCGGTGGCGAGGCCCAGCGCGGCGGCGGCCTGCAGCCCCGCCGCGTCGGGCCGGTTGGACACGACCAGCGCGACCCGGGCCGGAGCGCCCGGCCGGGCGAGGTCGGCGGCCAGGGCCTGCATGTTCGAGCCTCGGCCGGAGATCAATATGCCGACGTTCAGGACCGCCACGTGTCGAGGCCCTCGAGGATCGTCGTGGTCGGTCCGTCGTGGGCGACGATGTCGCCGATCACGCATGGCCGCTCGCCCATCTCGCGGAACAGCGCCAGCGCCACGTCCGCCTTGGCGGCGGGCACATAGGCCAGCATGCCGATGCCGCAGTTGAACGTGCCGGCCAGGTCGTGCGGGTCCATCGCCGCCTTCGCTGCCAGCCAGCGGAACACCGGTGCGGGCGTCCACCGCGCGCAGTCGATCCGCACCGCCGTGCCTGGCGGCAGCACCCGGTGCGGGTTGGTCACCAGCCCGCCGCCGGTGATGTTGGCGAAGCCGGCGACCAACCCGGCACGGTGGGCCGCGAGGCAGGCGCGGACATAGATGCGCGTCGGCCGCATCAGGTCCTCGACCAGGCTGGCGGCGTCGGACGGGTAGGGCGGGGCGGCCGCGGCATCGACGGCCGCCTCGGCAAGCACGCGCCGCACCAGCGAGAAGCCATTGGCGTGGACGCCGTCGGAGGCAAGCCCGATCACCGCGTCGCCGGGGCGGATCGTGCGGCCGTCGAGCACGGCGCCGCGCTCCGCCGCGCCCACCGCGAAGCCGGCGAGGTCGTAGTCGCCCAGCGCGTAGACCCCCGGCATCTCCGCCGTCTCGCCGCCAATCAGGGCGCAGCCGGCCTGGCGGCAGCCGTCGGCGATGCCGTCGACCAACGCATGGGCCACCTCCGGCCGCAGCCGGCCGCTGGCCATGTAGTCGAGGAAGAACAGCGGCTCGGCCCCCTGCACGACCAGGTCGTTGACGCACATCGCGACCAGGTCGATGCCGACGCCGCGGTGACGGCCGGTCTCCGCGGCCAGCTTGACCTTGGTACCGACGCCGTCGGTCGACGCCACCAGGATGGGGTCGCGGAAGCCGGCCCGCTTCAGGTCGAACAGCGCGCCGAACCCGCCCAGGGCGGCGTCGGCGCCGGCACGGGCGGTGGATGCCGCCAGCGCCTTGATGCTGTCGACGAAGCGGTCGCCCGCCTCGACGTCGACGCCGGCCTCGCGATAGGCGTTGCTCACGTGCGTTCCGATGAAGGGATCGTAATTTGGCCCAAATCCGCCCTTCACATGCCCGATTTCGGGGCGAGGCGAAAGCGGAGATCGAACCCATGGCAGGACGGACACGGCGAATCGGCGCGGCTTTGGGCGTTTCGGCTGCGCTGGCGCTGGCCGTCGTGGCCGGGCCGGCCGGCGCGACCGAACCCTATGCCGCCATCCTCGCCGCGGGCGCGCCCGAGTCGGCCGCGCTCGACCAGGTGATGCGACGGCTGACCGCGTCGCGCGACCACGGACGCCTGCCGGCGGCCGCAGGACCCAATGTCGCCGGCTACATCGCCGATGTCGCGCCGCTGGCCGAGGGCCGCAGCCGCGTGCTGGTCAGGGCCGATGCACTGCAGGGCCTGTTCGCTGCCTTCGACCTGACCTTCGCCGACCGGCCGTCGCCGGCGCTCGTGGTGGTTCCGGTCTATGTCGGGCCCGGCGGCGAGCGGTTGCTGTGGAGCGGCCCCAACCCCTGGCTCGATGCCTGGCAGCGCTACGACGGCGATGCGGGCCTGACCCCGCTGCTGGTGCCGTTCGCCGATCTGGGCGACGTCGACGCGATCTCGACCGCGGAGGCCACGGTTGCCGATGCGCAGGCGCTTGCCGCGCTCGCCGCCCGCTACGGCGCCGACGGCGCGCTGGTCGCTACCTACGAGGCCGGCGGCACCGCGACGGTGTCGGTCCAGGGCCCGGACGGCTGGCGCACCGCGACCAGCCTGGCACTGCCGGCGGGCGACCCGGTTCCGGCCGCTGCCGTCGACGCGGTGGTCGCGGCGGTGGACCGGCTGTGGGTCGACCGGGCGATCCGGCCCAGCTTCGACGGGCCGACCGCGCAGCTGGACGTGACGGCGACCTATGCCAGCCTGGCCGACTGGATTGCGATCCGCCGCGCGCTCGACGAGTCGCCGGCGGTCGAGAGCTATGCGGTGCCTGCGGTCGGCGGGCAGAGCGCCCGTGTCGTCCTGCGCCACTTTGCCGACCTTGCCGCACTGGCCGCAGACCTCGCCGCCGCCGGGCTGGTGCTGGACAACGCGACGGGCGGCACATCCGCCGGCCCGGTGCTGCGACTCGCCGCCGCGACGCCGCTGCAGCCGCAGGTTCTGGCCCCCGGCGCCGGCGCGCCGACCCCTTTGGCCGCCGCGGAAGCGGCCGCGGCGGCAGCCATGCCGATTCCCGCCTTGCGTTTCGCCCCCTAGGCCGGCATCACACCGCCGCGAACCGGTCCCGCCGCGGGACCGGCGGGGAGGGCGGCGATGGCGGCACGGGGCAAGGCGGACGGCGAGGGCGCCCAGCTTGCGCTCGCCCTGCCGGCGGACCCCTCCTATGCCGCCGGCGACTTCATCGTCGGCGCCTGCAACGCGGCGGCGCATGGCCTGGTCGAGCGCTGGCCGGACTGGCCGCATTTCGCCGTCTGGCTGCACGGACCGGCCGGCGCCGGCACGACCCATCTGGCCCACGTCTGGGCGGAACGTGCGGACGCCGGCATCGCCGACCTGGCCGGGCTGGTCGCGGCCGGGCCGCAGGCGCTGCGCGACCGCAACCCGCACTGGGCGCTCGAACTCGACGGCGGGCCGGACGACGACGCGGCCGAGCGCGCGCTGTTCCACTTCTACAACCTGATCGCCGAGGCCGGCGGCGCGTTGCTGCTGATCGCGCGCCAACCCGCCGGCCGCTGGCCGGCGCGGCTGCCGGACCTGCGTTCCCGGCTGGCGGCCTGCCAGGCGGTCGGCATCGCCGCGCCCGACGAAACCGTGCTGCAGATGCTGCTGTACAAGCTGGTCGCCGACCGGCAACTGACCCTTGGCGCGCCGGCGGCGGACTTCCTGCATCGGCGGCTGCCGCGCAGCTATGCCGCCGTCGCCGCCTTCGTCGCAGCGCTCGACCTCGCCTCGCTGGCCGAGCGCCGCACCATCACCCGCGACCTGGCCCGCCAGGTGTGGGAAGCCCAGGCGGGACCGGATACCGCCGAAGGAGAAGAGCCATGAACCTGGGAATCGACGGCCGCAAGGCGATCGTCTGCGCGGCCAGCAAGGGCCTGGGTCGGGCCTGCGCCCGATCGCTCGCCGCCAACGGGGTCGACCTGGTCATCAATGCCCGCACCGCCGAGTCGCTGCAGGCGACCGCCGACGCCATCGCCGCCGACTACGGCGTGGCGGTCACGCCGGTGGCGGCCGACATCACGACGGCGGAGGGACGCGCGGCGGTGCTGGCCGCCTGCCCGCAGCCCGACATCCTGGTCAATAACGCCGGCGGCCCGCCGCCGGGTGATTTCCGCGACTGGGACGAGGACGACTGGCTCGCCGCCGTCCGCGCCAACATGGTCACCGCCATCATGCTGATGAAGGCGGTCGTCGACGGCATGATCGCGCGCGGCTTCGGGCGCATCGTCAACATCACCTCCGGCGCGGTGGTGTCGCCGATGCCCAATCTCGGCCTGTCCAACGGCGCGCGGGCCGGGCTGACCGGCTTCTCGGCCGGCCTTGCCCGCCAGGTGGCGCGGCACAACGTCACCGTCAACAACCTGCTGCCGGGCCCGTTCGACACCGACCGGCTGTGGTCGAACATGCGCGGCGCGGCGGCGAAGAGCGGGACGCCGGTCGAGGAACTGGCGCAGGAGCGCGCGGCGGCCAATCCGGCCGGGCGGTTCGGACGGCCGGAGGAGTTCGGCGAGACCTGCGCCTTCCTGTGCAGCGCGCACGCCGGCTACATCGTCGGGCAGAACGTGCTGCTGGACGGCGGCGCGTTCAACAGTACATTTTAGACCCGGGGATGATGGGGACTCAGGCACGGCGCCTGCCTTGGTGCGGCAGGTCTGCGTTCCGTAACATTGGCCGCCTAGGATGGAGGCACAGGACCGGCCCGTGAACATGGAGCCTGCAATGGCCTCGCCTGCCAGGAAAAGTGCGGCCGCCGAGCAGGCGGTCGAGACCGCGACGCCGGCATTCGACCGGTCGGATCCGTCCCGCTTCATCAACCGCGAGCTGTCTTGGCTGGCGTTCAACGAACGCGTGCTGGAGGAAGCCGGCAACACGGCGCATCCGCTGCTGGAGCGGCTGCGGTTCCTCAGCATCTCGGCCAGCAACCTGGACGAATTCTACATGGTCCGCGTCGCCGGTCTGAAGAGCCAGGTCGACGCCGGGGTGCGCGTGGTCAGCGCCGACGGCATGACGCCGGACCAGCAGCTGCAGGCGATCAACGCGCGCGCCGGGCGGCTGATGGACGACCAGCAGGCGATGTGGTCGCAGCTGCGCGACGAACTGGCCGCGGCGGGCATCGAGGTGGTCGAGGACGCGGCCCTGGACCGGGCCGACCGGCAGTGGCTGGAAACCCATTTCATGGCGGCGATCTTCCCGATCCTGACGCCGCTGGCGATCGATCCGGCCCATCCGTTCCCGTTCATGGCCAACCTCAGCTCGGCGCTGGTGCTGCTGCTGCGCCGGCCGGACGAGGGGCAAAGCATCCACGCGCTGGTGCCGTTGCCGCAGCTGGTCGACCGCTTCATCCGGCTGCCGGGCGAGACGCGCCGCTTTATCCGGCTGGAGCGTCTGGTCAGCATGTTCCTCGACCGGCTGTTCCCCGGCTTCCAGGTGATCTCCGCCGGCATGTTCCGGGTGATCCGCGACAGCGAGGTCGAGATCGACGAAGAGGCGGAGGACCTGGTCCGGCATTTCGAGACGGTGCTGAAGCGCCGCCGCCGCGGGCACGTGATCCGGCTGAGCTTCACCGCCGACACGCCGGCCGAGCTGCAGCGCGAGGTCGCCCAGAATCTCGACGTCGGCGAGTTCGACACCTTCCGCCTGAAGGGCATGACCGGCCTGGCCGATGTGTCGCAGCTGATCGCCGACGACCTGCCGCAGCTGTTGTTCCAGCCCTACCGGCCGCGCTTCCCGGAGCGGATCCGCGAATTCGGCGGCGACTGCTTTGCCGCCATCCGCCACAAGGACATGATCGTCCACCACCCCTATGAGAGCTTCGACGCGGTGGTCGATTTCCTGCGCCAGGCCGCCCACGACCCCGCCGTGGTGGCGATCAAGCAGACGCTCTACCGCACCAGCAAGGATTCGCCGATCGTCAGGGAGCTGATCCAGGCGGCGGAGGCGGGCAAGTCGGTCACCGCCATGGTCGAGCTGAAGGCCCGCTTCGACGAGGAGGCCAACATCCGCTGGGCCCGCGACCTGGAGCGGGCGGGCGCCGCGGTGGTCTATGGCTTCGTCGACCTGAAGACCCACGCCAAGGTGTCGATGGTGGTGCGGCGCGAGAATGACGGGCTGCGCACCTACTGCCATTTCGGCACCGGCAACTACCACCCGATCACGGCCAAGATCTATACCGACCTGTCGTTCTTCACCTGCGATCCGGCGCTGTGCCGCGATGCCGCCCGCACCTTCAACTTCATGACCGGCTATGCCAAGCCGGACCGGCTGGAGAAGATCGCGCTGGCGCCGCATACCCTGCGCGGCCGGCTGGTCGAGTTGATTGGGATGGAGATCGCCCACGCCCGCGCCGGCCGGCCGGCACAGATCTGGGCCAAGCTGAATTCGCTGGTCGATTCCGACATCATCGACCTGCTCTACGAGGCGTCCAACGCCGGGGTCGAGATCGACCTGGTCGTGCGCGGCATCTGCTGCCTGCGCCCCGGCGTGCCGGGGCTGTCGGAGCGGATCCGGGTGAAAAGCATCGTCGGCCGGTTCCTGGAGCACTCCCGCATCCTGTGCTTCGGCGGCGGCCACGGGCTGCCGTCGCGCGGTGCGCTGGTCTTCATCTCCTCGGCCGACTGGATGCCGCGCAACCTCGACCGGCGGGTGGAAAGCCTGGTGCCGATCGAGAACCCGACCGTGCACCAGCAGGTGCTGGACCAGATCATGGTCGCCAACCTGCGCGACGACGCCCAGAGCTGGGTGATGGGACCGGACGGCGAGTTCATGCGGCTGCGGGCACAGGGCGACGGCTTTTCCGCCCACGAGTATTTCATGGAGAATCCGTCGCTGTCGGGGCGCGGGTCGGCGCTGGAGGTCAGCGCGCCGCCGACGCCCGGCCATCACGCCACGGCCGCCTGAGCAGCCGATGGACGGAGACCCGCATCTGGGCCACCCGGTCCGCGAGCACGACGACAGCCGCGTCGCGGTGATCGACATCGGCTCGAACTCGGTGCGGCTGGTGGTCTATGACGGCCGCGGGCGGGCCAGCCAGGTGATCTTCAACGAGAAGGCGATCTGCGCGCTCAGCGCCGGTGTCAGCAAGGACGGCCTGCTGTGCGAGCAGGGCATCGCCTGCGTCACCGGCGTGCTCGGCCGCTTCGTGCGCATCTGCCATGCGCTGGACGTGACCACGATCGACGCCTTCGCGACCGCCGCGACCCGCGACGCCGCCAACGGCGGCGAGCTGATCGACCGGATCAGGGCGCTGTGCGGCCTCGATGTCGCGGTGCTCAGCGGCGAGCAGGAGGCGCGGCTCTCGGCCGAGGGCGTGATCGCCTCGATGCCGGGCGTGGACGGCGCCATGGGCGACCTCGGCGGCGGCAGCATGGAGGTGGTGGCGCTGGACAAGGGCGCGATCGGCGCCTGCGCCACGCTGCCGGTCGGGGTGCTGCAGATGATGGCAGCGCACGGCAACGACATCGCCGCGCTGCGCAAGTTCGTGCGCAAGGCGCTGGTCGGCCCGAAGTGGTTCACCGCCACCAAGGGCCGCACCTTCGTCGCGGTCGGCGGGGCGTGGCGCGCCCTGGCCCGGGTCTACATGAACGTCAACCAGGTGCCGCTGCACATCGTGCAGGGCCTGACGGTGGACGCGGGACGGCTGAAGCCGTTCCTCACCGCCCTGATGAAGGGCGGACACCAGGACGAGGCCGCGGTGCGCGGCCTGTCGCGCCGCCGGGTCGAGGCGCTGCCGGTGGCGGCCGCGCTGCTGTCGGAGGTGATCGCCCGCGGCCGCCCGGCCAGCGTCACATTCTCGGCCTACGGCGTGCGCGAGGGCCGGCTGATGCGCCACCTGCCGGAACAGGAGCGCGCCCGCGACCCGCTCTATGCCGCCTGCGCCGACCTGTCCTCCGACACCCCGCGCTTCCGGCTGTCGGCGGACGAGGTGTTCCACTGGATGTCGTCGCTATTCGTCGACGAGCCGGCCGACCGGCAGCGGCTGCGCTATGCCGCCTGTCTGGTCGGCGACATCGGCTGGCGCGAGCACCCGGACTACCGGCCCGAGCAGGTGTTTCGGCGCCTGCTGCTGCTGCCGGCGGTCGGTATCGACCATGCCGGCCGCGCCTTCTTCGCCACCACCGTCTATGCCCGCTACACCCACCACTTCGAAGCCCCGTGCCTGGCCCCGGCCCGCGCGCTGCTGTCGGACGACGCCTTCGAGGCGGCGGCGCTGGCCGGCGGTGCGCTGCGGCTGGCCTATGAGATGTCGGGCGGCGACCCGGAGGTGCTGCGCATGACCCGGCTGGAGCGCGGCAGCGGCGCGCTTGTGCTTCACCTCAGCGAGGCGGTGACGTCGGTGATCGGCGACGGGGTGGAACGGCGGCTCGGCCAGATCGCCAAGCGCGTCGGCCTCAAGGCCGAGCTTCGTCGGATCGGCGAGGGTCTGGCGGCCTGACGCCGGCTTCGGCGCCGTCGCCGGCACCGGCGTCGGCCGCGGTGGCGACGATCTTCTGGTTGCGGAACGACAGCGCCAGCTCGCCGCGGACCAGCCGCAGCGCATCGGCACCGAACAGCTCGCCGCGCCAGCCGGTCAGCGCGTCGGTCTCGGCCGCCTCGCCGAAGGCGGCGATCTGCTCGAGGTCGTCGACGGTGGCGACCAGCTTGGCGGCGACGCCGTGCGCCTCGCAGCGCAGCCGCAGCAGAACCTTCAACAGGTCGACCGCGGCACCGGTGCCCTCGGGCAACTTCGGCCGCGGCTCCAGCTTCGGCGCCTCCTTCGTCGGCACCTTCAGTCCGCGCTGCACCGCCTCGATCAGCCCGCGGCCGATGGCTCCGGAGGCGAGCCCCTGGCTCACCCCGCGGGTGCGCGCCAGGTCGGCCACCGTTTCCGGGTGGCGCGACGCGATCTCGACCAGCGCCTCGTCGCGGACCAGGCGGTTGCGGGGCACGTCGCGGCCGCGCGCCTCGACCTCGCGGAAGGCGGCCAGTTCGCGCAGGACATTGAGGAACTGCGGCTTCGGGTTGCGCAGCTTCAGCCGCCGCCAGGCTTCCGCCGGATCGACCAGGTACAGCGACGGTTCGGTCAGGCGATCCATCTCCTGCCGCACCCATGCCTCGCGGCCGGTGCGGCCGATGCGGGCCAGCAGCTTCTCGTACACCGGGCGCAGGTGGATGACGTCGGCGGCGGCATAGGACAGCTGGTTGTCGCTCAGCGGCCGCAGCGACCAGTCGGTGAAGCGCGAGCCCTTGTCGATGGTCTTGCCGGTCAGCTTGGTGACCAGCGCGTCATAGGCGACCTGGTCGCCGAAGCCGCAGACCATCGCGGCGACCTGGGTGTCGTACAGCGGGGTGGGCAGCACGCCGGCCAGGTGCAGGAAGATCTCCAGGTCCTGGCGGGCGGCGTGCAGCACCTTGATGATGTTGGTGTCGGCCATCAGCGCGAACAGCGGGGCGAGGTCGATGCCGTCGGCCAGCGGGTCGATCAGCACGGTCTCGGCGGCACCGCCCACCTGCACCAGGCACAGCCGCGGCCAGTAGGTGCTTTCGCGCATGAACTCGGTGTCGACGGCGACATAGGGTTCGCCGGCGAAGCCACGGCAGGCCTCGGCCAGCGCGTCGGTGTCGGTGATCAACCGAAACGTCACTGGGCGGTCGCGCTGGCGGTGAATGGCCGCCGGATCGCAGTCCGACGGCTTCGGGGGACTCGCATGCCGACCGTGTAACCGGTTGTCCCGCCGTGGGCAAGGGCTGCGCGGCACGGGGGCCGGCCGTGCTTGACATCGGCGGGCGCGCGGTGAACTGTCCCGGCGCCCCGCCGGGGCAGGTCATCCGTCATGCGTTTCCCGTGAGGCCGCCGATGCACGCGTATCGCACGCACAACTGCGATCAATTGCGCCCCGAGCATGTGGGCCAGACCGTCCGCCTGTCGGGCTGGGTCCACCGCAAGCACGATCTGGGCGGCCTGCTGTTCATCGACCTGCGCGACGACGCCGGGCTGACCCAGTGCGTGATCGAGCAGTCGCACGCCCTGTTCCCGCGCATCGAGGCGACCCGGGTGGAGAGCGTGGTCACCGTCACCGGCCGCGTGGTCGAGCGCACCGAGGACACCATCAACGACAAGATCGCCACCGGCCGGGTCGAGGTGCGGATCGACGATTTCCAGGTTCAGTCGGCGGCCGAGGTGCTGCCGCTGGTCGTCGCCGGCGAGCAGGACACCGGCGAGGAGATGCGCCTGCGCTATCGCTTCCTCGACCTGCGGCGCGAGCGCATGCACCGCAACATCAAGCTGAGGACCGATATCATCGCCGACATCCGCCGGCGGATGATCGACCAGGGCTTCCGCGAGTTCCACACCCCGATCCTGACCGCGAGCTCGCCGGAGGGCGCGCGCGACTACCTGGTGCCTAGCCGGATTCATCCCGGCAAGTTCTACGCGCTGCCGCAGGCGCCGCAGCAGTTCAAGCAGCTGCTGATGGTGGCCGGCTTCGACCGCTATTTCCAGATCGCGCCCTGCTTCCGCGACGAGGACAGCCGCGCCGACCGCTCGCCCGGCGAGTTCTACCAGCTGGATTTCGAGATGTCGTTCGTCACCCAGGACGACGTCTTCGCTGCGATCGAGCCGGTGCTGGCCGGGGTGTTCGATACCTTCGCCAACGGCCGCAAGGTCGACGCGCCGCCGTTCCGCCGCATCGCCTTCGACGAGGCGATGCTGACCTACGGCAGCGACAAGCCAGACCTGCGCAACCCCCTGGTCATCCGCGACGTCAGCGAGGTGTTCGCCGGCTCCGACTTCCGCGTGTTCGCCAGCCAGGTCGCGTCGGGCGGCGTGGTGCGGGCGATCCGGGCGCCGGGCGCGGCGGCGCGGCCGCGCAGCTTCTTCGACAAGCTGAACGACTGGGCGCGCGGCGAGGGCGCGGCCGGCCTCGGCTACGTCATCCTGCGTGAGGGCCGTTGCGACGGGCCGATCGCCAAGTTCCTCGACGACGGCCGCCAGGCGCGGCTGCGCGCGCTCACCGACGCCGCCGACGGCGACGCCGTGTTCTTCGCCTGCGACAAGCCGGCCGCGGCGGCGAAGTTCGCCGGGCTCGCCCGCACCAGGCTGTGCGCGGAGCTCGACCTCCTCGAACAGGGCGTGTTCCGCTTCTGCTGGATCGTCGATTTCCCGATGTACGAACTGAACCCGGACACCGGCAAGGTGGAGTTCAGCCACAACCCGTTCTCGATGCCGCAGGGCGGGCTGGAGGCGCTGGAAAACCAGGACCCGCTGACCATCAAGGCGTGGCAGTACGACATCGTCTGCAACGGTGTGGAGCTGTCGTCGGGCGCGATCCGGAACCACCTGCCGGAGATCATGTTCAAGGCGTTCGAGATCGCCGGCTATGGCCGGGAGGCGGTCGAGACCCAGTTCTCCGGCATGCTCAACGCGTTCCGCTACGGCGCGCCGCCGCACGGCGGCTCGGCACCGGGCATCGACCGCATCGTCATGCTGCTGGCCGACGAGCCGAATATCCGCGAGGTCATCGCCTTCCCGCTCAACCAGAAGGCCGAGGACCTGATGATGAAGGCACCGGCCGAGGTGCCGATGGAGCGGCTGCGCGAGTTGTCGATCCGGCTCGCGCCAAAACTGACCGAGACCAAGCCGGGCTGACCGCAGACTCGCACCGGCAACCGGCGCGAGTCTGTCCTGCATATTAGTTGCAATCCCGGAATCGTTTCTTGATGATTCGACAATAACCCGGATTCGGAGGTCGAGTCGTGAAGAGGATTGCGGTCGTCGCGCTGCTGCCCCTGTTGTCCGGCTGCGGAATCCCTCCGGCGGTGACCATCGCCAGCTACGCGCTCGACGGCGTCGTGCTGGCGGCGTCGGGCAAGACGGTGCGCGACCACGCGCTGTCGACGGTGGCCGAGCAGGACTGCTCGATGTTCCACGTCGTCAGCGGCGATCCGATCTGCATGGACTACCAGCCGACCGCGCGGGCCGCCGCGGCGCTCGCGTCCGAGACCGGGCAGGAACGCGCCCTGCTGACGACCTCGGACGGGCGCATCATCCGCGTCGCGGCCGAGGCGCGGACGCAGCTGGCCACCGCTGCGGCGGCCGAGGTCCCGGCCGCGGACGCGGCCGATGCCGACGCGCCGGTGGCGCTGCACTGGCAGGCACCGGAGCTGACCGGGACATTCTGACGCTGGCACCCGGCGGCATCCCGCCCGGCGGCCAAGTTGTGTGAGCATTCGCGGCTAATCTGCTGTATTGTTGCCTTATTGTGACTGGACAATCGCGCCCCTGTAGCCACATGGATAAGGCAGGTGACGCGCGCGGCATTTCGACATGCCGCAAGTTGTCGGCGCACCGGTCGAACTCCCGGGGGACGATGTCAGTGAGCGGCTTCAGCAATGTCGGACTGCAACCTCGTGGCAAGGGGGGCAGGCCGCGCTGGGCCGGCGCATCCCTGCTGGCCGTAATGTCGGCCGCGGGCGTGCTGGCATCGAACGCCGCGGCGGCCGAGATCGTCGGCCACCGCGCGATTTACGTGCTCAGCCTGCAGAAGATCATCGGCGACAGCAACGTGGCGGACGCCCGCGGCCTGTTCGCGGTGGAATGGACCGACCGGTGCGATGGCTGGGCGGTCGAGCAGAGCTATGCGCTGCACGTCGCCTATCACGAGCAGCCAGACCAGCTGATCACCTCGCGCTACACCACCTGGGAAGCGAAGGACGGCCTCAGCTACATCTTCGAGGTCGAGACCTCGCGCGGCGGCCGCCGCACCGAGCATGTGCAGGGCACGGCGGAGATCGACCCGCAGACCCTGGCCGGCATGGCGGAGTATCTGGAGCCGCGCGGGCTCGAGATCGCGCTGCCGACGGGGACCATGTTCCCGGCCCGGCACACCGAGCAGATGCTGTCGCACGCGGCGGAGGGGCTCGGATTCTGGCCCGCGGTGGTGTTCGACGGCGCCAATGTCGACCAGCCCATGGTGATCAACGCCGCGCTCGGGCCCCGGCTCGACGCCAACCCGGTGGCCGAGACCCAGCTTGCCTCCGGCGGGCAGGTCGACCTGACCGCCGTCGAGGGCTGGCAGGTGCGCATGGCGTTCTTCCCGGAGACGCGCAACGGCGAGGAGCCGGACTACGAGATCGACATGGCGCTGCTCAACAACGGCGTCGCGCGCGCCATGACGCTGGACTACGGCGAGTTCGTGCTCGATGCCGCGCTGCGCGATATCGAACGGACCGCGTCGCCGGAATGCTGAACCGCAGGTTCGCGGCTACAGGTCGCGTCCGCGCCTGATCGCGCCGCGGCCGGCCTTCTGGCGGACCCGGTCGATCGCCCGTTCCACCTCCGCTCGATGCCGGGCGTCGGGATCGCCGAGGTCGAGGCCGTCGGCTTCGGCCTCGCCGACCAGGTCGGACCCGCCGATGCCGATCAGCCGATAAGGCCCCTGGTCGATCATCCTGGCCAGGGCGGCCTCGCCGACGCGGAACAGCGTGTCGGCAAGCTGGGTCGGCCGCGACAGCTTGTGGCTGCGCGTCAGGATGCGGAAGTCCGCCGTCTTCAGCTTCAGCGTGACCGTGACCGCAGCGAGGTGCTGGGCCTTCAGCCGCTCCGACACCTTCTCGCACAGCCGCCACAGCCGCCGGCGCAACTCCGCGAAGTCGGCGATGTCCTCGTCGAAGGTGGTCTCGGCGGAAATGCTCTTGGCATCGTTGTCGGGGCTGACGCGGCGGCGGTCCTCGCCGCGCGCCAGGTCGTGGAGCCTGAGGCCGATCTCGCCATAGCGCTCGGCGAGCGCCTCGCGCGGGGCCCGGCGCAGGTCGGCAATGGTGGCGAAGCCGTCGCGCCGCAGGGTCTCGCCGAAGCGCGGGCCCACGCCCCAGATGATCGAGACCGGCTGCTGCGCCAGGAAGGCCGGCGCCTCCGCCCGTCCGATCACGGCGAAGCCGCGCGGCTTGTCCAGGTCGGAGGCAACCTTGGCCAGGAACTTGTTGTAGCTGAGGCCCACCGACGCCGTGATGCCGATCTCCGCCTCGATCCGGCGGATGAGGTCGACAAGCAGGCGGGCCGGCGCATGGCCGTGCAGGCGGCCGGTTCCGGTGAGGTCGAGGAAGGCCTCGTCGATCGACAGCGGCTCGACCAGCGGCGTCAGCGCCAGCATCAGCGCCCTGATCTGGCGCCCGACCGCGGCATAGCGCGGCATGTCCGGCGCAATGACCACGGCGTCGGGGCAGGCCTTCAGCGCCTTGTACATCGGCATTGCCGAGCGTACGCCGAAGATGCGGGCGCGGTAGCAGGCGGCCGAAACCACCCCGCGCCGGCCGCCGCCGATGATCACCGGCTTGTCGGCCAGCGCCGGGTTATCGCGCTTCTCCACCGAGGCGTAGAAGGCGTCGCAGTCGATGTGGGCGATCGCCAGCGTGTCGAGTTCGGGGTGCCGGATCAGTCGCGGCGAACGGCAGGCCGGGCAGCGCGGACCGACGTCCGCGGCGGCGCCGCAGTCACGGCACAGTCCGGCCATCGTCGTTCACGCCGCCGGCCACGGGGCGGCGTTGAGGGCGGCGTCGCTCAGGTCGGCGGCCATAGCCAGGCCGCCCCGCGGACGCCGGAGGAATCGCCATGCACCGGCGGCCGCAGCGCGGTGTCGACCCGATCGGAGAACACATAGCGGTCCCAGATCGACGGCACCGCAGTGTACAGCCGCTCCACATTGGACATGCCGCCGGCCAGCACGATGACGTCGGGGTCCAGCACGTTGATGATGGTGGCCAGGCCGCGGGCCAGCCGGTCTTCGTAGCGACGAAGCGCCGCATCGGCCTGCGGGTCGCCGGCCAGCGCCGCCGCCACGATCTCGGCGCCGCGCAGCTGGCGGCCGGTGGCGAGGGCATAGTCGTTCTGGAAGCCGGTGCCGGACAGGAAGGTCTCGATGCAGCCGTGCAGGCCGCAGTAGCAGGCCGGGCCGGGCCGCTCGTCGTCCAGCGGCCAGGGCAGCGGGTTGTGGCCCCATTCGCCGCCGATCGCGTTGGCACCCTTGATCGGCTGCTTGTCGACCACGACGCCGCCGCCGACCCCGGTGCCGATGATCACCCCGAACACCACGCGTCCGTCGGTGGCTGCGCCGTCGACCGCCTCGGACACGGCCATGCAGTTGGCGTCGTTCTCGCAGCGCACCTCGCGGTCGAGCGCGTCGCACAGGTCGCGGTCGAATCGCTGGCCGATCAGCCAGGTCGAATTGGCGTTCTTGACCAGGCCGGTGGCGGGCGAGATCGCGCCCGGCATCGAAATCCCCACGCTGCCGCTCTGGCCCAGATCCCGCTCCACCCCGCGCACTAGGTCGACGATGGCGCGGACCGTGGCCGCATAGTCGTCGCGCGGGGTGTCGATTCGCCGCCGGATCAGCTCCTGTCCGCCGTCGCCCAGCGCGATCACCTCGATCTTGGTGCCGCCGAGGTCGATTCCAATTCGCATGCCCAACTCCGAACCCGCCCCGATTTTTCTAATTTTTCAATCGTTAACCCGCGTCGGGTCAACTGGTCGGCGTAGCGCCGCGTTTGCCACGCAGCGGGCGCGTGCTAAGCTGCCGGCCGGCCGACGCTGTCGCAACACATGAAGCGAAATTGATGGCAAAGACAATCCTGATAGTCGAAGACAATGACCTGAACATGAAGCTGTTCCATGACCTGCTGGAGGCGCATGGCTATGCCACGCTGCAGACCAAGGACGGCATGGAGGCGCTGAAGATTGCGCGCGAGCAGCGGCCGGACCTGATCCTGATGGACATCCAGTTGCCCGAGGTGTCGGGGCTCGAGGTGACCAAGTGGATCAAGGAGGACGACGACCTGCGGTCGATTCCGGTGGTCGCGGTCACCGCCTTCGCGATGAAGGGCGACGAGGAGAAGATCCGCCAGGGCGGCTGCGAGGCCTATATCGCCAAGCCGATCTCGGTGGCCCAGTTCCTGGAGACCGTGGAAAGCCTGCTCAACGCCTGACCGGATGGCGCTCGGCCGGCCGCGACGGCCCGGCCCGACATGCGAACGGCCGCACAGGGCGGCCGTTTTTGATTCCGGGAGTCCGCCGCCGGCGGCGCCCAGATCGCGCGTGCGCCGCGGTCAGCGCAGCTTGGTCTCCTTGAACAGCACGTGCTTGCGCGCGCGCGGGTCGTATTTCTTCATCTCCAGCTTTTCCGGCTTCTTGCGCGGGTTCTTCTTCGCGACATAGAAGAAGCCGGTATCGGCGGTGCTCTCCAGCTTGACCAGAATTGTGGCTGCCTTGGCCATCTGGGATCCCCTTCAGTTCTCTCGTGTCTCGGTTCGGCGAAGGAGCCGGGTGATACACCGCGGCCCGGTCGATGTCAAATCTCAGCCTTGCGGCGCGGCGGCGAAATCGCGCGGCGCCAGGTTGAGCAGCGCGGCATAGAGGCCCGGGTCGGCCAGGATGGCGCGCGCCACCTCCATGTCGATGTCGTCCAGGTCGTTCTCCGGCTCGCATTCGGCGCGCAGCAGAGTCGCCTGCTCGTCGAGCTCGAGCAGGCGATGGGTGCGCCACCGCCGCATGGCGCTGGCGATGGATGCGGCGTGGTCGTTGGCGTCGCGCAGGGCGGCCTGGGCGCTGCCGTAGCCGCTGGTGCACACGTTGGGGCGGATGCCGATCTGGTGGAAGATATAGCCGCTGGGCGCGTGCAGCGCCGACCAGGTCAGCGTCAGCTCGCCGTCGTTCGGCAGGCGGTTGACGGTCTGCACCACGCCCTTGCCGAACGAAGTGCTGCCGACCACGACGACGCGGCCCAGGTCCTGCAGCGCCGCCACCAGCACCTCGGCGGCCGAGGCCGTGTTGCCGTTGACCAGCACCACGATCGGCTTGCCGGCCATCAGGTCGCCGTCATAGGCGACGAAGCGCTGCCGGCTCTCCGGATGGCGGCCTTCGGTCGTGCTGATCAGGCCGCTGTTGAGGAACAGGTCGGCGACCGCGATCGACTGGTCGAGCAGCCCGCCCGAATTGTTGCGCAGGTCGAGGATCAGCCCGGTCAGGTTGCCGCCGCTGCGGGCATAGGCGCCGATGACGGCCTGCTCGACATCCTGGGTGGTCTGCACGTTGAAGCTGGCCAGCTTCAGCACCGCGATGCTGCCCTCGGTCTCGGTCAGCACGGTCGGTGCGATGATATAGGCCCGGCTCACCGGCACGGTCTGCACCCGCCCGGCGTTGCCGCCGCGGTGCAGGGTCAGCATGACCTGCGAGCCGATCGGGCCGCGCAGCCGGTTGACCACGTCGCGGACGTTGAGGCCGATCACCGATTCGCCGTCCACCGCGACGATGCGGTCGGCGACCTGCACCCCGGCCAGTTCGGCCGGCGTCCCCGGCAGCACCGCCAGCACGTCGACGCCCTCGTCGGTGGTGGCGCTGATGGTGATGCCGACGCCGCCGAAACCCTCGCGGTCGGCCCGGTCCTGGGCCGCGTCGGCGGCGGAGGCGTAACGGGTGTAGCGGTCGAGCGAACTGATGGCGTCGTCCAGGATCTGCTCGTACAGCGCCTCCGGCGAGGTCGCCCGCAGCGTCTCGGAGGCCAGGCGGCCGGCGTCGATCAGGTCGACGGTGACGTTGGCCCAGCCGCTGACGTCGTTCGGCGCCGGCGCGGCGAAGTCGGCCAGGATCGCGCCGGAGCTGGCCAGCTGGATGCGGCCGCCGTCGACATTGAGCGCGAGACTGGGGTCGAGCTCCGGCAGGGCGCGCAGGCCGTCGGCGGCGATGTCGCCGATGGCGACCGACTGGATGTACTGCGAGTCGATGAAACGGTAGCTGGTGGCGAACATGCGCGTCGCCGGGGCCTGGGCGTAAGTCTCGCTCGGCCCGTCGATCACCGCATATTGGGTGCAGCCGCCTGCGGCCAGCACCAGGAACGGAATTGCACGAACGAAGCGCGAAATCAGCGCTGACATCTATCCGGTCTGTCCTCTATGCCGCCGGCCGCACACACGACCGCCTACCGGGCGATTGTGTCCGAACCGCGGCACTGTCGCCGATTTCCTAGCAGTCCAGCGGCAAAAGATAAACGGCTTATTAAGCCGGTTCCGCGACACTGCGGTTCCGGGCCGGCAGGTGCCGGAGCCCGTTCCCATTATGTAGGTGATCGCCGCAATGAATGCCATCCAGCAGCGTATGGACCAGCTTGTCGACCAGCTTAGCGGCGAATTCGTCGAGGATGCGAACGACATGCTCGACCGGCTCGACAACCTGGTCGTCGTCGGCGCGGAGGGCGGCGGCGCAGAGGCACTGCTCGAGGCAAGGCGCATCGTCCATTCGCTGAAGGGCTCGGGTGCGACCTTCGGCTTCCGCGACGTCTCGCTCATCGCCGTGCGCGCAGAGGACTTCCTCAGCGACCTGCAGGTGCTCACCGAACAGCACCGCACCAGCATCCAGGCGTTCACCGACGCGATGCGCCGCGCGCTGGACAGCGACAACACCGCTCCGGTCGACTTCAAGGCCGAAGTGCGGCAGCTGCCGACCCGCCCGTCGTTCGACGTCAACGACGTCGAGATCCGCGAGGTCGAGGTGCTGCTGGTCAGTTCGGCCAAGGTGCTGGCGCACAAGGTACGCAACGAGCTGTCGGCCTGCGGCTATCGGGTGGCGACGGTGACCAGCCCGATCATGGCGCTGGAGATGGCCATCCGCACCCAGCCCGACATGATCGTCTCGTCGACCGTGCTGGACGGCATGACCGGCGTCGATCTGGCCCGGGCGCTGTCGGTGATCTCGACCACCGAGCAGATTCCGTTTGCCCTGCTGACCAGCTTCGAGCGCGGCCACCCCGAGCTGTCCGGCCTGCCGGTCGGCGTCGGCATCATCCGCGTCGGCCCGCACTTTTCCGAGGACGTTGCCGAGGTTTTGAGCCGCTTCGAGGTCGGCTGACCTTGCCGGCGGGCCGCGCCCGGCGCGTCCCGCCCTCCAGCAGCTCCAGCAGGATCGCCCCGGTCAGCGGGTTGGACTCGCGAATCCGGGCCAGCACCCGGTCGCCCAGCCTGAAGGTCCGGCCGGTGCGTTCGCCGACCAGGGCGCCCAGCCCGGCGTCGTGGACGTAGAAATCGTGCGGCAGCGTGCTGATCGGCACCAGCCCGTCGGCATCGCTGCCGTCCAGCCCGATGAACAGCCCGGCGCGCGAGACGCCGCGGATGCGGCCCTCCACCTCGCGTCCCACCCGGTCGCCCAGATACATCGCCAGATAGCGGTCGACCGTGTCGCGCTCGGCCGCCTGCGCCCGGCGTTCGGCGGCCGAGATCCGCGGCGCCAGGTCGAGATAGCGCACGAAGGCGGTCGACAGGTCCTCGCCGCCCGCGCCGAGCCCGCAGGCGGCGATCAGCGCGCGGTGGACCAGCAGGTCGGCATAGCGCCGGATCGGCGAGGTGAAGTGGGCGTAGCGCAGCAGCGCCAGGCCGTAGTGGCCGATGTTGCGCGGGCTGTACTCGGCCATCGCCTGGCTGCGCAGCACCAGGTTGTTGACCATCTCCTCGTCGGGCGTGCCGCGCACCTTGTCGAGGATGCGGTTGAACGTGGTCGGCGTCACCGCCTGGCCCTTGGCCAGCGGCAGCCCCATCTCGCGCAGCGTCTCGCGCAGCTGCTCGATCTTCTCGACCGAGGGCACGTCGTGCACGCGGTACATGCAGGCGGCGCCTGCCTTCTCCAGCGTCGTCGCGGCAGCGACGTTGGCGGCGATCATGAATTCCTCGATCAGGCGGTTGCTGTCGTCCTGGCGGCGCAGCTCGACCCCGACGGGTTTGCCGCCCTCGTCCAGGATGACGCGCTTCTCGTTCAGGTTCAGGCCCAGCACGCCGCGCCTGTCGCGCGCCTGCAGCAGCGACTTGTAGGCGCCGAACAGCGGCTCCAGCACCGGCGCCAGCAGCGGCCCGGTCAGGTCGTCGGTGGCGCCGTCCATCGCGGCCTGCACCTGGGTGTAGGTCAGCCGCGCGGCCGAGCGCATCAGGCCGCGCATGACGGCATAGCGGGTCAGGTTGCCGCCGGCATCGACGAACATCTCGATCGCCAGGCAGGCCCGCGGCTCGCCCGGCCGCAGCGAGCACAGCCCGTTCGACAGCGCCTCGGGCAGCATCGGCAGCACCCGGTCGGGCAGGTAGACGGAGTTGCCGCGCGTGCGCGCCTCGCGGTCGATCTCGTCGCCCGGCCGCACATACCAGGCGACGTCGGCGATGGCGACCAGCAGCCGCCAGCCGCTGCCGTCCGGCTCGGCATAGACGGCGTCGTCGAAATCGCGGGCATCCTCGCCGTCGATGGTGACCAGCGGCACGTCGCGCAGGTCGACCCGGTCGCCCAGCGGCGGCACCGTCGCCTTCTCGGCCAGCCTGACGACCGCGTCGGGGAACACGCTGGGCAGGTCGTGGGCGCGGATCGCGATCAGGCTGATCGCGCCGGGGTCGTCGATGCCGCCGAGGCGCGCCTTGACGCGGGCCTGCGGCAGGCCGTTGCGCCGGCCCGGCAGGATCTCCGCCTCGACCAGCTCGCCCGGCCGGGCGCCGCCTTCCTGGCCCGGCGGCACCGCGAAGTCGGCGATGCCCCGCTTCTCCGACGACGCGATGCGCGCGCCGCCGGGGCCGATGTCGAATTGGCCGACGATCAGACCGGGCTCCTCGCGCTCGAACCGGCGCAGCACCTGGGCGATCACCCGGCCCTCGTCCTGGCCGGTGACGCGCAGCAGCGCGCGGTCGCCGAGCCCGACCGCCGGGCGGCGCGGGCCCTGGCGGACCTCGATCGGCGGCGGCGGGGTCTCGGCCGACCAGCGTTCCGGCGTCGCCAGCGCGATGTCGTCGTCGATGGCTGTGATCTCGGCGACGAAAACGGCGGGCAGCTGGCCCGATGTGGTCAGGCCGCGGCGTGTCGTCCGCTCGATCAGCCCGTCCGCTTCCAGCGTGCGCAGCAGTTCTTTCAGCGCCGGCCGGTCGGCGCCGGCGACCTTGAACGCACGGGCAATCTCGCGCTTGCCCACCTTGCCCGGCGTCGCGCGGATGAAGGCGACGACCTCATCGCGCGTCGGCAGTGCGCTGCCGGCCCTGCGGCTGCTGGCCAAGCGCGCCTCAGCCGGGCGGTTCGGCGGAGGCCGAGGGCTTGCCGCTCTTCCTGGCCGACGGCTTGCGTGCAGCCGGCTTGGCGGCGGCCTTCTTCGTCGCGGGCTTCTTGCCGGTGGCTTTCTTCGCGGCCGGCTTCTTCGACGCCGTCTTGCCGTTGGCCTTGGCGCCGGCCTTCGCGGCCAGCAGCGCGACCGCCTGCTCCAGCGTGACCGTGGCCGGGTCCTGGTTCTTCGGCACCGAGGCGAACACGCGGCCCCACTTCACATAGGGGCCGTAGCGGCCCTTGTTGACGGTGACCGCGCCGCCGCCCGGATGGTCGCCGAGACTGGCCAGCACGGCGGCACCGCCGCCGCGCCCGCCCTTCTTCTCGGCCAACAGCGCGTTGGCGCGGTTCTCGCCGATGGTCAGCACCTCGTCGATCGACGGCAGCGAGACGTAGGTGCTGTCGTATTTCAGATAGGGGCCGAAGCGGCCGAGGCCGGCATAGATCGGCTCGCCGGTTTCCGAGTGACGGCCGACGATGCGGGGCAGGGCGAGCAGCTGCACGGCGAAGTCGAGGTCGACGCCGTCCGGCGCCCGATCCTTCGGCAGCGCCACCCGCTGCGGCTTGGTCTTCTCGCCCTCGGCGGGCTCGCCGTGCTGGATGTAGAAGCCGTAGGGACCCTTGCGCACGCTGACCGGCATGCCGGTTTCCGGATGATTGCCCAGCGCGATCGGGCCGTCGCCGGCCGCCGCATTGCCGGCCTCGTCGTCGCCCGGCAGCGCCAGCGGCCGCGTGTAGCGGCATTCCGGATAGTTGCCGCAGCCGATGAAGGCGCCGTGCTTGCCGAGCCGGAGCCCGAGCCGGCCGGTGGCGCAGCTGGGGCAGGCGCGCGGGTCGCTGCCGTCCGCCTTCGACGGGAAGAAATGCTGGCCCAGGCTGGCGTCCAGGTTCTCGAGCACCTGGCCGATGGTCAGGTCCCTGGTTTCGGCGATGGCGGCCTGGAACGCCTGCCAGAACTCGCGCAGCACCGTGCGCCAGTCGATCCGGCCGCCGGAGATGTCGTCGAGCTGGTTCTCCAGGTCGGCGGTGAAGTTGTATTCGACATAGCGGCGGAAGAAGCCTTCCAGGAACGCGGTGACCAGCCGGCCGCGGTCGCCGGGCACGAACCGGCGCCGGTCCAGCGTGACGTACTCCCGGTCCTGCAGCACCTGGATGATCGAGGCATAGGTCGACGGCCGGCCGATGCCCAGCTCCTCCAGCTTCTTGACCAGCGAGGCCTCGCTGTAGCGCGGCGGCGGCTGGGTGAAGTGCTGGTTGGGCGCGACCGTGTCCACGTCGGTGCGGTCGCCCTCTTTCACCGTCGGCAGACGGCGGCCTTCCTCGCCGGCCTCGTCGGGGTCGGGGTCGTCGCGGTCCTCGCGATAGGCTTTCATGAAGCCGTCGAAGGCGACGACCGAGCCGGTCGCGCGCAGGCCGATGGCGCCGCTGGCGTCGGTCAGGTCGACCACGACGCGGTCGAGCTCGGCGCTGACCATCTCGCACGCCATCGTCCGGCGCCAGATCAGCTCGTAGAGCCGGCGCTGGTCGTCGTCGAGATAGCGGGCGACCTCCTTCGGCGTGCGCGCCATGTCGGTCGGGCGGATCGCCTCGTGCGCCTCCTGCGCGTTCTTGGCCTTGGTCTTGTACATGCGCGGCGACGACGGCAGGTACTCGTCGCCGTAGATGTTGGCGATCGCGTTGCGGATCGCGCCGATCGCCTCGTTGCTCAGCGTCACGCTGTCGGTCCGCATGTAGGTGATCAGGCCGACCGTCTCGCTGCCCAGGGCGACGCCCTCGTACAGCCGCTGCGCCACCCGCATGGTCTGGGTCGCGCTGAAGCCCAGCTTGCGCGAGGCCTCCTGCTGCAGGGTCGAGGTGGTGAACGGCGGATAGGGGTTGCGCTTGACCCGCTTGCGGTCGACCGCGGCGACGCCGAATGTGCCGGCGGCGCGGATGCGCTCGGCCGCGCGATTGGCGCTGTCGCCGTCGCCCAGCGCGAACTTGTCCAGCTTCTCGCCGTCCAGCACCGCCAGCGCACAGGGCAGGTCGTCGCCGGCCGGGGTTTTCAGCACCACGTCGACCGACCAGTATTCGCGCGGCCGGAACACCTCGATCTCGGCTTCGCGCTCGCAGATCAGCCGCAGCGCCACCGACTGCACCCGCCCGGCCGAGCGCGCGCCGGGCAGCTTGCGCCACAGCACCGGCGACAGCGTGAAGCCGACCAGGTAGTCCAGCGCGCGCCGCGCCAGATAGGCGTCGATCAGCGCCTGGTCGAGGTCGCGCGGGTTGGCGATCGCGTCGAGCACCGCCGACTTGGTGATCTCGTTGAACGTGACACGTGACACCGCCACGTCCTTCAGCGCGCGCCGCTTGCGCAGCTCCTCCTGCACGTGCCAGGAGATCGCCTCGCCCTCGCGGTCGGGGTCGGTGGCGAGATACAGCCGGTCGGCCGACTTCAGCTCCTGGATGATCGCCTTGACGTGCTTCTCGGACCGGGGGTCGATCTCCCAGTCCATGTCGAAGGCCTCGTCCGGCCGCACCGAGCCGTCCTTGGCCGGCAGGTCGCGGATGTGCCCGTAGGACGCGACCACGCGGTAGTCGCTGCCCAGGTATTTGTTGATGGTTTTCGCCTTCGCCGGCGATTCGACAACGACAACGTTCATCGGGGGGCCATTCGGTTGCCACCGTTGTCCTGCGCTGAACGGCGCAGGCCGGTCGATCTGTGCTTCAACGGCGAACCGGATCCCCCGCCAGGGCCACCTGATTGTCGACAGACCGGCTGATCCGGCCCGCCAACTCAAGCTCCAGCAGCACCGCGTTCGCGTCAGGCACAGACACTTGGCACTCGCGGATCAGTTCGTCAACCGGGATCGGCGCGTGGGAAAGCAGGCCGAGGATGCGGTCGTGCAGGTCATCCGCACCATTCTCCGCCGTCGGCGGCGCGGCCCGGACAGGCGTCGCCGCCACGCGGGGCGGTGCCCGCCGGGCCGGTCGCGGCAGCGGCTGCAGGCTGCCGGCCAAACCGTCCAGGACGTCGCGCGCGCTCTCCGTCAGCGTCGCGCCCTGGCGGATCAGGTTGTTGGCGCCCTGGCAGCGCGGGTCGAGCGGCGAGCCCGGCACCGCGAACACCTCGCGCCCCTGCTGCAGCGCCATCCGCGCGGTGATCAGCGAGCCGGAGCGCAGCGCCGCCTCCACCACCACCACGCCGCGGGCGAGCCCGGAGACAATGCGGTTGCGGCGCGGGAAATGTCGCGCCTGCGGCTCGGTGCCGAACGGCTGCTCGGCGACGACGCAGCCATGCGCCGCGATATGGTCGATCAGCGGCCGGTTCTCCGGCGGATAGACGATGTCGATGCCGCCGGCGACCACGGCCACGGTGCGCGCGGCCGCGCCCTCGTGCGCCGCGGTGTCGATGCCGCGGGCCATGCCGGACACCACGGTGATGCCGGATTCGGCCAGGTCTTCGGCGATCGTCCGGGCCAGCCGGCGGCCGTTGGCCGAGGCGTTGCGGGCGCCGACGACCGCGATGGCCGGGCCGTGCAGCAGGGCGGGGTCGCCCCGCACGCTGAGCACCGGCGGCGGGTCGGCGATCGCGGCCAGCGCCTCCGGATAGTCGGGGTCGGCCAGCGCGATCAGCCGGCCGCCGATGCGGGCCAGCGCGGCGGCCTCGCGCTCCGCCTCGCCTCGGCTCGGGATGCGCGGCTGCTGCGCCGCGCCGCCGCGGCGCGCGAGGCCCGGCAATGCCGCCAGAGCACCGGCGGCACTGTCGAACTGCGCCAGCAGCGAAAGGAAGGTCATCGGGCCGATGCCCTCCGTACGGGCCAGCCGCAGCCAGTCCAGCCGTTCGTCGTCGCTCAGCCCGGCCTCGGTCATCGATCCGACCTGCCCAGCCGGATCCGGCTTTCCTGGCCGCGCAGCAGGCGGACGATGTTGTGGTGGTGGCGGATCCAGACCAGCACGCAGACGACCAGCGCCATCAGCGCGAAGAATGGCGTCACCAGGTAGAACACGAAGGGCGCGGCCAGGAACGAGAACAGCGCGGCGGCGGAGGAATAGCGGCTGATCAGCGCGAACAGCAGCCACAGGCCGATGCAGGCCAGGCCGACGGTCGGCGACAACGCCAGGTAGACGCCGAAGCCGGTGGCGACGCCCTTGCCGCCGCGGAAGCCGAGCCAGACCGGGAACATGTGGCCGAGCACCGCGAACAGCCCGGCGACCAGGCCGGCGCTGGCTGCCAGCGCGATGTCGGCGAATTCCGCATCGCCGTCCGCGGCTGCGGTTGCCGCCGTCATGTCGGCGCCGACGCCGTAGAGCCAGTAGATCGCCAGCAGCACGGCAACCGCACCCTTGCCGCCGTCCAGCAGCAGCGTCGCCGCAGCCAGCCCCTTGCGGCCGGTGCGCAGCACGTTGGTGGTGCCGATGTTGCCGGAGCCGATCTTGCGCAGATCGCCCAGCCCTGCCGCCAGCGTCAGCACCAGCCCGAACGGGATGGCGCCGAGCAGATAGGCGACGAGGGCCGAGAGCAGCAGGCCGGTCAGCCCGTGGTCGATGGCGATCTGGTGTGGCATCTATGCCCTCAATGGTAGTTGTTTGCGCACGAACGATCAACCAAAACGATTGGCTGCGAGCTTGCGTCAGCGCCCGCGGCGGGGCAGGATCGTCGCCGCCGGGGCGACCCTGCTTGGCGGTGGCGACCGTTCGGCTGCGAAGGGCATTATGGCAGGCACGCTTTATCGGATCATCCTGTTCGTTCAGGACGTCGACCGGCTCGTCGGCTTCTACGGCGCCGGGCTCGGGTTGACGCCGAGCGAGCACGTCCCGGGCGAGTGGGCGGTGCTGCGCTCCGCCGGCTGTGAGCTTGCGTTGCATCGGGCCGGCGAAGCCTGGCGCGGTGACGCGGCGGCCGAGGCGGGGGAGAACAGCAACGCCAAGATCGTGTTCGCGGTTGCAGGACCGCTGCAGTCGCATCGCGAGGCGCTGGCCCGGCTGGGCGCGTGTATGGGCGAGATCAGGCACTTCGCGGGTCATCCGGGCCCGCTCTGCGACGGCCAGGATCCCGAAGGCAACGTGTTCCAGCTGCTGCAGTCGGCGGGCTGACTAGGAAGCCGGGTCCGGGCGGCGGCGGCGCAGCGCGTCGAGCGCGCCCTGCAGGATGTAGGCGGCGGCGGCCTGGTCGACCTCCTGCGCGCGGCGGCGGCGCGACATGTCGGCCGCCTCGATCATCTGGCGCTCGACCGCGCTGGTCGACAGCCGCTCGTCCCACAGCAGGATCGGCAGGTCGCGGCGCTTCAGCAGCTCGCGGGCGAAGGCGCGGGTCGCCTGGCAGCGCGGGCCTTCGCTGCCGTCCATGTTGACCGGCAGCCCCAGCACGATGCCGCCGGCGCGGCGTTCGTCCATCAGCGCGAACAGCGTGTCCAGGTCGGGCTGCAGCTTGCGGCGGCGGATCGTCGTCACCGGTGCGGCCACCATCCAGGCGCCGTCGCCGACGGCGAACCCGATGGTCTTGGTGCCGAGGTCGAGGCCGACCAGCCGGGTCGGCGGCGAGACGGCGGCGGCGAATGCGGCGGCGTCGAGCACGGCCATGGCCGTTCTCCCCTGGCTCAGCCGGCCGGCAGCCGGCGCTTGCGCCGGCGCAGCCCGTGAACGGTGTTGGCGGTGACGCCGGCGATGACGATGGTGCCGCCGACCAGCGCGAGCGCGGTCGGCCGCTCGGCGAAAGCCAGCCACACCCAGACCGGCCCCAGCACCGGTTCCAGCAGCCCGATCAGGGCGGAGTGGGCCGCCGGGATCAGCCGGGCGCCGGTGACGAACAGTGCCAGCCCGAGGCCGAGCTGGCCGGCGCCGAACAGCGCCAGCAGCGGGGCATCGTGGGCGGTCACCGCCAGCGGCGTGGCGAAGGGCAGGGCGATCAGCATGGCGCAGGCGGCGCCGGTGCAGACGGCCGGCGTCATCCGCACCTGCGGGTGGCGGCGGATGGCGACGATGGCGGCCGAATAGCCGCAGGCCGACGCCAGCGCGAAGGCGTCGCCCAGCAGCGAGCCGTGCTCCAAGGCGTCGGCGGCGATCAGCGCGATGCCCAGCATCACCGCGGCGATGGTCAGCCAGGTTGCCGGGCTGATCGGCTCGCCGAGCACGGCGCGGCCGAGCAGGGCGGCGATCAGCGGCGCCGAACTCATGATCATCAGCGTCTCGGCCACCGAGGTCAGGCTGAGCGCGACCACGAACGAGATCGAGGCGCAGGCGAAGCCGGCCGCGACCACCAGGCCGGGCGCACCCATCCGCCGGAAAAGCGCCGGCGCCGCGCGGCCGTCGCGCAGCGCCAGAAAGCCGAGCAGGAACAGGCAGGCCGAGGCCGAGCGCCAGAAGATCGTGGTCCAGCTGTCGGCACTGTCGAGCAGGCGAACGATCAGTCCGCCGCTGCTCCACAGCAGCGCCGAGGCGGCGACCAGCACCAGCCCGCGGCCGCTGCCCGGCGTCTCCGCCGGCATGGCGGCGGCGTCCGCGGCCATCTCAGCGCTCGCGCCGGTACAGCAGCATCGCGATCGGCGCGAAGATGCCGGCGACGACGGCCGGACCGATCAGCGCGAAGGCGATGTCGCCGGCCACGGCCCGGCCGTGGATGACGCCCCGGATCGCCGTCGTCAGCAGCGCGACGGGATTGACTCCGACGATGGCGGCCAGCCAGTCCGGCATCGTCGCCGGGTCGACATAGATGTTGGACAGGAAGGTCACCGGCATCAGCACCAGCCAACTCATCGTCATCACCGTCGCCGGCGTGCGCACGATCAGCCCGACGGCGGTGAAGATCCACCCGATTCCTGCGGCGAACACCAGCAGCAGGCCGATGGCGAACGCCACGCCGAGCACGCCGCCCTCGGGCCGGAAGCCGAGGATCAGGCCGACCGCGATCACCAGCACGGCCGAGGCGGCGTGGCGCACCATGTCGCCGGCGATCGCGCCGGCCACCGGCGCGGCCGCCCAGATCGGCATCGAGCGGAAGCGGTCGAAGATGCCGCGGCCGATATCGGTGTTCAGCGTGAAGCCGGTATAGATCGAGGTGAACATCACCGTCTGCACCATGATGCCCGGCAGCAGGTACTGCAGGTAGACCGCCGACGAGCCGGCGACCGCGCCGCCGAACAGATAGGTGAACATCACGGTGAACATCACCGGCGTCACCGCGACGTCGAACAGCTGTTCCGGCCCGTGCTTGATCTTCAGCAGCGCGCGCCAGGCAAAGGTGGCCAGGTTGGCCAGCGCGCCCGGCGGCGCCGGCCGCTCGCGGGCAGCCAGCACGGCGGCGACGGCGTCGTCGATGCGCGCGCTCATGTCTCGGCCGCCGCCCGGTCGGCTTCGTCGGGCGCCACCGCGGCATGGCCGGTCAGCGCGAAGAACACCTCGTCCAGGCTGGGCTGGCCCAGCGAGAACTCGCTGACGGCGAGCCCGGCCTCGGTCAGCGCGGCCAGCGCGGCGGCGGCCGCGGCCGGATCGGACAGCTGGGCGGTCAGCGCGCGCGGGTCGGCGTCGGCGTGGACGTGGTCGCCCAGCCGGCCGGTCAGCAGGGCCAGAGCCGCGTCCCGTCGCTCCGGCTCGGCCAGCCGCACGTGCAGCACGCTGGCGCCGACCGAGGCCTTCAGCTCGGCGCTGCTGCCCTCGGCGATCACCCGGCCGCGGTCGATCACCGCGATGCGGTCGGCCAGCTGGTCGGCCTCCTCCAGATACTGCGTGGTCAGCAGCACGGTGGCGCCGCCGGCGACCAGCGCGCGAATGATCTGCCACACCTGGCCGCGGCTGCGCGGATCGAGCCCGGTGGTCGGTTCGTCGAGGAACAGCAGCTCCGGCGTGCTGACGACGCTGGCGGCGATGTCGAGCCGGCGCCGCATGCCGCCCGAGTAGCGGCGCACCTGCTGGCCCGCCGCCTCCGCCAGGTCGAAGGCGTCGAGCAGCGCGGCGGCCCGGCCGCGCGCCTGGGCCCGGCCGAAGCCGAGCAGCCGGGCCAGCAGCACCAGGTTCTCCGATCCGGTCAGGTCCTCGTCGACCGAGGCGAACTGGCCGGTCAGGCTGATCCGCCGGCGCACCTGCGCCGCGTCGCGGACGATGTCTTGGCCGAGCACGCGGGCCGTGCCCGCCGTCGGGCGCAGCAGGGTGGCGAGCATGCGCACCAGCGTGGTCTTGCCGGCACCGTTGGGGCCGAGCAGGCCGAAGATGCTGCCGCGGCGCACCTGCAGGTCGATGCCGTCGACCGCCCGGTTGGCACCGAATGCCTTGACCAGGCCCGCGGTCTCGATCGCCAGGGTCGGGGAATGGGCATCGTCGTGCATGGTCGGGGCCGCATCGCCGTGTCGTCGCACACGGCACCTTCGCGCCGGGCCGCTTCGGCGCGGTTCATAACGCGTGCCGGCCCGGCGGGCAAATCACGTCGCGGCGCGCGGTGCCCCGGCCCGGCCGGCAAGGACCGGGTTGACAGTGCCGGCGCGCCCGGCGCAACAAGCCCGGCACGTGGCGGCCGGGCGTGGGTTGTCGGGCCAGCGGGCGCGGTGATACCGTCCGGCAGCCTTCGCAACGCAGCTCTGGCCTGAACCGGGAATGCCGCCCATGCCGCTGGACAAGGATACGGTGCGCCGCATCGCGCACCTGGCACGCATCCGCGTCACCGACGCGGAGCTCGACGCCGTGCGCCACGACATGGAGCGCATCCTCGGCTTCGTCGCCCAGCTCGACGAGGTCGACACCGCCGGCGTCGAGCCGATGACCAGCGTGGTGGCGATGGGCCTGCGCTGGCGCGAGGACGCGGTCACCGACGGCGATCGCCGCGACGCGGTGCTGGCCAATGCGCCAGACCCGGAGCGCGGCTTCTTCACCGTGCCGACGGTGGTGGAATAGGCGATGGCGGGCAGCGACCTCACCCACCTGACCATCGCCGCGGCGCTCGACGGCCTGGCCGCCGGCCGGTTCAGCGCGCGCGAGCTGGCGCAGGCGCATCTCGACGCGATGGCCGCGGCCCGCAGCCTGAACGCTTTCGTCACCGAGACGCCGGACAAGGCGCTGGCGATGGCCGCGGCCAGCGACGCGCGGCGCGCCAAGGCTGAGGCGCGGCCGCTGGACGGCATCCCGGTCGCGGTCAAGGACCTGTTCTGCACCGAGGGCGTGCTGACCACGGCGGCCAGCCGCATCCTCGACGGCTTCGCGCCGCCCTATGAGAGCACGGTCACGGCCAACCTGTGGGCGGCCGGCGCGGTGATGCTGGGCAAGACCAACATGGACGAGTTCGCCATGGGCTCGTCGAACCTGACCAGCCACTACGGCCCGGTCGCCAATCCCTGGCGCGCGCCGGGCGACACGTCTGCACGCGTGCCGGGCGGCTCGTCCGGCGGCTCGGCGGCGGCGGTGGCGGCGGCGCTGGCCATGGGCACGCTCGGCACCGACACCGGCGGCTCGATCCGCCAGCCGGCGTCGTTCAGCGGCGTGGTCGGGCTGAAGCCGACCTACGGCCGCTGCTCGCGCTGGGGTATCGTCGCCTTCGCCTCGTCGCTGGACCAGGCCGGGCCGTTCGGCCGCTCGGTGCGCGACGCCGCCCTGATGCTCGGCGCCATCGCCGGCTTCGATGCGAAGGATTCGACCAGCGTCGACCGGCCGGTGCCGGACTATGCTGCCGGCCTTGCCGGCGACGTCCGCGGCCTCAGGATCGGCATCCCGAAGGAATACCGGCCCGACGGCCTGCCGGCGGAGATCGGCGCGCTGTGGGACCGCGGCATCGCCTGGCTGAAGGAGGCCGGCGCCGCGATCGTCGACATCAGCCTGCCGCACACGCAATACGCGCTGCCGGCCTACTACATCGTCGCCCCGGCCGAGGCCTCGTCGAACCTCGCCCGCTACGACGGCGTGCGTTTCGGCCTGCGGGTGCCGGCCGACGAGCTGATCGACATGTACGAGGCAACGCGCGGCGCCGGTTTCGGCGCCGAGGTGCGCCGCCGCGTGCTGATCGGCACCTATGTGCTGTCGGCCGGCTACTACGACGCCTACTACAACAAGGCGCGGCGGGTGCGCAGCCTGATCGCCCGCGATTTCGCGCAGGCGTTCGAGACGGTCGACGCGATCCTGACGCCGACCACGCCGAATGCGGCGTTCCCGGTCGACGATCCGGTCGACGACCCGATCAAGATGTACCTCAACGACGTGTTCACGGTGCCGGCGAACATGGCCGGCCTGCCCGGCATCTCGGTGCCGGCCGGCCTGAACGGCGAGGGCCTGCCGCTCGGCCTGCAGGTGCTGGGCCGGCCGTTCGACGAGCCGACCGTGTTCCGGGTCGCCCAGGCGATCGAGGATGCCGCCGGCTTCGATGCGCTGGGCGCGGTCAAGGCGGGGATCGGCGCATGATCATCAAGGGCGAGACCGGCGTTTGGGAGATGGTGCTGGGCCTGGAGGTCCATGCCCAGGTGACCTCCCAGGCCAAGCTGTTCTCCGGCGCGGCCACCGCCTTCGGCGCCGAGGCCAACACCCAGGTCAGCCTGGTCGACGCGGCGCTGCCGGGCATGCTGCCGGTGATCAACGGCGAATGCGTCCGCCAGGCGGTGCGCACCGGGCTGGGCCTGAATGCGCAGATCAACTTGCGCTCGGTGTTCGACCGCAAGAACTACTTCTATCCGGACCTGCCGCAGGGCTACCAGATCTCGCAGTACCTGCAGCCGGTGGTCGGCGCCGGGGTGATCGCCATCGATCTGCCCGACGGCGCGACCAAGGACGTGCGCATCACCCGCCTGCACCTGGAGCAGGATGCCGGCAAGTCGCTGCACGACCAGGATCCGCACCGCACCTTCATCGACCTCAACCGCGCCGGCGTCGCGCTGATGGAGATCGTGTCGGAGCCGGACATGCGCTCGCCGGACGAGGCCGCCGCCTATGTCACCAAGCTGCGCGCGATCCTGCGCTATCTCGGCACCTGCGACGGCAACATGGAGCAGGGCTCGCTGCGCGCCGACGTCAACGTCTCGGTGCGCCGGCCGGGCGAGGGGCTCGGCACACGCTGCGAGATCAAGAACGTCAACTCGATCCGCTTCATCCGCCAGGCGATCGAGTACGAGGCGCGCCGCCAGGTCGAAATCCTGGAGGAGGGCGGCACCATCGTGCAGGAGACGCGCCTGTTCGATTCGGCCAAGGGCGTCACCCGCTCGATGCGCTCGAAGGAGGAGGCGCACGACTACCGCTATTTCCCCGACCCGGACCTGCTGCCGCTGGAGCTGGATCCGGCCTGGGTGGATGCGCTGCGCGCGGCGCTGCCGGAACTGCCGGACGCCAAGAAGGCGCGCTTCGTCGAGGCGTTCGGGCTGTCGGCCTACGACGCCGGCGTGCTGGTGGCCGACCGCGACACGGCCGCCTATTACGAGGCGGTGGTGGACGCGAGCGGCAGGGCACGCGACCCGAAGCTTGCCGCCAACTGGGTGATCTCAGAGCTGTTCGGCCGGCTGAACCGGGCCGGCGTGGAGATCGAGTCCTCGCCGGTCTCGGCCGCCGACCTGGGCGGGCTGATCGACCTGATCGCCGACGACACCATCTCCGGCAAGATCGCCAAGGACGTGTTCAACGACATGTTCGCCAGCGGCCGGCCGGCGGCGGCGATCGTCGAGGAGAAGGGGCTGCGCCAGATCACCGACACCGGCGCCATCGACGCCGCGGTCGATGCGGTGATCGCGGCCAGCCCGGACAACGTCGCCGCCTATCGCGGCGGCAACGACAAGCTGATCGGCTGGTTCGTCGGCCAGGTGATGAAGGCGACCCAGGGCAAGGCCAACCCGAAGCTGGTCAACGAGGTGCTGCGGGCGCGGCTGAAGGGCTGAGCGCCGATTCGCTTGCCCGCGCCTGTGGCGGCGCTAATCTAAGCCCTCCCGTTCGCCATTCATCCGCCCCTTGCGGGGAGAGCCGGTTTGACCGAGACCACCACGCCCGTGCCCGCGCTGGCCGAAGATCCGGCCGGCTTCTGGGACCAGAGATATGCCGACAGCGACTATTTCTACGGCACCGCGCCCAATGCCTGGCTGGTGACGCAGAAGCACCGGCTGAAGGCGGGCCAGGCCGTGCTGGCGGTCGCCGACGGCGAGGGCCGCAACGGCGTATGGCTGGCCGAGCAGGGCTGCAAGGTGACGGCGGTCGACGCTTCGCCCAAGGCCCAGGCCAAGGCGGCGGCGCTGGCGCAGAAGCACGGCGTCGGGCTGACCCTGCACACCACCGACCTGCGCTCGTGGGACTGGCCGGCCGGCCGCTTCGACGTGGTGGTGGCGATCTATGCCCACTTCCGCCGCTGGGACCGGCCGGTGATCCACGCCAAGATGCTGCAGGCGCTGGTGCCGGGCGGGCTGGTGCTGATCCAGGCGTTCAGCCCCTATCAGCGGCTTTACCAGTCCGGCGGCCCGCCCGACCTCGACATGCTCTATTCGGCCTATCGCCTGCGCGAGGATTTCCGCGACGCGGACATCCTGGAACTGGACGAGACCGAGACCACGCTCGACGAGGGCCGCGGCCATCGCGGCCGCGCGGCGGTGACCAGCCTGGTCGCCCGTCGCCGGCCCTGAGGGCCGCGCCCGGTTCGCGCAGGCCTTTCCTTTCGCGCCGGCCGCATCAGGTTCGCGACCGCGTCCATACACAGATCGAACAGGGGAAACCGCCGATGATCGACGTCTACAGCTGGCCGACCCCGAACGGCCACAAGATCCACATCATGCTGGAGGAATGCGGGCTGGCCTACCGGGCGATCCCGGTCAACATCGGCAGCGGCGACCAATTCGCGCCGGACTTCCTGAAGATCAGCCCGAACAACAAGATCCCGGCCATCGTCGATCCGGACGGGCCGGACGGCAAGCCGATCTCGGTGTTCGAGAGCGGCGCGATCCTGATCTACCTGGCCGAGAAGACCGGCCGCTTCATGCCGGGCGCCGACCGCCCGCGCGAGCGCTATCGGGTGCTGGAGTGGCTGATGTTCCAGATGGGCGGCGTCGGCCCGATGCTGGGCCAGGCCCACCACTTCCGCAACTACGCGCCGCAGAAGATCCCCTACGCCTACGACCGCTACACCAACGAGGCCGGCCGGCTCTATGGCGTGATCGACCGCCGGCTGGGCGAGAGCCCGTGGCTGGCCGGCGACGCCTATTCGATCGCCGACATCGCCACCTTCCCCTGGCTGCGCTCCTACGAGAACCAGGGCCAGAAGCTGGAGGACTTCCCGCACCTGAAGGCGTGGTTCGAGACCATCGCCGAGCGGCCGGCGGTCAAGCGCGGGGTCGAGGTGCTGATGGAGCACCGCCGCCAGGGCGGCATGTCCGAGGCGGAGAAGAAGGTGCTGTTCGGCGCGCAGCAATACGCCCGCCGTTGAGCGGCACGCCGGCCGCCGGCGGTGCGGGCGAGAGCGCCCGCACCCGCACCCTGCGCTACGGGCTGTGGGGCTGCTCGACGCTGATCATCGCGCTGGTCGTGCTGGTCGCCGTCGTCGCGTCGGTCGCCTATCTCGAATACAGCGAGCCGGACTCCGACTTCCCGCGCCGGCTCGCCGACGCGGTGGCCGCGGCCGGCGAGGGCGGAACGGTCGACCTGGCCGCGCTGTCCGACACCGCGTGGCAGCAGGTCAGCCTGCTGCCGCACGGCGAGACCGCGCCGGCCGCGATCGACGCCTGCCTCGGCTTCGCCTGGGACAAGTCCGAACTGGTCGCCGGCCACCTCGCCGGCGCCGGCTCGCACGCGTTCGTGCTCGCCGCCGACGGCGAGGCGCTCGACTATGGCTGGCACCTGATCGCCGGCCAGCCGCTGGCCTTCGACCCGTGGCCGTGCGCCCTGGCGCGGGCCGACGCGCGCTTCGCCGTCCACATCGACGGCGGCGTGGCGCGGCTCAGCCCGCTGCAGGCGCAGCCGACGGACGCGAATCCGGGTTCGGGCGGTTAGCCGCGGGACGCGGCCGGCCGGTCAGCCGACGGCAACCTTCCGCGGGCGGCCGCGGCGACGCCGCTCGGCCCCCGGGAACTGCACGACATCGCCGCCGCCGTTGAGCATCAGCAGTTCTTGCTTCGCCCGTTCCAGCGTCGCGACCTCGCGTGCGCCCTCGCGATCGAAAACGTGAATGCAGCTCAACTTGATCTCGACCAGATCGAGCAGAGCTTCGACAGTCCTGTCTGACAGTTGCATGGCCATACCTCGTGCCAATCCATTGCCCCCCGCGGCACCTGTGCGGATCCGGCTTTCTGCCAATCCTTGACGACGACCGGTGATGCCACGAAGTCGAGGCAACGTTGGCGCAACAGTCCTAAAAAATCTTGAAGCCGTCCGCACAAGCCAAATCGGCCATCGCCGGCCGGCCGGGCGGGCCGCGACGGTTAATCCGATGGCAACCGCTATGCGGCAGATTTGATGCGTATTGTCCGATCTGCCGGCAGGAGGCGCGCCCGATGACCCAGCTGCACGTGATGACCTTTGCGAACAACGCGGCGATGGGCGCCGACGTGCCGGACGACCTGGTGCATAACGTCGACGAATACCTCGGCGAGGGATTGTACAGCCGCCGGCTGACCGACAAGATCCTCAGCGCGTTCAACCAGGCCTATGCCACCGGCGAGTTCGAGGTCGCCGACATCCTGCGCCAGGCGCTGTCCCACGCGGTCGACAACACCGATTCGGTCGGCGGCGAGCGGCGGCGCCATCCGGCGCTGTCGCAGGCCGAGCTGTGGGTGCGCTACGTCAACGCGCGCAACGCGTACAAGACTGCCAGCGACCCGCTGTCCGGCGCCGCGCCGGAGACGGTGGAGACGGCGCTGAACCGGATGAAGGAAGCCTATCGCCGCTGGAGCGCGGCCTGATCGAGGCGGCGCGGCGACCGGCTCAACCTGCCGCCAGCAGCCGGGCGACATCGCCCGGCATCGCAACCTGGCCACGTGGATCTCGGCGGAACTGTACGCCGTCGCCACGGCTGACGCCGCCAGCCGGCCGGCGATCGTCGCCCGGTCGAGCCCGCGCAGCGCGGTGTCGTCGGTCGCCCAGCCATAGGCCAGCGCGCCGCCGGTATAGCTCGGCACCTGGGCGAAATAGAAGCTCGCGTCGGCGAAGGCCGCGGCCCAGCCGCGCGGCTCTGCACCAGCACCTCCGGCTGCAGGAACGGCGTGCCCGCCATCGTCACCAGCACCCCGCCGGGGCCCAGGCCGCCGGTGGCAGGCCGCGTAGAACGCCGCCGAGAACAGCGGCTCGCTCGCCGGCTCGGGATCGGTCGAGTCGACGACGATCACGTCGAAGCGCTCGCCGTCGCCGGCCATGTAGTCGAAGCCGTCGGCGATGACGATCTCAGCCCGCGGGTCGGCGAAGGCGCCCTGCGGCAGCTCCGGCATGTGCGCGGTGCACAGGTCGATCACCGCCCGGTCGATGTCGACCAGCACCGCACGGCGCAGCGGGTGCTTCAGCACCTCGCGCAGCGAGCCGCCGTCGCCGCCGCCGACCACCAGCACCGATTCGGCCCGGCCGTGGGCCAGGATCGGCACATGGGCGAACATCTCGTGATAGACGTGGTTGTCGCGGCTGGTGGTCTGGATCGAGCCGTTCAGCGCCAGAACGCGGCCGAACAGCGGGTTCTCGAAGATCACCAGGTCGTGGTGCGGCGTGGTCTGGCGGAACACGACGCGGCTGACCTCGAACACCTGGCCGTAGTGGTCGTGCATCGTCTCGCGATATTCCATCATGGCATCAGCCCGCGGCGCAGGGTCTGGATCGCGACCCGGCCCGGCTGCAGCCGCCGGCGCAGCACCGCCACCGCCGCGTCGGGGTCGGCGTCGCCGCACAGGAAGATGTCGACGGCGGCGAAATCGTGCTCCGGCCAGGTGTGGATGCTGATGTGGCTCTCGGCCAGCAGCAGCACGCCGGTGACGCCCAGGTTGGGCGAGAAATGGTGCAGCCGGCAGTCCAGGATGGTGGCGCCCGCCGCCAGCGCCGCCTCGCGCAGCGCGGCCTCCAGCGCGGCCGGGTCGTCCAGGTCGTGCGCGTCCCACAGGTCGGCGATCACGTGGATGCCGGCGTGGCGCCGGCCGTCTCTTTCGACGAAGCGGTCGTGGATGCCGGTGCTGGCCTCGCTCAATCGTTCCTCCGCTCGACGCGGCTTTGCGCCGGCCGCCCTGCACGCCGGCCGCCGGGTCCGCTGTCGGTCGCCCTGGCTGGAGGCGCCAGTTATGGCCGCCGCCGCCCGCCGACGCAAGGCCCCGCCCGGCGCCCGGCACGCGCCCGGCACCGCGTCCGCGCCGGGGTCCGCCCCGGGGTCCGCCCCGGGGCCAGGCACGCGCCCCGCACAGCAGGCGCGTTGACAGTCCACGGCGCCGGTGGCATCTAGGCCAACCGTGCGTGCGGCCAACGGCCCCGCGCACCGCGGAGGGGTGGCCGAGCGGCTGAAGGCGGCGGTTTGCTAAACCGTTATGCGGGTAATACTCGCATCGAGGGTTCGAATCCCTTCCCCTCCGCCAGTTCCGCGGTGTCCGGCCCGGAGAGATGGGTAACGGATTGTACCTAAGACATGGGTGACAACCACGGGCCGAACGGGTTGTCGAGAGTCTGCAGGGTCTTCTGTTCCAGGTCGACGTATCCTAGGTCGTAGTGCATGAAGCTGACCAGCCAGATGGCCTGGTCGACTTCCTTGATGCCGAGACGCTGTCCGGCGAGCACGGTTGAAATGTTGATCTTCTTGCGGTGCATGCAGATGCGTCCGCAGGCGGTGACCATGATGTCGCGGTCGTGCATTGGATAACTGATGTCGGGCAGACCGCGATAGGGCCTGGTGGAGGGCGCGTAGGCCTCGGCTGGCGTCTTCATCTGCAAGGCTTCGTGCGGTCGCTCGGTGTTGAACTCGCGGACGAAGGCGTCGAATCGAGCTTGTTGCTGGAGGCTGTTCATGCCGGCCGGCCGGGTCGCCTCCTTCTTCAGGGTGAGATGCATGCGCTCGTGGCGCCCGTTCTGCTGGGGGCGGCCGGGCTTGATGCGTTCGATCGCGATCCCCAACCTCAGCCACCAGACGGCGAGCCTGGAGAGGCCGTAGAGCCCGTTGGGACTGGCGAAGGGAACGCCGTTGTCGGACCGGATCGCGCCGGGCAGGCCGCGCTCGTGGAACAGCTGCTCGAAGGCGGTGATGGCCAGGTCCTCGCGGGTGGACTCCAGCGCTTCGCACATCAGCAGGTAGCGCGACGCCTGATCGGTTACGGTCAGCGGGTAGCAGTATCGGCTGTTCCCCAGCTTGAACTCGCCCTTGAAGTCGGCGCACCAGAGGTCGTTGGGTTCGGCGCCGGCGGACAGCGGCGTGCCCTTTGCCCTGTGGCGGGGCCGTCCGGGGACCTTGACCAGGCCGTGCCGGTGCAGGACGGCGTGGATCGTGCTCCTGGCGGGGACGCGGACGTCGCCCGCCAGCCGCCGGACCAGCAGTTCGCGGATCTTGCGCGCCCCCCAGTGGGGCTTCTCCTGCTTGAAGGCGACAATCATCGCCTCGATCGGCGCCGGCAGTTGGTTGGCGTAGCGCACCGGCCGGCGCGAGCGGTCGCTCAGCGCCTCCAGGCCATGTTCCCTATAGCGATCGTAGACCTTGTAGCCGGTCTTCCGCGAGATGCCGAACTCCCGGCAGACATCGCTCATCGACTCCCCCTCGAGCAGACGAGCGACGAACCTCAGGCGTTCTTCCACAACCGAACACTCCTTCCACGGCATCGACATCTCTCCCCAGGCGCGCCTGGGGAAACATGTCACCCATGTGTCCGGTACGTTCTGTCACCCATCTCTCGGGCCGCTCACAAATGTCCTATCGGTCCGCGCGCAGGCCTTCCAGCGATTCCAGCCGCTTGCGCGCGGTCGGCCACAGCCGGCGGGTGACCTGGGCGACGATCGCTTCGGTGATCGCCAGCAGCGCCGCGCCGGAGTCCCAGTTCGACGGCACGGCCACCCGCGCGGCGATCACCGTACCGGCAACCTGCACGACCGGCGACAGCCACTGGTCGGTGAACAGCACCACGGTGGTGCCGCGGGCATGTGCCTCCTTCGCCACCCGCACCACGTCGGCCTGGTAGCGGCGGATGTCGAACACCACCAGCACGTCGCGCGCGCCGAAGCCGATGATCTGGTCGCCCCAGGTCGCGGTCTGGTGGTCGACCAGGCTGACGTCGTCGCGCAGGATGCGCAGGTGGCGCACCAGATACAGCGCCAGCGCCTCGGTGAAGCGCCCGCCCATGGCGTGGATGCGGCGGCGCGGATCGGCCAGCAGGTCGACGACGGCGTCGAACTCGGCGGCCGGCACCGAGGCGAAGGTCTCGGCGACGTTGCGGGCGACGGCCGCGGCGAAGTTCGACGGCGCGTCTGGCTCGGCGATGGCGGCATGCGGCTCGGCCTTGCCCAGCGGCGGGGTAAGCCGCGCCTCCAGCTCCTGGCGCAAGCGGCGCTGGAACTCGGGGTAGCCGCCCGGCCCGAGGCGGGCGACGAAGCGCAGCACGGTCGGCGCCGACACGCCGGCCCGCGCCGCGAACTCGGCCACCGGCGACAGGCCGGCCGCCGGATAGTTCGACAGCAGCACCTGCGCCGCCTTGCGCTCGGTCTTGGTGAAGCCCGACAGGCCTGCGCGCACCGCCTCGGCCACGGTGGCGCCGGCCGCGACGGCTGTGTCGGCGTCCGCGCCGCCGGCCGCCGGCTTGCGGGCGGTCCGCGCGCGGCGTGCGGTCTCGTTCAGCGTCGTCCTCCCCAGGCTGGCACGCTGCGTCAGCTTGGCCCCGGCGCGGCGGTTGACGCAAGCGCCATTCTGTAATCAACATGAGAGAATGGAGGTTCGGGGGGCAGCTTGTAACAGATGGTACAGAAGCGACAGCTTCGTGCGCTGGCGCGCCCGCGGCCTGCTCGCCGCCGCGGGACAGGCCGCCGCGGCCGGCTGCAATGGCTGACGACGGCCGCGACGACGCACCGGACGACGCGGCCCGCATCGTCGGGGCGGCGCGTTCGGGCGGGCTGGTCGTGCTGTGCGACCATGCCTCGAACCGGCTGCCGGCCGCCTATGGCACGCTCGGCCTCGGCCCCGACGACCTCGCCCGCCACATCGCCTGGGATCCCGGTGCGCTCGCGGTGGCGGAACGGCTGGCAGCCGCGATCGATGGGCCGCTGGTGCACGCCACCTGGTCGCGCCTGCTCGCCGACTGCAATCGCGACGCCGCGGACGAGGACCTGATCGTGACGGTCAGCGAGGACACGCCGATTCCCGGCAACGCACAGCTGAGCGCGGCGGAGCGGCAAGGCCGCATCGCCCGCTTCCATGCCCCCTATCATCGCGCGGTCACCGCGCTGTGCGACGACCGCGCCGCCGCCGGCCGCCTGGCCGGGCTGGTCGCGCTGCACAGCTTCACCCCGGTCTACAGGGGCGTGCCGCGGCCCTGGCACGTCGGCGTGATCCACGACGACGACATGCGGCTGGCCGGCCCGGTGCTGGCGGCGCTGACGGCGGAAGCCGGACTGGTCGTCGGCGACAACCGGCCCTATGCGCCGTCCGACCGCGTCTATCGCACGCTGGAGCGCCACGCCGCGGCGCGCGGCCTGCCGGCGGTGATGATCGAGATCCGCAACGACCTCGTCGCCGAAGAGACCGGCGTCGCCGCCTGGGCGGACCGGCTGGCCCGCGCGCTTCGCCCGGCCGCCGCCGGGCCGTCCTCTTCCGGTGCCGTGCCGGCGGCGGGAGCGGTGCCGTGCTGAGCGCCGTCCGCGCCTATGTCCGCTGGGTCGAGGCCGTGAACCGGGTCGTCGGCATCTTCGCGATGTACCTGGTCTTCGTGATGATGGCCGTGCTGGTCTATTCCTCGGTCACCAAGGCGCTGTTCAGCCAGCCGCACTGGTACCTGGAGGTCGCCCAGTTCCTGATGGTGGCCTATTTCCTGCTCGGCGGCGGCTATTCGATGCAGACCGACAGCCACGTCCGGATGGACCTGTTCTACTGCCGCTGGTCGCCCAGGACGAAGGCATGGGTCGACGTCGTGACGGTGTTCTTCCTGGTCTTCTACCTGATCTTCCTGCTCTGGGGCGGCTACCTCAGCACCGAGTATTCGATCGCGTACAACGAAACCACGCGCTCGCTGTGGAACCCGCCGCTGTGGCCGATCAAGGTGATCATGATGGCCGGCATCGTGCTGATGCTGCTGCAGACCATCGCCACCTTCTTCCGTGACGTGGCGAGCCTGCGCGGGATTGCGCTCTGATGAGTTACGAGCTCATCGCCATCCTGATGTTCTCGTCGATGATGCTGCTGCTGCTGACCGGGCAGCGGGTTTTCGGCGCCATCGGCTTCGTGGCGGTCGCGGCGGCCGTGCTGATGTGGGGCGAGGGCGGGTCCGACCTGGCGTTCAGCGCCAGCATCAAGCTGATGAACTGGTACCCGCTGCTGACGCTGCCGCTGTTCATTTACATGGGCTACATGCTGTCGGAGTCGGGCATCGCCGACGACCTCTACCGCATGTTCCACGTCTGGATGGGCCCGCTGCGCGGCGGGCTGGCGATCGGCACCATCGGGCTGATGGTGGCGATCTCGGCGATGAACGGGCTCAGCGTCGCCGGCATGGCGATCGGCGCCTCGATCGCGTTGCCGGAACTGCTTCGCCGCGGCTACGACAAGATCATGGTCACCGGCGTGATCCAGGCCGGCAGCTCGCTCGGCATCCTGGTTCCGCCCAGCGTCGTGCTGGTGCTCTACGGCATGATCGCGCGCCAGCCGGTGGGCCAGCTCTGGCTCGCCGGCGTGTTCCCGGGCCTGGCGATGGCCGCGCTGTTCGTGGTCTACATCGTGGTGCGCTGCCACCTGCAGCCGGAACTTGGCCCGCCGCTGGCCAAGGAGGAGCGCAACCTCCCTTTTGCCGAGAAGCTGCGGCTGCTGCGCGCCGGCATCCTGCCGCTGCTGATCTTCTTCCTGATGACCGGCCTGTTCCTGCTCGGCATCACCAGCCTGGTCGAGAGCTCGGCGGTCGGCGCGGTCTCGGCGACGCTTGCGGCCCTGGTCAAACGCCGCCTGACCCGCAATGTCCTGCACGAGACGGTCAAGAAGACCCTCGGCATCAGCTGCATGTTCATGTGGATCATCCTCGCGGCGCTGTGCTTCGGCGCCGTGTTCGACGGGCTGGGCGCGGTGCGGGCGATCGAGGGCTTCTTCGTCGACCGACTGTCGCTGTCGCCATGGGAGATCCTGATCATGATGCAGGTCTCCTACTTGGTCATGGGGATGTTCCTGGACGACACCGCGATGCTGGTGATCGTCGCGCCGCTCTACGTGCCGCTGGTCGGTGCGCTCGGCTTCGACCTGATCTGGTACGGCGTGCTCTACACCATCACCTGCCAGATCGCCTACATGACGCCGCCGTTCGGCTACAACCTGTTCCTGATGCGGGCGATGGCGCCGCCGGAGATCACCCTGGCCGACATCTACCGGTCGATCGTGCCGTTCGTGGCGGTGATGATCCTCGGCCTCGCGCTGGTCATGGCATTTCCGGAAATCGCGCTTTGGCTGCCGGAGGTGGTCAAGGTCAACAACAACTGAGGCCGCCCGCGCACCGGTCGTGGCGGCCCAATCGACAGGGAGGCGCAAACTGACGACCGATCCGACGCGTTCCTCCTCCGGGGTGACGCGGTCTTCAAGCCGAATGCGGCAGAACAATTTCGCTGAGGGAGCATCTACGACATGACCGAGACGAAGAGACGCGACTTTCTGAAGAACGCCGGCGTTGCCACCGTGGCCGCCGCCGGCGCGTCGACCCTTGCCGCGCCCTATGTCAAGGGCCAGAGCACCATTCGCTGGCGGCTGCAGACCTACGCCGGACCGGCGCTGGCCGAGCACGTGATCAAGCCGTCGATCGATTCGTTCAACAAGATCGCCAACGGCGAGATGGAGATCGAACTCTACTTCGCCGACCAGTTGGTGCCGACCGGCGAGCTGTTCCGCGCCCTGCAGCGCGGCACGGTCGACGCGGTGCAGTCCGACGACGATTCGATCGCCGCGCCAGTCGACATCTCGGTGTTCGGCGGCTATTTCCCCTTCGCCACCCGCTACAGCCTCGACGTGCCGGTGCTGTTCAACCAGTACGGCCTGAAGGAGATCTGGGAAGAGGCCTATGGCGAGGTCGAGGGCGTCAAGTGGCTCAGCGCCGGCTCCTGGGATCCGTGCCATTTCAACACGGTCGACCCGATCCGCAGCCTCGCCGACCTGCAGGGCAAGCGCGTGTTCACCTTCCCGACCGCCGGCCGGTTCCTGGAGCGGTTCGGCGTGGTCCCGGTGACCCTGCCGTGGGAGGACATCGAGGTCGCGGTGCAGACCGGCGAGCTGGACGGCATCGCCTGGTCGGGAATCACCGAGGACTACACCGTGGGCTGGGCCGACGTGACCAACTACTTCCTGACCAACAACATCTCCGGCGCCTGGTGCGGGTCCTATTTCGCCAACGAGGAACGCTGGAACGAGCTGCCGGAGCACCTGCAGGAGCTGTTCAAGGTCTGCATGGACAGCTCGCACTACTACCGCCAGCACTGGTACTGGGGCGGCGAGGCGCAGCTGCGCGTCGAGGGCACCAAGCTGGAGCTGACGTCGATCCCGGACGACGAGTGGGCGACGGTCGAGCAGGAGGCCTACAAGTTCTGGGACGAGATCGCCGAGATGAGCCCGCGCAACGCAAGGGTCATCGAGATCTTCCGCAAATATGCGGACGTGATGAGCAAGGCGGGCCGGCCCTATCGGTACGACTGAGGCCGCTTTCGCCGCGGCCCCGGCTTCGGCCGGGGCCGCTGCCTTGCCGCCCGCCCGCCTTGTCAGCCGGATCACCAACGCGATGCCGACCGAAACCCGCCCGATCCCGAAGACCGCCGATGCGCTGCTCGCCTATCTGCGCGACCGCGACCTGCCGCACGTCAAGGTCGGCGTGTTCGACGCCGACGGCGTGTTCCGCGGCAAGTACATGCAGCGGGCCAAGTTCGAGAGCGCGCTGGCCAAGGGCTTCGGCTTCTGCAACGTGGTGCTGGGCTGGGACAGCAACGACCAGCTCTACGACAACGTCAGCGTCGCCGGCTGGCACAACGGCTATGGCGACGCCGACGTGCGGCTGCTGCCGGAGACGACGCGGCTGGTGCCGTTCGACGGCGATACGCCGCTGGTGCTAGGCGAGTTCGCCGGCGCTGCGGAGGGCGTGTGCCCGCGCGGCACGCTGCGCCGGGTGCTGGCGCGCGCCGCCGACATGGGCTTCGACGTCGCCGCGGCGGCGGAATTCGAGTTCTTCCTGTTCGACGAGACCCCGCACTCGGTGCGCGAGAAGCGCTATCGCGGCCTGACCAACATCACCCCCGGCTATTTCGGCTACTCCATGCTGCGCGCCGGCGTCCATGCCGAGTTCTACGAGGATCTCCTTGGCCTGTGCCGGGCGATGGAGATGCCGCTGGAGGGCCTGCACACCGAGACCGGGCCCGGTGTCGTCGAAGCGGCGATCCAGGTCGACGGCGCGCTGGCGGCGGCCGATAAGGCGGCGCTGTTCAAGACCTACACCAAGATCCTGGCCCAGCGCCGGGGCTGGATGGCGACCTTCATGGCGAAATGGTCGCCGGACTGGCCCGGCCAGTCCGGCCACCTGCACATGTCGCTGACCGACCGCGCCAGCGGCGCGGCGGCGTTCCACGATCCGGCCAGGCCGCATGGCATGTCCGACACCATGCGCTGGTTCGTTGGCGGCCAGCAGGCGCTGATGCCCGAGCTGCTGGCGATGGTGGCCTCGACCGTCAACGCCTATACCCGGCTGATCCCCGGCTTCTGGGCGCCGACCGACGCCTGCTGGGGCGTCGAGAACCGCACCTGCGCGCTGCGGGTCATTCCCGGCTCGGCGAGGTCGCAGCGCGTCGAGTACCGGATCGCCGCCGCCGACATCAATCCCTACATCGCGCTCGCCGCCGCCATCGGCTCGGGTCTGTGGGGCGTCGAGCACCGGATCGAGCCGGGCACGCCGGTCGAGGGCAGCGCCTACGACCGCAAGTTCCCCGCCGCGCGCGCCCTGCCGCGCACGCTTTACGAGGCCGCGGTGCGGCTGAGACGCTCGAAGGCCGCGCGGACCCTGTTCGGCGATGCCTTCGTCGACCATTATGGCGCCACCCGGGAGTGGGAGGAGCGCGAGTTCCGCAAGGCCATCACCGACTGGGAGATGGCCCGCTATTTCGAGATCATCTGAGCCGACCCTGACAATATCCTGTCAGGGTCGGCTTTGCGAAGGGCCCGAACGATGAGCGACATCGTCTGCATCTCTCCCGTCGACGGCCGCGAGGTGGCGCGCCGCAGCCCGGCCGACGCCGCCGCGATCGAGGCCGCGCTGGCCGCCGCCCGTGCCGCCCAGCGGGACTGGGCACAGGTGCCGCTGGCCGAGCGCAAGGCCGCGGTGGTGCGTTTTCACGACGCCATGCTGGCGATGAAGGACGCGATCGTGCCGGAGCTCGCGCTGCAGATGGGCCGGCCGGTGCGCTACGGCGGCGAGTTCTCGCCCTTCACCGAGCGCACCCGCTACATGGTCGACATTGCCGAGCAGGCGCTGGCCCCGGTCGTACCCGGGCCGTCGTCCGGCACGGCCGTCGGCTCGCGGCGCGAGATCCGGCGCCGGCCGGCCGGGCTGGTATTCGTGATCGCGCCCTGGAACTACCCCTACATCACCGCGCTGAACACGGTGGCGCCGGCGATCCTGGCCGGCAACGCGGTGATCCTGAAGCATGCCCGGCAGACCATCCTGGTCGGCGACCGGTTCCAGATGGCAGCGGACGCGGCTGGTTGGCCGAAGGGCCTGTTCCAGCACATCGTGCTCGACCATGCGACGACCGAGCGGCTGCTGTCGGCCGGTGCGGTCGACCATGTCAACTTCACCGGCTCGGTCGAGGGCGGCAAGGCGATCTCGCGCTACTGCGCCGGCACCTTCACCACGCTGGGGCTCGAGCTCGGCGGCAAGGACCCGGCCTATGTCCGCGCCGACGCCAACCTCGACAGCGCGATCGAGAACCTGGTCGACGGCGCCTTCTACAATTCCGGCCAGTGCTGTTGCGGCATCGAGCGGATCTACGTGCACGACAGCCTGTACGACCGCTTCGTCGATGGCTTCGTCGGCATGACCCGGCAATACCGGCTCGGCGACCCGCTCGACCCGGCCACCACGCTGGGGCCGATGGCGGCCACCCGTTTCGCCGACGTGGTCCGTCGCCAGACTGCCGAGGCGCTGGGCCGCGGCGCGACCGGCCACCTCAGCCCGTCGGCCTTTCCCGCGTCGCGGGACGGCACGCCCTATCTCGCCCCGCAGGTGCTGACCGGCGTCGACCATTCGATGGCGGTGATGCGCGAGGAGAGCTTCGGCCCGGTGGTCGGCATCATGAAGGTGGCAGGCGACGACGAGGCGGTCGCGCTGATGAACGATTCCGACTACGGGCTGACCGCCTCGATCTGGACCGCCGACATGGACGCGGCCGACGCGATCGGCGAGCGGGTGGAGACCGGCACGGTGTTCATGAACCGCTGCGACTATGTCGACCCCGGCCTGTCCTGGACCGGGGTCAAGGACACCGGCCGCGGCGCCTCGCTGTCGGTGCTTGGCTTCGAGGCGCTGACCCGGCCGCGCAGCGTGCATCTGCGCCCTGCATGAGGCCGGCCGGCGCCGGCCGGACCGTCGGAGCGGTCGGCGCGTTTCGCGATGCGCGGCTCAGAAGAACTGCGCGACCTGGATCAGGGTGATCGGGCCGCCGTTGACGCTGCCCCAGACCTGGAACCAGAAGTCCCATTTCGCACCGTTGCGATAGCCGACGACGGTCGTGCCGCCGAGGAAGCCGGACGACGTTCTGACGATGTCGTCGACGCGCCGCCAGTAGACGCTCTTCCGCAGCTCGCCGACGATCCGCACATTGTCCCCGTGGTTGAGCATCGCCGCATTGCGAAGCTGGTCCAGCTCGACCCGGGTCGTGTCGGCCTGGAACGACGGCCGCTTCGACGCCATCTGACGCTCGCTGGAATCGCGCTGCGAGTTGGCGTGGAACACCACGTTGCGGCCGTGGTCGTTGACGCCGATGAAGAAGGCGCAGCCGGACATGTTGGCGGTGCAGAAGAAGGTCGGTCCGTTGGTCTGCGGCAATCGGACCGAGTAGATCTGGTCCTGGGCGTAAGGCAGATACACGGTGTCCGCGCCAGGGGAGATGTCGACCTTGCGGACGTTGGGATAGGCATGGGCGCCGACCGTCGAACTGACGAACTCGTTGAAGTTGATCTTGTGGTGATTGCCGCGAACTGTCTGCCCGAGGCCGTCGTAGTCGCCGATGTAGTACGCATTGGTCTGGAAGTTGGCCAGCGGGATCATGATGCGCTCCTCCCCATGTCGCGCGTTGCGTGCAGGCCGCGCCGATGCCTTCGTTCGGCCTGGTCGGTCCGCGTCGATCATGTCCTGTCGGTCGGCCAGTCGAAACTCACGTGATCGTAAGGAACCCGGGTCGCTTGTGAGTGGACAGGGCCGCGGCGCGGCCGACACTCTGCTGCAGGGTCGCTATGAAAAGGGAGAACCGAGCGGATGCCGAACGAAGCGCCTATCTCGCGACGCGCCGGCGGCGCGATCGCTGTCGCCGCGGTCCTGGCGCCGACCCCGGCCTGGGCGGATTTCGAGCGCTTCGCGATCGACCCGGACCATTTCGCCATCGGCTTCATGACCCATCACCTGGGCTACGAGCAGGTGCTGGGCATGTTCCTGGAGGGCGCGGGCACCTTCGAGTACGATGCCGAGGCGCAGGCGCTGCGCAATGTCGAGATCACGGTGCAGGCCGCCAGCGTGTTCACCAACCACGACGCCCGCGACGGCCATCTGCGTAGCGGGGACTTCCTCGATGCCGAGGCGAATCCGGTGATCCGTTTCGTCGGCACGTCGGCCGAGGCGACCGGTGCAAGCACGGGCATCGTCCACGGCGACCTGACCCTGCGTGGCGAGACCCGGCCGGTCAGCTTCACGGTCACGCTGAACAAGGCGGCCGACTATCCGTTCGGCGCCGGTCCGCCCTATGTGCTGGGCATTTCCGCCCGCGGCACCGTCGTCCGCTCCGAATTCGGCAGTACCTATGCCGTCGGCAACGGCTGGGTCGGCGACGAGATCGCGCTGATCGTCGAGCTGGAGGCGATCCGCCAGGCCGAATAGGCGGCGCCGCTCAGCCGAATTTGACCAGCAGCGCGCCGCCGATCACCATCGCCACCCCGGCGACGCGCCACAGCGAGATCGGCGTCTCCGGGATGCCGAGCCAGCCGAAGTGATCGATCACCAGCGAGCCGACCAGCTGGCCGGCCACCAGCCAGGTGAAGAAGGCGGCGGTGCCGACGATCGGCGCCAGCCAGACCGAGCTCAGCACGAAGATCGCCCCGAAGATGCCGCCGAACGTCACCCAGATCGGCAGGCCGAGCAGGCGCTCGGCCGGGAACCGGCCGGCGAGCCCGGTCAGCGCGAACGCGATCATGGTGACCAGGCTGATCGCGATCGAGACCATGGCGGCCCACAGCGGGCTGCCGGTCTGGCGCGCGATCTCGTTGTTGATTACCGGCTGAGTGGTGAATGCCGCGCCCAGCGCCGCCGCGATCAGGCCGTAGACCAGTGCGCCCATGGTCGTGCTCAGGCCGCCGCCGCGATCGGGTCGATCGGCCGGCCGAAACCGGCGTCGAGCGTCGCCTCGATCCACGCCGCCCATTTCAGCAGCAGCGCCTCGCCGCGATGCGGTCCGACCAGCTGCAGGCCGACCGGCAGACCGTCCATGGTCCGGCCGCAGGGCAGCGCCAGCACCGGCCGGCCGAGCAGGCTCAGCGAATAGGTGATCGCCAGCCAGTCGACATAGGTCTCGAAGGTGACGCCGTTGCACTCGGTCACCGTGCGCTGCTCCACCGGGAACGGCGGCACGATGGCGCCGGGCACGATCAGCAGGTCGTAGGTCTCCTCGAACGCCGCCATCGCCGCGCACAGCCGTGCGCGGATGCGCTCCGCCCCGGCCAGGTCGCCGGCGCTGAGCTTCAAACCCTGCTCGATGTTCCACACCACGTCCGGCTTCAGCTGGTCGCGGTGGCTGGACAGCAGTGCGCTGTGCGCGGTGGCGAAGTGGGCGCCGCGGATCGCGTTGAAGCAGTCGCGCGCGCCGGTCAGGTCCGGATGCGCCTCGTCCACGTCGACGCCGGCGCGGGCCAGCGCCTCGGCCGCCTTGCGGCAGATCGCGGCGATCTCGCGGTCGACCGGGGTCAGGCCCAGGTCGGCGCTGAACGCCACCCGGTTCGGTGCCTCCGGCGCGCGGGTGGCGGCGCTGAAACGGTGCAGCGGGCTCTCGATGCTCAGCGGGTCGCGGGCGGACGCGCCGGTCATCGCGTCGAGCGCCAGCGCGAGGTCGTCGACATTGCGGGCCATCGGGCCGGAGACCGACACGCTCTGGAACGGCGACGGGCCGGGACCCTGCGCCACCCGCCCCGGCGACGGCCGCAGGCCGACCACGCCGCAGAAGGTCGCCGGCGTGCGCAGCGAACCGCCGAAGTCGGTGCCCTGCGCGATCCAGGCCATGCCGCTGGCCAGCGCCGCGGCGCCGCCGCCGGTGGAGCCGGCCGGCGACAGCGCGGTGTTCCAGGGGGTGCGGGTGACGCCGAACACCGGGTTGAAGGTGTGCGCGCCGGCGGCGAACTCGGGCGTGTTCGACTTGGCGTAGACCAGCCCGCCGCTCGCCTCCAGCCGCTGCACGGTCAGGTCCGAGGCGGCGGCGACGTTGTCGGCGAAGATCGGCGAGCCGTAGGTGCAGCGCACGCCCTCGACCGGGGTCACGTCCTTGATCGGCACCGGCAGGCCGGCCAGCGGCCCGCGATGCTCCACCGGCTTCGCCATCAGCGCGTCGGCGCGGGCGCGGGCGCGGTCGAGGCACAGCGTCGGCAGGGCGTTCACCGCCGGGTCGACCGCCGCGATGCGCGCTGCAAGCGCGTCGAGCAGGTCGTGCGGCGTGATCTCGCCGGTGCGCAGCCGCTCGACGAGCGCGCGGGCCGGGCTGGCGATCAGCGGGTCGATGTCGGGCATGGTCGGGTTCCTCGCGCGCGGGTCCTGCGCCCGCCAGTCATATCGTCGCCAGCACGCCGCCGTCGACGTAGATCACCTGGCCGTTGACGAAGTCGGCGGCGGACGAGGCGAGGAAGATGCACGCACCCTGCAGCTCGCGCGTGTCGCCCCAGCGGCCGGCCGGGGTGCGCGCCGTCAGCCAGCCGTTGAACTGCGGGTCCTCGACCAGTGCCTTGTTCAGCGGCGTGGCGAAATAGCCCGGGCCGATGCCGTTGACCTGAATGCCGTGCCGCGCCCAGTCGGTGCACATGCCCTTGGTCAGCATCTTCACCGCGCCCTTGGTCGCGCTGTAGGGCGCGATCGAATAGCGCGACACTTCGCTCATCAGCGAGCAGATGTTGACGATCTTGCCGCGCTTGCGGGCGATCATGTGCCGGGCCACCGCCTGGCCGACATAGAACACGCTGCTCAGATTCGTAGTCACCATCTCGGTCCAGGTCGCGACCGGATAGTCCTCCAGCGGCGTGCGGCGCTGGATCCCGGCGTTGTTGACCAGGATGTCGATCGGGCCGTGGTCGCGCTCGATGCCGTCGACCGCGGCGGCGACCGCGGCCGGATCGGTCACGTCGAAAGCGGCGGTCTCCACGGCCAGGTCGCGGGCGCGCAGCGCCTCCGCCGCCGCGGCGAGCTTGGCCGGGTCGCGCCCGTTCAGCACCACCTCGGCGCCGGCCGCGGCCAGCCCCTCGGCCAGGCTCAGCCCGATGCCCTGGCTGGAGCCGGTCACCAGCGCGCGCCGGCCGGTCAGGTCGAACAGCTGTAACGACATGCGATTCCCCCCTCTCGCTCGCGGGTCGGCCTCGCCGGGCGGGCCCGAAAGCGTGCAATTGCGTGGATTGCGGCGGCCCGACCGGATAGGTTGTTGCCGCCCGACGACAAATATCTCATGTTACCGATAACAATGACAAGGCGCGCCGCCTGCGGCCGGCTGGTGCCGGCGCCGTGCGCGCGGAGGGGGAAATGCGATGCGCGCGGCCGTGCTGCATGGCGCCAAGGACCTTCGAGTCGAAGAGGTGCCGGACCAGGGCCTGGGCACCGACGAGGTCCGGGTCCGCTTCCGCTCCGGCGGCATCTGCGGGTCCGACCTGTCCTACTACTTCAAGGGCCGCGTCGGCGACTTCGCGCTGTGCGAGCCGTTGATCCTGGGCCACGAGGCCGCCGGCGAGGTGATCGAGACCGGCGCCGCGGTCGACAACGTGGCACCGGGCGACCACGTCACCCTCAACCCCAGCCGGCCGTGCCGCACCTGCGACTATTGCCGCCACGGCCGGTCGAACCTGTGCCGCAACATGCGCTTCTTCGGCAGCGCCGCCTTGCGGCCGCACGTGCAGGGCGCGTTCCGCGAGGCGGTGATCGCCCGCGCCGACCAGTGCCACAAGATCCCCGAGAGCCTGTCCTGGGCCGAGGCGGCCTGTGCCGAACCGCTCAGCGTCGCCCTGCATGGCGTGGCGCGCGCCGGCGACCTGTTCGGCAAGACCGTGATCGTCGCCGGCGCCGGGCCGATCGGCAGCCTGCTGGCGCTGGTCGCCAAGAAGGCCGGCGCGCATGTGACGATCACTGACGTGGTCGACCACCCGCTGCAGACCGCCCTGACGCTGGGCGTCGACGAGACCATCAACGTTGCGACCGCGCCCGAGAAGCTGGCCGCCTACGAGGCGGGCAAGGGCCATTTCGACGTCGGGCTGGAGGCGACCGGCGTGGTCTCGGCGCTGGCCGGCCTGTTCCGCGTGGTCCGGCCCGGCGGGCGGATCGTCCAGCTCGGCGCCATGCCGCCGGGCGACATCCCGCTGCCGGCCAACCTGCTGATGGCCCGCGAGATCGACTATGTCGGCGCCTTCCGCTTTCACGAGGAATTCGCCCACGCCGTGCGCCTGCTGTCGACGCGGTCGATCGACATCACGCCGATCCTGTCGGCCGAGGTGCCGATGGACCGGGCCGACGAGGCCTTCCGGCTGGCGGCCGATCGCACCCGTGCGCTGAAGGTGACGCTGGTCTTCTGAGACCGGCCCGCTGCAGCAGCCGCGATGAGCACCAAGCCCACCATGCGCGACGTCGCCGCCGAGGCCGGCGTGTCGACGATGACCGTTTCGCGCGTGCTGACCCGGCCGGAGCGGGTGGCGGAGCCGACCCGGCGCAAGGTGCAATACGTCATCGACCGGCTGGGCTACGTGCCCGACCGCAATGCCGGCAGCCTGTCGTCCCAGCGCACCGGCTTCGTCGCCGCGATCATGCCGAGCCTGCGCAATTCCAACTTCGCCGACACCGGGCGCGGGCTCGCCAACACGCTGCGGACCGCCGGCTACCAGCCGCTGTTCGGCTTCACCGACTACCGGGTGGCCGAGGAACAGGCGCTGGTCGCCGCGATGCTGGCCCGCCGGCCGGAGGCGTTCGTGCTGACCGGCGGCTACCACACCGGCGCCACCTACCGCATGCTGGAGCAGGCGGCAGTGCCGGTGGTCGAGATCTGGGACCTGCCCGCCAACCCGATCGGCCACGCGGTCGGCTTTTCCAACTTCGATACCGGTCGCGCGATGGCGGCGCACCTGATCGCGCAGGGGCGCCGCGGCATCGCGCGGCTCAGCCGCCAGGCCCATGACGGCTTCCGCGACGTGCGCGGCGACATGCGCATGGCCGGCGCCAGCGAGGCGCTGCGCGCCGCCGGGCTGCGCGACGACCTCACGGTCACCGGCGGCGCCGGGCCGGTCACATTCGGCCATGGCGCGGCCTGTATCGCCGCGCTGGCGGACGACGGCCTGCTGCGCGGCGGCAGGGTCGACGCGGTGATCGCCGTCAGCGACCTGTCCGCGGTCGGCGCGCTGACCGAATGCCAGCGGCGCGGCATCCGCGTGCCGGACGATCTCGCCATCGCCGGCTTCGGCGACTTCGAGATCGGCGCGCTCAGCGTGCCGCCGATCTCCACGGTGCGGGTGCCGTGCGAGGAGATCGGGGCGCTCACCGGCCGCATGCTGATCGATCTGCTGGCCGGCACCGGCCCGGCCGAGCGCCAGGTCCACGACCTCGGCTTCGAGGTGATCGCGCGCCGCTCGACCGGCGCGACCGGCGGCTGAATGGCGGCCGCGGCGGCGTCAGGCCGGCGGAGCGGCGGGGCCCTCGTTGACCCGCCACCAGCCGGCGACGGCCAGCCGCAGCGCCGCGGTCGGCCGTACCTCGTGCTCGATCTCCTCCGACAGCATCAGCACGCTGGTGCCGGCCCGCGGTTCCACTGCGGCCGCCCTGGCGCCGTCGCGGCCATAGATCACCAGCGCGCCGCCCTGCCCGGCGTCCCAGTGCGGGTTGAGGTAGGTGACCAGCGAGACGATGCGGTTGCGCTGGCCGCGCAGGGCGTCGGCGTGGCGCGCGTAGAAGCCGCCGGGCGGATAGACGGCATAGCAGGCCTCGAAGGCGAACAGGCCCAGGAACAGCCGCGCGTTCAGCGCCAGCCGCAACGTCTCCGCCGCGGCGAGAAAGCGGGCCTCGAGCGGATCGGCACCCTCCAGCCAGCGGATTTCGGCACGGCGCAGCGACCGGTCGACCACCGCCTCGTCGCTGCGGCCGACCGCGGCGACACGGGTGTCGTCGGCGGCGTGGTGCCGCCGCGCGGCGTCGGCCAGGGCGGCGACCAGGACCGGGTCCGGCCAGCCGTCGAGGATCGACCAACCGCGGTCGGCCAGGTCGTCGGCCAGCGCGCCCAAGCGGTTGTCGCCGGGCGGCGGCGGGGCATCGGCGCTGTCGTCGGCCATGCTGGTGCGGGGTCCCTGCCGGGATCGGCGGGAGGCATCGTCCCGGCCCGGCGGCAGAGCGATACACCGGCGCGCGCCGCCGCGCCATCGCGGCGTGCGGCCGTTACGGACGGGAGGGCCTGATGGAGGGCGACTACGAGATCGTCGACAACCGCTTCCTGCGCTACATCCTGGGCAACGCCGCGCTGGAGCGGCTGGCGACCGGCTTCCGCTGGAGCGAGGGGCCGGTGTGGTTCGCCGACCTGAACTGCCTGCTGTTCAGCGACATCCCCAATGACCGCATCCTGCGCTGGAGCCCGGACGTCGACCACGGCGGCAGCCTGTCGGTGTTCCGCCAGCCGGCCAACCACAGCAACGGCCATACCCGCGACCGCGAGGGCCGGCTGGTCTCCTGCGAGCACGGTGCCCGCCGCGTGACGCGGACCGAGGTCGACGGGCGCATCACCGTGCTGGCCGACAGCTATCGCGGCCGCCGGTTCAACTCGCCGAACGACGTGGTGGTGAAGTCCGACGGCACCGTCTGGTTCACCGATCCGCACTACGGCATCGTTTCCAGCTACGAGGGCTATCAGAGCGAGCCGGAGCTCGACGGCTGCTGGGTCTATCGCCTCGACCCGGCCGACGGGTCGCTGAGCGTGGTCGCCGACGATTTCGACTGCCCGAACGGGCTCGCCTTCTCGCCGGACGAGAGCCGTCTCTACATCTCCGACACCGGGCTGTTCGGTACGCCCGACCGCAAGCACCACATGCGCGTGTTCGATGTGGTCGACGGGCGCCGGCTCCGCGGCGGTGCCGTGTTCGCCGAGATCGAGCCCGGCAAGTCCGACGGCTTCCGCTGCGACACCGACGGCAATGTCTGGACCAGCGCCGGCGACGGCGTGCACTGCTTCGATCCCGACGGCAACCTGCTCGGCAAGATCCGCGTGCCGGAGCGGGTCGCCAACGTCACCTTCGGCGGCCAACGCCGCAACCGCCTGTTCATCTGCGCGACGACGTCGCTCTATGCCATCTTCCTCAACCGCCGTGGAGCCCAGACCCCATGACCGACCAGCCCACCCGCGTGTCCCACGACATCACCCATCAGGCCGCGCTGAAGATGCTGGCGGCGGCGTGCGACGCCGCCGTCGCCACCGGCCGCGACCAGTGCATCGTCGTCGTCGACACCCGTACCGCCGTGGTGGCGTCGGTGCGGATGAACGGCGGCAAGGTGCCGAGCATGCGCTCGGCCACCGCCAAGGCGATGACCGCGGCGGCCAACAACGCGCCGACCGGCGCCATGCCGGCGGAGTTCGCCGCCAACCTGGCCGCCGCCACCGACGGCATCGTCACCAACCTGAAGGGGGGCCTGCCGATCCGCTTCGGCGGCGTGCCGGCCGGCGCGATCGGCGTCGGCTCCGGCACGCCGGACCAGGACATCGCGGTGGCGAAGGCCGCGTTGGCCGCGATCGGCGCCGACGAAATCGAGGTGTAGGGCCGCTTCTGGCGCCCGCGGCCCGGCGCGCAGGCCGCCCGCTCAGCCGTTGGCGGCCATGCGCTGCGGGACCGGCTGTGCGTCCTGGCCCGCGCCCGCGCCCGCGACGGCGGCGTCCGCCGGTGCGTCGGCCTGGTGCTCGATCGCAATCACCAGCGCGATGTTGTCGTCGAGGATGCGGATCTCCTTGCGCGCCTTGCGCGGCAGCGGGACCTTCCGCTTGATGCATTGGTGGATGACGATGGCCGCCAGTTGCGCGGCCGACAGCTCGATGCACTTCTCGAAAATCCGGTCCGGAATCTTGAAGCGGATGCGCACGGCGGGCTCCAGCACGCCGGTCACCTCGATGTCGAGCAGCTGACCGTCCTCCGGGAAGAACCGGCGGTCCTTGTTGAAATCCAGTACGGCCGCCCGCACGTCCTCGCGGGCGAAACGCAAAACCCGGTGTTCGCAGATCATGGGGGCCCGCCTCTGCCTTCCCGCTCACCTGGCCCGGTCGCGTCGATCGCATCGACCGGGGCCGTCACGCATGCCATCGTGCACGGCAGGGACTAAATGTTGGTAAAGCGGCGAATAACCGAAAGCATTCGGCGCTGAACAATATTCACGAATCGCATTTGTATTGCCGAATGGCCCGAAGGCGGCCGGCGGCTATTGGGCCGGCTCTGGCGATCGGACGACAGGCGAAGCTGCGCCGGTCGGGGCGCAGCGCGCAGCCGCCGGCACGTGAATAACCGCACAGGACTCCCGGTCGGGCCGATGCTATCAATGGTGACGGCCTCGGGGGCCGGCGGCGGATGGAGGCGGACCATGGCGGTGCGGTTCCGTGCGGTTGTTTTGAGCCTGGTGCTGGCGGGGGCCATATCCGTCGCCGATGCCCGGGCGGAGTTCTCGGCACAATTGCAGCCCGAGGACACCCTGACCGAAGCGGCCGGCGGGCCGGGCGGCCTGGGTTACGTCCTGCGCTGCGATCCCGGCACCTACCTGATGGGGATCGGCGTGCGCAAGGGTGCGTGGATCGACTACGCCGAGCCCTATTGCAGTGCGGTCCACCACGACGGCCAGCGCTATCTGCGCGCGGTCGGCGGCGGCCAGATGAGCGGGCTGGGTGCCGGCAACATCGGCCAGCCGAACGGCGCATCGGCGCGCTGCAGCGACCTCGAATTCATCGTGTTCGGCTTGTTCCCGACGCGCGTGATCGCTGGCGACGGCGGCCAGTTCCTCGGCACCTTCGGCGTCGCCTGCCGGCGCATGGCGAGCGCATTCGAGCAGGAACCGGGCTCGTATCACCACGACATCCACATCGATCCGGCGCCGGGCGCGCAATATGTGCCGTTGGGCGCGCTGTCGTGCGGCGACCAATGGGCAGTCGGAATCCACGGCGGAGCCGGCGTGTTCGTGGATTCGATCGGCCTGATCTGCGGCGCGCCGCCTCAGGGCGCGCCGATCCCGCCGGGCGCGATCGCCGGCGACCGGCTAGACCTGCGCCAGGGCGCCGACGTCGGCCGGCTGGTCACCGGGGGCGCGGGAGCCGAGCCGCCGGTCGCGGTGCAGCCGGTTCCCGGCGACGCGATCGAATGTGCCGACTGCGTGCGGGTCTTCGACCAGCCGGCGCTGGCCGGCTATCCGGTCGACATCTGCCTGACCTGGGCGGAACAATGCGGCCAGCCGGCAGCGGATGCGTTCTGCATCGCCAGCGGATTTGCGACCGCAATCGCGTTCGAGTTCCAGTACGAAAGCCCGCCGACCCGTGTGATCGGCACCGGCGAGATCTGCGAATTCGACTATTGTGCGCGGTTCGCGACCATAAGCTGCCGCCGATAGCGGCGGATCAGGCGACGGCCGAGCGGGCGATCAGCAGGTTGAACGCGCCGGCCACCGCGATCAGGGCGCCATAGTCGTCGGGAACCACCGGGTAGACCGCGTTGCGGCCGGCGATGTCGGGGTTGGCGAAGTGCAGCCGGAACAGGCCCAGCTTGTCCAGCTCGCGGTTGTGCCGCTTGGCAGCGGGGAAGTCGCCGCGCCGGAGCGCCAGTTCCGCTTCCGCCTCGATCGCCCGGAACGCCCGCTCCTCGGCCGGGGTGTAGACCACCGTGCAGACGGCGGCGTGCGGCAGCGGGCGATGGCTCAGCTCGCGATAGGCGGACAGGTCGCGGAACCACTGGCCGTATTGCGCGCGCATCGCTTGCAGGGGCGCGGTCAGCCAGTGCGGCCCGGCCTCGGGCCAGCCGGGGTCGAACAGGCAGGCGCGCGGCGGCATCGTCGTCGGCCGCAGCCTGCCCAGGCAGCGGGCCAGCACCTCGGCATAGCCGTCGAGGATCAGGCTGAGATTGCCGTAGATGGTGTTCAGCGCGAGGTCGACATAGGCCATGTCCTCGGGCGGCACCGGCTCGCGCCGGTCCGGCGGCGCCATGGTGGTGATGTCGCGGAACGAATACCACAGCATGCTCAGCCGTTTGGCCACGCCGTGTTTCATCACGCGCATGGCCGTCTGGTCCTGCACGGCATAGCCGAGGTCGGTGACGTGGCCCAGCACCTCCCGGCCGGCCTCGAGCACGCAACGGATGTGGGCCTGGTGCACCTGCCATTCCGGTTGCGCGGTGACCGCCGCCTTGTCGTCGTGAGCGGTCGCATGGCCGCGGGCGTGGTAGGCGAAGGTCAATTCCTCTGAAGAAACGGCGGTCATCAATCGGTGGTCGGGCCAAAAAGGTCTTTGCGCACAAACTGCACTGCCCGGCGGGGGCAGCATGTGAAAAAAACCGCACGGCGAATGCACCCGGGACGAGACCGGTCACGACGCGGATTCAATGACCGCGCGGTTGCAGCGTCCCGCGCGGCGACAGGCCTGCGGCCCGCCGCGCTCGGCGCGTTCCGTACGAAATATTATTGTATGCGCATGGCTCGCCCGCAGGCAAGCCATGCGCGGCAGCGGTCCGGCGCCCGTGGGCGCGGCCTTCAGTTGGCCGCGAAGCAGTAGAACAGGCCGTCGCCGCCGGTGCCCTGCAGGTCGGCCTGGCCGCAGCCCCGCGACGGGTGCGAGGCGTTCCACGACCTCGACGGTGCGTCGTCGCGCAGGCCCATGCGGTCGTGATGGCCGACGACGGCGCTGCCTTCGCCGTTGGCGGTCCAGTCCTGGCAGGTGTTGCCCTCCGACAGGGTGCCGTCGGGGTTGGAGCCGGTCAGGATGTCGTGCCGGTTCGGGCTGTCGCCGCGGCCGTTGACGATGGCGCCGGTCTCGTCGACGGCGGTGGCCTTGCTGATGGCATTGCCGTCGCCGTGCAGGGCGGCGAGATCGTCGGCGATCAGCGAGCCGTTGGCGCTGTGCCAGGGGCCGTTGCCGATGCGGTCGCGCGCATGCTCGCCGGTGGCGCTCAGATAGGCGCGCCAGGTCAGGTCGCCGGCGCCGACGGCCTCGGCCAGCGCCTGGCAGTGGGCGTCGGCCCGGCCAGCCCGCCGAGGTTGGCGCCGTCGCCGGGCCCGGCGCTGGTCACGAAGAAGGTCATGCGGTTGTCCTGCGCCTGCGCGGCGCCGATGGCGGCCAGCAAGGCCGCGCCCGCGGCGATGGTCCTGAACCCGGTCATGGTCGTTCTCCCTGTTCTGGTGCCGGTTGCGGTTAGACCTGCCGGCCCCAGCATGGGACGGGCGCGGACGCAGCGCCAAATAGGGATTCCGTGAGCCCGCCGTGAACGGTGCGGGCCGGCGGGCGCGGCTCAGTCGATCTCGACCGCCAGCGTGCCGGCGTCGACGCCCTCCTGGCCTTCCGCGATGTGAACCGCGCTGACGGTGCCGTCGGCCTCGGCGCTGTGCGGCACCTCGGTCTTCATCACTTCCAGGATGAACAGCACGTCGCCGGCCTTGACCGCGTCGCCGGGCTTGACCAGCACCTTCCAGACGTTGCCGGGGATCTGGGTCTCGATCTTCTGGGCCATGGGGATGTTGTCTCCTCGGGTCTTGGGCCGTGGCTGCCGGGCCTGGCCGCCGCGGCGGAACAGGGTGCCGCCCCGGCGGATCAGGCGATGCTGTCCGGGCCGGCCAGCCGGTCGAGCTCGCGGCGCAGCGCCTGCGCCTCCTCGACGCCGGTCAGCTTGAACCGGTAGACGTCGCCCGGCTTGGACTGGCCGAGCTTCCAGAACGCCGCCGTCGGCACCGTGTACGGGTTGATGAAGCCGCCCATCGAGCAGCCGTCCTGCAGCAGGATGATCGGGGTCTGGCCGGCCAGGTTGATCGCGCCGAGCGGATAGCCCTGGTCGATGATGTTCGACGGTTCCGAACCGTTCTCCGGCGCCTTGTTGGTCGCCTTCTCGGTGAAGGTCCAGTCCGGCCCCTCCAGCCGATAGCCGCTGCGCGCGCTCTTGCCGCTCAGCTTCCAGTCGGTGGTCAGGAACCGATCCTTGCCGGCGGCGTCGATCCAGTCGTCGTTCGGGCCCTCGCACACCTCGATCGACCAGTGCTTGTCGGTGGAGAACGCCGGGCGCCGGTCCGCCTTCACCTTGCGGCCCGGCGTGCCCGGGGCCGGGGCGACCGGCACCACCTGGCCGTCCTGGAGCGCATGGCCGTCCATGCCGCCGACGCCGGCGGCGTGGAAGGTGGAGCGCGAGCCGAGCCAGGGCGGCGTGTCGATGCCGCCGGCCACCGCGATATAGGCGCGCGCACCGACCTTGCAGAAGCTCATCGCCAGGGTCTGGCCGGCCTTCACCGCCACGCTCTCCCACAGCGGGAACGGCACGTCGTCCAGCTTCGGCGCCATGTCGGCGCCGGTGACCGCTACCACCGCGTCGCGCTGGAACTTCAGCGTCGGGCCGATGAACTGGCATTCCAGCCCGGCGGCGCCGGCCTCGTTGCCGACCAGCAGGTTGGCCAGCCGGAACGACCAGCTGTCCATCGGCCCCGACGGCGGGAAGCCCTGGTTCCAGTAGCCGAGGCGGCCGGGGTAGTCCTGGACGCTGGTCTCGAAGCCCTTCTTGATCACTTCCAGCATGGCAATCCCCCCTCAGAACCGGACGCCGCGGTCGATGGATTCGAAGCCACTGCTTGTATCCGCGCACCGAGAACTTCTGATAGTCGTTGACGTTGAAGACGTAGGTGCCGTCCTTCACCTGCGCCTCGTAGAATTCGAACTCCTCCACCGTGATCGGCACGAACTTGACCCGGTCGCCGGCCCGGAACAGGCAGATCGAGCCGCCGAAGGCGTCGTAGGTCGACTTCGGGTCCCAGATCGGGCACGGCGTGCGGGCGAAGATCTGATAGCCGCCCGGCGTCGCCACCGGATAGATCGCGGTAGCCGCGCCGCCCATGCCGATGGTGCCCTGCGGGGTCCAGGTGCGCGGCGGGTTGTACTTCGGCGCGGTGATCAGCGAGCGCGGGTCCAGCGGCATCATGAACGGCAGCCCGGGCCAGAAGCCCAGCGCGGCGACCCAGTATTCGCTGGCCGAATGCACCCGGACCAGCTGCTCCGGGCCGCTCAGCCCGTTGATGCGGGCGACGAACTCCGGGTCCGGCTCCTTCTGGGTGATCTTGGCGCAATAGTCCTCGACGCACTCGCGGGTCCACGGGTCGCGATAGACGGCGGGCAAGTAGAACAGGCGGCTGACCAGCTCCAGGTCGTCCGACGGCCCGAGGTTGCCGACCAGCCGGGTCAGCTCGGTGGTCAGGTCGGCGCGGCTGATCAGGTCGGCATCGTAATGAACCAGCAGCGAGGCGAAGCAGGGGGCGGTCTCGACCACGCCCTTGGTCCCGCTGGCTTCGATCGCCTCGGCCAGGCCCTGGGCCATGAAATTCAGCTCCAGGTTCATCTCGTTGCCGAATTCGATCAGCACGAAACGGTCGCCGCCCGGCAGGAACCGCGGTTCGTCGTAGATCATGCCTGCATCTCCCCCTGTGGCCGTGCCCGGCCGCTCATTCCTAGGCCGCCCGCGGCCGCTTGGCGAGGACCGCCGGCCCGGCTTCGCCGCCTCACTTCAGCGCATCCAGGTGCGCGGCGACGAAACCGGTGTGGATGGTGCCGGCGCGGAAGGCCGGATGGTCCATCAGCCGGGCGCAGAACGCGGTGTTGGTCGATAGGCCCTCGATGGTCGTCGCTTCGAGCGCGGTGCGCAGCCGATCCAGCGCGGCGTCGCGGGTGGGGCCGTGGGCGACCATCTTGGCGATCATCGGGTCGTAGTGGAAGGTGACCTGGTCGCCCTCGCGCACGCCGGTGTCGATGCGCAGGTCGGCGCCGGGCTCCGGGAAGCGCAGCACGGTCAGCGGGCCCGGCGAGGGCATGAAGTTCATCGCCGGCTTCTCGGCATAGATGCGGGCCTCGACCGCATGGCCGGACGCGGCGATGCGGCCCTGCGCCATCTCGTCGGCCAGGTCGTCGCCGCGGGCCAGGCGGATCTGCGCCTGGACCAGGTCGACCCCGGTCAGCATCTCGGTCACCGGGTGCTCGACCTGGATGCGCGTGTTCATCTCGAGGAAGTACCAATCCTGGTCGGGACCGACCACGAACTCCACCGTGCCGGCGCCGCGATAGCGCTCCTGGGTGGCCAGCCGCAGCGCCGCCTCCGCCATCGCGGCGCGCACCTCCGGCTTCAGGCCGGGCGCCGGCGATTCCTCGACGATCTTCTGGAACCGGCGCTGGATCGAGCATTCGCGCTCGAACAGGTGCACGGCATTGCCGTCGCCGAAGCCGAATATCTGGATCTCGATATGGCGGGCCGGGGCGACCAGCTTCTCCAGATAGATCGTGCCGTCGCCGAATGCCTTGGCCGCCATCGCCTGGGTGGCGGCGACCACCTCGGCCAGCTGGGCCGGGTCGTCGACCCGGCGCATGCCGATGCCGCCGCCGCCGGCCGACGCCTTGACCAGCAGCGGGAAGCCGATGGTCCGGCCCCAATGCTCCAGCCCGTCGAGGTCGCCCTCGGCGAAGCGGGCGCTGCCCGGCAGCACCGGCACGCCGGCACCGTGGGCCAGCATGCGGGCGCGTTCCTTGTCGCCCATGTCGGCGATGGTGGTCGGGCGCGGGCCGATCCAGGTCAGGCCGGCCTTGCCGACCGCCTCGGCGAAGCGCTCGTTCTCGGCCAGGAAGCCATAGCCGGGGTGGACCGCGTCGGCGCCGCTGTCGCGCGCCGCGGCCAGCACCGCCTCCGCCTTCAGATAGCTCTCCGCCGCCTTGGCCGGGCCGATGGCGACCGCGTGGTCGGCCGCGGCGACGTGCATCGCGTCGGCGTCGGCCTCGGAATGGACTGCGACCGCCTCGATGCCCAGCGCATGGGCGGCACGGATCACGCGGCAGGCGATCTCGCCGCGATTGGCGACCAGGATGCGTTTCATCGGCGCCGCTTCGCTCAGTTGAGATAGGGCTTGACGGTCCGGTAGACCGCGGCCGCTACCTCGACCGCGCCCGGGGTGTCGGAATGGACGCACAGGCTCTCGGCGCGCACCGGCACGTCGTTGCCGTCGACCGAGCGCACCAGCCCCTCCTGCACCGCGCGCAGCGTGCGTTCGGCGGCCGCCTTCGGGTCCTTCGCTTCGTGCTCGCGGGTGATGATCAGCTGTCCGTTGCCGCCATAGTCCAGGTCGACATAGAACTCGGAGACGAAGCCCAGCCCGCGCTTGCGGTAGATCTCCTCGTGCAGGGTGCCGGCCATGCCGTACAGCGGCACGCCGAATGCGGCGGCCGCATCGCAGATGGCGTTGGCGATCTCCGGGTCGCGGGCGGCCATGCCGTACAGCGAGCCGTGCGGCTTGATGTGGTTCAGCGGCATGCCCTCGGCGTCGAGGAACGCCTTCAGTGCGCCGACCTGATAGGTGATGCAGGCCGAAAGCTCGTCGCGGCCGATCTTCATCTCGCGCCGGCCGAAGCCCTGCAGGTCGGGCAGCGACGGATGGGCGCCGACCGCGACCCCGCTGACCTTGGCCAGCCGCACCGTCCGGCGCATCACCACCGGGTCGGAGGCATGGAAGCCGCAGGCGACGTTGGCGACGCTGATGAACGGCATGATGCCTTCGTCGTCGCCCATCTTGTAGAGCCCGAAGCTCTCGCCCATGTCGCAGTTGATCGCAACGCCCACGGTCATCCTCCCCCGGTCCGAACGAGGCCGCTAATCTGCACAGGCTAGCCGTGTTCGGCAACCGGCTGCGGCGCGCCACCGCGGGCGGCAGACGCCAGGATCGCCTCCATCACCGCAACGTTGTGCGCGGCCTCTTCCGGCAGGATCGGATAGGGCGCGACGCCGCCCACCGCGTCGGCGAAGGCGTCCAGCTCCATGCGCAGCAGGTCGCGCTGGATCGCGAACGGGTCGGCCAGCGGCGGGCAGGCCGGGTCCAGCGCCACCGGCGCCAGCGGGGTGTTGCCGCCGCGCAGGTGCAGGACGCGCAGGTCGTCGGTGGCATGGGCCGCCGCCCGGGTGCCGTAGACGTTGAGGAAGCGGGTCGGCTGGGTGGCGAAGATGGTGCCGAGATAGGCCGTGCGGCCGTTGGCGCACTCCATGATCGCCACGGTGGTGTCGTCGATGTCCACCGGCGCCGCCTGCCGCTTGGAGAAGGCGCAGACCCGCGCCACCGGGCCGAGCAGGTGGGCGATGGCGTCGACCATGTGGATGCCCAGCCCGGTCATGCCGCCGCCCGGGCTCTCGGCGCGGCTGGCGCGCCAGAACCCCTCCTTGTAACCCAGCGCGCCGGGCACCGAGAACTGCGCCTCGGCGTGCAGCACCGTGCCGAGTTCGCCGGCCTCGATCATCTCTTTCAGCTTGCGCGTCGCCGGCGCCAGCCGGCGGTTGTGGCCGACCGCCAGCACCACGCCGGCGGCGCGGCAGGCCGCGATCGTGGCCTGCGCGTCGGCCAGGGTCAGCGTGAACGGCTTCTCGACGAAGACGTGCTTGCCGGCGGCCGCGGCCTGGCGGGCGTGCGCGCCGTGCAGGGAATGCGGCGTGGTCAGCAGCACCGCGTCGATCGCCGGGTCGGCCAGCACCGCCTCATAGCTGTCGTGGCTGCGGGTGCCGAAGCCGGCGGCGAATTTCTGCCGCTTCTCCGCCGACCGGCTGTAGCAGCTGTCGATGCGGATCCGGTCGGAACTGCCCTGGACCGCATGCGCCAGTTCGTCCGACCACCAGCCCAGCCCGATCGATGCCGCCCGCAGCATGCCCGCCTCCCCCCGTCGTGGAAGGCCGCATTAAGGCACGGCCGCGCGTCCGGCTCCAGCGGCGCGCGGTCGGGGCCGCGGTCGGCTCAGGCCGCCGGCTCGTCCGCGCCGCAAGCCTCGGCCGGCACGGGCGAGAGCAGATAGGGCGACGTCGCCGGCGCGGCCGGCAGGCTGTGGAAGTTGCGCTCTTCCTCGTCCGCGCTCGGGCCCTCCAGCCGCAGCGCCCACTCGGCGACCAGGGCGACGGCGCCGCCGTCCGCCGGCAGCAGGGTGAGCCGCCGCCGTCGCAGTCGATGCCGCAGCGCATGCTGCCGTCCTCCTGCGGATAGCAGGTCCCGCCACCGGCGAACAGTTCGTCCGGCCTGTCGGCAAAGGCGCCGTCGAGCCAGAACAGGGGACCGTATTCGTCGTGGTCGAGCGCGAGCGTCACCGAGGTCACCGCCGCTTCGGCGTCGGCGGCCCGGAATGCGAAACACAGCGTCTCGCCTGCTGACGGCAGCGGAACCCCGTCGGCCGCGGCGGGCGCCGTCGCCGCGGTCGCCAGCAGGACGGCCGCCAACGCCTTCAGGGCTGCACTGGGTTTCGATTTCATTCTGCGGCTCCCGGATCTTTGTCGACGCGGCTCAGTAGGACTCGCCGTAGTAAAGCTGCCACAGCTGCTGCGGGCAGGCGGCGGCCGGTAAGGGATACAGCCGGAAGGCGGCGTGCTCGGCGTCGGCGTCGATGAACACCTCCCGGCCTTCCTCCGCGTCGTCGCCGCAGCCGCCGTACAGTACGAAGCCGCCATAGGGGTTGCGCAGCATCAGGGTGCTGTCGTCCGCCGCCTCGATGCGGAACCGGCCGCCGTCGCACTCGATGCCGCATTCATAATGGCCGCCGGCAGCGTCCCAGTGGCAGATCGCGAAGTTGGCGAAGAACTCGCCGAAGCGATCGCGGATGGTGGCGCGGACCGTGGCCCCCACCGTCGCGGTGGCGTCGCCCTGCGGCGGGTCGGTGTCGATGCCGCCGTCGAGCAGCACCTGGATCTCGGCCACCCGCTGGCCGGGGTGGGCGGCCAGGTGCTCCGGCGTGTAGGCCCGGCCATAGCAGGCGAGTTCGTTGTAGCCCATCTGGGCGCCGGCCTGGGTCGCGGTCAGCGCCAGCATCGCGGCGGCGGCAATTGGGGTGCGCGGCATCGGGTTTCGGGCTCCCGCTTCGGTTACTGGTCCGGATGGTCGTACATCGCCCAAAGGTCGGCCGGGCAGGCCTCGGCCGGCAGCGCGGCCAGCCGATAGGCGAAGTGGGCGTCGTCGGACGCGATGAACACCTCGTCGGCCTCGTCCTCGGCGCCGTCGCAGGGGCCGTACAGCCCGAAGCCGCGGCCGTCGTTGACCAGCGTCGCCGAGCCGTCGTCGTTCAGCGTCACGCCGAAATAGCCGGCGTCGCAGGCGACGTAGCAGTCGTAGCGGGCGCCGTCGGCGGGCCAGCTGCAGAAGGCCTCGGTGGTGTAGTACAGGCCGAAGCGGTCGCGCAGCCCGGTGCGCAGCGTCACGTTGGCGTGCAGCATGGCGCCGTCGCCCGGCTCGACATAGACGTCGCGGGTGTCGACGATCATCAGCATCTCGACGATGGAGGAATGGTGATCGGCCACCTGCTGCGGCGTCAGCGCCGCGGCGTAGCACTGCACCGCATCGGCGGGCTGCTGGGCGAGGGCGGGCGCGGCGGCGAGGGCGCAGGCCGCGGCGAGGCCGGCGGCGCGCGGTCCGCGCCGGGCTATGGTTCTGGGGCTCATGTCTCTCCGGCTCCCTGGAAAGGCTCGAACGGCGAGGTTAGACCGCAACCGTGGCGACAGCGGGGCGACGGTCGAGTCACGCCGCGGCGAGCTTGTTCATGAATGCGGCGAGCTGCAGGTCCTTCTCGGTGACGCCGTCGGCCGAGTGGGTGGCCAGGGTCACCGTGACCCAGTTGTAGACGTTGAACCACTCCGGGTGGTGCTCCATCTGCTCGGCCTTCAGCGCGACCCGGGTCATGAAGCCGAAGGCTTCGTTGAAGGTCTTGAATCCGAAGCCCTTCTTGATCGCGTCGCGGCCCTCGGCCATCTCCCAGCCGGGCAGCTCGGCCAGCGCGGCGGCGACCGCTTCCGGCGACAACTTGGTGGCCATGTTCCCTCGGTTCCCGTGGCGGCGCGCGGCGGCTGGATTGCGCCGCCGCGACAGGATATATCGCCGGCATGGCCGAGACCACCCACCCGCGCTGGACCACGGCGCCGACCCTGGACGACATCGAGGCGCTGGCGCGCGATGCGTTCCAGACCATCCCCGCCACCCTGCGCGCCCATGTCGACGACGTGGTGATCGCGGTGGTCGACTTTCCCGACGACGGCATCGTCGCCGAGATGGAGCTGGAATCGGAGTTCGACCTGCTCGGGCTCTATTCCGGCGTGCACATCGGGCACAAGGATTCCGGCGCGACGCCGCACGACGTCGACCGCATCTTCCTGTTCCGCCGGCCGCTGCTCGACTATTGGTGCGAGACCGGCGAGGACCTGTCCCACCTGGTCCGCCACGTGCTGATCCACGAGATCGGCCATCATTTCGGCCTGTCCGACGAAGACATGGACGCGATCGAGAACGGCTGAGACGCAGCGGCGCGCGCCGGCGGTTGCAGTTGAAACGATTCGCACGGAGTGAGATGCTTGCCGGAGGGGAGGCATCACCGGAGCGGTCCACGCCGACACCAGCGGCGAGGTGGTGCATGAAAAGCCCGCGGGGTCGCAAGAATCCACCGGGCGGCAATACATGGAGGGAGCGGCAATGCGTAGCGAGAAGGGCGGCGCGGCCCGCCTGTTGGGCGCGTCCACAGTGATCCTGGCCGGCACCGTCGGTGCCGCCGCCTCGGCGATGGCCGAGGACCTGACCTTCGTCTGGCATGCGGGCACCTGCGCCGACGCGATCGTGTCGATCGCGCAGCGCTATCCGGTGGCGGACGTCCACATCGTGCCGGCGCTGGTGCCCTATGGCCCGGAATGGCACAACAAGATCGCTTCCGAATTCGCCATCCAGGGCGACGGCTTCGACTTCGCCATGTGGGACAGCCAGTCGACTGCGGAATTCGCGGGCGGCGGCCACGCGGTATCGATCAACGAGGTGTTCGAGAAGTCGGACTATCTCAGCCCCGACCTGTTCCCGCGGGCATCGCTGGCTCGCTACGGCGAGTATCCGGACGGTTCCGGCCAGTTCTGGGGGCTGCCTGTGAACCAGGACGCCTATGGATTCATGTACCGCAGGGACCTGTTCGAGGATCCGGCCGAGCAGGCCGCGTTCCAGGAACGCTACGGCTATGCGCTGGCGGTGCCGCAGACGTACCAGCAGGCACGCGACATCGCGGAATTCTTCACCCGTCCCGACGACGAGCTTTATGGCTGGGGCCAGATGGGCGGTCGCGAGTACGACTTCGCCACCACCGCGTCGAACAGCTTCATGTGGTCGTTCGGCGGCGAGCTGTACAATCCCGAGACCATGGAGGTTAAGGGCTATCTGAACTCGCCCGCCTCGGTCGATGGCGTGCAGTTCTACGTCGACATGTTCCAGTTCGGACCGCCGGGGTCGCAGAACTGGGGCTGGGACGAGGTCAACGCCGCCTGGCAGCAAGGCAAGCTGGCCATGGCGATGCAGTGGTACTACTTCCACGGCTCCAACGCCGACCCGGCGGTCAATCCCTATGCGGAACAGACCGGATTCGCCAACCTGCCCGGTGCGATCGGCCGCGACGGCCTGTTCCGGCGCCAGTTCAGCGTCGGTGGCCAGGGCATGGGCCTGAACGTCTATTCGCAGAAGCTGGATACGCTGATCCCGTTCATGGAATGGTACTTCCAGCCCGAGCAGCAGATGGAGTATGCGGCCGTCTGTCAGACCGGTCTCAAGGCGGTGCTTGAAGATCCGGCGTGGCAGAACCTGAACGGCTACAACGCCCTGTTCGCCAACGCGCTCGACTACACCAACGACTATTGGCACCTGCCGGAATACGCCGTGCTGCTCGACCAGTTGCAGGAAGAGGTCAGCAACGCGATCTCCGGTGCCAAGACGGTGCAGCAGGCGCTGGACGACGCGGCCGACCGGCACGAACGCACGCTGGAGCGCGCCGGATACGAAATCCAGCGTTCGGACAGCACGCCCGAGGTGCCGGACACGGTGATCGCGCCGGTCGGGACCGCCGAGGTCGTTCCGCTGCCCTACAACTGACCGCACCACCACCTGCGCGCGGCGGCGGGACCTGGCGGCCCCGCCGCTCGCTTGCGGGCCGCCGGACGCGCGACTGATGACGCTCCATTCCACTGGCCGATCGCCGCGGCGCCAGCCCGGTCCGGGCGAAGGCCGGCTTGCCGGACTGCTTGGCACCGGCCTGCCGGTGCTGTTCATGGTGCTCTACGTGTTCTACGCGGTCGGACCGCTGGTCTGGTTGATCCTGTCGTCGATGAAGGGCCGGGCAGACCTGTTCGCATTTCCGCCGCCCTTGTTCTTCACGCCGGACTGGAGCGGCTATCAGGCGGTGTTCGGCGTCGGCGCCGGCGCCGAGACGGCGTCAGCGGTCGGGCTCTGGCAGTCGCTGGTCAACAGCGTGGTGATTTCGGTCAGCGGCACCCTCCTGGCGGTCGCGCTCGGTACGCTCGCGGGCTATGCGGTGTCGCGCTTCGCCTTCCCGGGCAAGGGCGACTTCATGTTCTTCGTGATCTCGACCCGGATGCTGCCGCCTGTTGCCGTGCTGGTATTCTACCACATCATGTTCGCCGAGCTCGGTCTCAGCGACACGCGCGAAGGCCTGATCCTGATCGCGGTGTTCATCAACCTCGGCCTCGCGACCTGGATCATGAAGGGGTTCTTCGACGGCATCCCGCAGGATGTCGAGCGTATCGCCATGGCCAATGGCTACTCCCGGCTTTACGCCTTCTTCCGCTTCGTACTGCCGATGGCCAAGGGCGGGGTCGCGGCGGTGGCGGGATTCTGTTTCATCTTCTCCTGGAACGAGTACGCCTTCACCTCGATCATCTCGACCACCGAAGCCAAAACCCTGCCGGCGAAGATCGCCTCGGCGATGGGCTCCACCGGAATCGAGTGGACCCAGATCTGCGCCGCCGGGGTGGTGCTGGTGGTGCCGGTGGTGGTGTTCTTCTATTTCATCCGCCACTACCTGCTGATGGGCATGACCTTCGGCGTGCTCGGCGCCGGGGACGACGACAATGGCTGAGGCGACCCTGCGGGCGGGTCCGGCGCGCCGGCGCAGGCCGGTCGGCGACGGCGTCATCTGCGCGGCCTTCCTGTCGCCGACCCTGCTGGTGCTGCTGCTGATGGTGGCGTATCCGCTGCTGTCGCTGATCGAATTCAGCTTTCAGCGTTTCTCGGCCCTGCGCCCGAACCAGCCGGCGGAGGACGTCGGCCTGTTCAACTACGAGTTTCTGCTGACCGACCCGGACCTGTGGTCGCGCTTCCAGTTCACCGGCAGGTACGTGGTGGTCGCAGTCGCGGTGCAGTTCCTGCTCGGCGTCATCGTCGCCTACCAGTTCCAGCGGCGCTTCACCGGCCGCGACGTGCTGTTCACCGTGCTGATGATCCCCATGATGATCTGCCCGATCGTGGTCGGCTTTCTTTGGAAATACATGTTCAATTCCGAATGGGGCATCGTGAACTGGCTGGTGACGTTGCTCGGCGGCGACAAGATCGACTGGCTCGGCGTCACCGACAACGCACTGTGGGCGGTGGTGATTGCCGACACCTGGATGTGGACGCCGTTCATCATCCTGCTGGCGGCAGCCGCGTTCCGCAGCATCCCGCGCGCAATCTACGAGGCGGCCGAGATCGACGGTGCCTCGGCCGCCTTTGTGTTCTTCCGCATCACGGTGCCGATCTCGGCGCCGATCCTGTTCATCGCGCTGTTGTTGCGGCTGATCGACTGCTTCAAGCAGTACGACCTTTTCTTCGCGCTGACCGGCGGCGGCCCGGGCTCGTCGACCGAGACCGTCTCCTTTGCGCTCGGCAAGACCGCGTTCAGCTACTTCTATACAGGCGAGGCCTCGGCGCTGGCGATGATCCTGCTGATCGTCATCATCGGCCTGTCGCTGGTGCTGGTCCGGTTCCTCAACGGGCTGAGCCGGCGCGCGCGCGGCGAGTCCTGAACCGATGGCGCGGATCGATATCGCCGGTCTGACGGTCGATTTCGACGGGTTCCTCGCCGTCGACCGGCTCGACCTCGCCGTGCCCGACGGGGAGTTCCTGGTGTTCCTCGGGCCGTCCGGCTGCGGCAAGACCACCACCCTGCGCTGCGTGGCCGGACTGCAGAATGTCAGCGGCGGGCAGATCCTGTTCGACGGCCACGACGTCACGGCGCTGCGCCCGGCGCGGCGCAATGTGGCGATGGTGTTCCAGTCCGTCTCGCTCTACCCGCACCTCAGCGTCCGCGAGAACATCGTCTTTCCGTTGAAGGCACAGCGCGTGCCGGCCAGCCGGGTGCGCGAGAAGCTCGACTGGGTATGCGACGTGCTGCATCTCGGGCCCGAGCTGAAGCGCAGGCCTGGCGGCCTGCCGCCGGGCCTGACCCAGCGGATCGCGCTGGCGCGCGCCATCGTGCGCGAACCGAACGTGTTGCTGCTCGACGAGCCGATGTCGGCGATCGACGAGCATTTCCGCGAAGAGATGCGGTGGGAGCTCGGTCATATCCAGAAGCAACTCGCGGTGACCACGATCTATGTCACCCACGACCAGCGCGAGGCGATGGCATTGGCCGACCGGGTGATGCTGATGCGCGACGGCCGCGTGGTCCAGCTCGGCACGCCCGACGACCTGTTTTTCGATCCGGCCGACGCGTTCTCCGGCTATTTCATCGGCTCGCCGTCGATGAACTTCATCGATGTCGACATCGCGGCCGACGCCATCCGCGGCCCGGACGGTACGACGCTTTCGCTCGGCCACGAGGTCGAAGGCGCCATTCGCGCTGCCGGCCTGGGTCGCCTGCGGCTGGGCGTACGCCCGCACGACGTGGCGCTGACCCATTCGCCGGCGACCGAGGGCCGGCTGCCGGGCGAAGTGGTGACCAGCTTCGCGCAGGGCCGCGAGCGCTGGTTCAGTTTCCGGCTGGGCGAACTGGTGCTGCAGGGCCTCGACCGGCGCGCAAGTGACGGGGATCGCGCAGTGATCGAGGTCGATCCGCGGCGGGTCTACCTGTTCGCGCCCGACGACGGCCGCCGGCTGCGGCTGGGGCGTGAGGGCTGAGCCATGGTGCTGGCACTGGAAGGCCTCGGCAAGAGCTACGGGCGCACCCGCGCGCTCGACAACCTGTCGCTCGCAGTTGCCGACGGCGAGATCCTGGCGCTGCTCGGGCCCACCGGAGCCGGGAAGTCTACAGTGATGCTGACGGTGGCGGGGCTGGTGCGGCCGGACCGCGGTCGCATCCGCCTGCGGGACGAGGACGTGACCGACCTGCCGCCGCAGCATCGCAACATGGCCTCCGTGTTCGAAGGGCTCAACCTGCTGCCGACGCTCTCGGTGGTCGACAACATCACGCTGCCGTTGCGTGCGCCCGGTGCCGGCATCGGTAGCGGCGAGATCGATGCCCGCCTGCGACCGGTGGCGGAGGAACTGCGCATCACCCACCTGCTCTCCCGCCGTACCCACGGCCTGAGCGGCGGCGAGCGCCAGCGGGTGGCGCTGGCCCGTGCGCTGATCCGCCGGGCCGACATCCTTTTGCTCGACGAGCCGCTCAGCGCGCTCGACCTCAAGCTGCGCGAAACGCTGCGGGTGGAACTGCGCAGCCTGCACGATCGCTATGCCACCACCATCGTTTATGCGACTCACGATTTCGGCGGCGCGGCTGCGGTTGCCGACCGGCTGGCCCTGATCGACGCCGGCCGGATCCTGCAGGTCGGCACGCTCGACGAGATCTACAGCGCCCCGGCCAGCACTGCGGTCGGCGCACTGGTCGGTTCGCCGGCGATGGCCGTGTTCGATGCCGTCGTGGACGGCTCCAGCGCAGTGCTGGCCGGTGGCGCGCTGCGCCTGCCGCTGGCCGCGCCAGTGCCGGGCGGACGGGTGCGGATCGGTGCCTGGCCGGAAGACATCCGCCTTGCCGCAGCGCCGGCCGAAGGTCTGGCGCCGGGCAATGTCTATGCTGTCAGCCGGCGCGGGATCGACAAGGCGATACAGGTCAATGTCGGCGGTGACGCGGGTGCTTCCAGCTTCCGCAAGGCGGTGCCGCTGGCGCTGCCGGTCGCCCAGGGCGACACGATCTGGTTCGGGCTCGACGCCGCGCGCTGCTTTGCCTTCGATGTCGACAGCGGCAGGGCCCTGGCCGCGCCGGGCGCCGCCGCATGATCGCTCGACTGGTCAGGGCCGGATTTGCCGTCGCCGCGGCGCTGATATTCGCCGGAGTCGTGCTGATGGTGCAGCCCTTGCTGTTCGAGGGCTTCACCATGGGCTTCTTTGCGATCCTGGCCGGCGTCGTGCTGTTCATCATCGTCGACCACGTCCCGGTCGGCACCAGGCCGGCGGCCGAGCCGCCACGGTCGCCGCGCCGCGATTGAGTCCGGCGCGCGTGGCGCGCGGTGGATGACCGCGCCCGCCTCCTCTAGGATGCCGGCCGGCAACAGGGAGGGACGCAAACCCATGGCCACGCCATCAGGCCTGCCGGCCGACAAGGTCTATCGCCGCTGCATGCCCGACTGCCTGTCGTTCGAGACCACGGCCGACCTGCCGGAGGGCGACGACTTCATCGGCCAGCCGCGGGCGGAGGAATCGGTCGGCTTCGGCATCGCCATCGACCGGCCCGGCTACAACATGTTCGTCATGGGCCGCGACGGCTCCGGCCGCGCCACCCTGATCGGCCGCTTCCTGCGCGGCGAGGCGCGCGGCCGGCCGGCGCCGAAGGACTGGGTCTACGTCCACAACTTCGCCGAGCCGAACCGGCCGCATGCGCTGGCGCTGCCGCCGGGCCAGGGCCAGACGCTGCGCCGCGAGCTGGAGGAGATGATCGAGGACCTGCGCGCCGCGATCCCGGCCGCGTTCGAGGGCGAGGCCTATCGCCAGCAGGTCGCCCGGCTCGAGGCGACGATGAAGCAGCAGCAGGAGGGCATGCTGAAGATGCTGGCCGGCGAGGCGGAGCAGCGCGGGCTGCTGCTGACGCGCACGCCGTCCGGCCTGGCCTTCCTGCCGGCGCAGGACGGCAAGCCGATGGAGCCCGACGCCTTCCGGGCGCTGCCGGAAGAGGCGCGCGCCGCGCTGGAACAGGCGATGGAGGCGATGACCGACCGCATGCGCGAGGCGATGCGCGAGAGCCACAAGACCGAGCGCGACCTGCGCGAGGCGCTGCGCAAGCTGAACCGCGAGACGGTGGCCAACGCGGTGTCGCCGGTGATGGCCGACCTGCGCGAGATGTTCGGCGCGCTGCCGGCGGTGGTCTCGCACCTCGCCTCGGTCGAACGCGACGTGATCGAGAACGCCCAGGCCGTGCTCAACGCGCTGACCGCGACCGAGCCGGGGCAGGCGCAGGTGCAGGCGGCCGCCCAGGGCCAGCCCGCCGGCGACCAGGCCGCGGCCGCCGCCGGCTTCCTGCGCCGCTATGCCGTCAACGTGCTGATCGAGCAGGGCCACGCCCGCGGCGCGCCGGTGATCGAATGCGACTTCCCCTCGCACGGCAACCTGATGGGCCGGATCGAGCATGTCGCCCAGTTCGGCACGCTGGTTACCGATCACATGCTGATCAAGCGCGGCGACCTGCACCGGGCCAACGGCGGCTACCTGCTGGTCGACGCGCGCAAGCTGCTGATGGAGCCGTTCGCCTGGCAGGAGCTGAAGCGGGCGCTGACCAGCGGCGAGATCCCGATCGAGCAGCCGGGCGCGCACGCCGCGGTGATGTACACCCAGACGCTGCAGCCGCAGCCGGTGGCGCTGGACGTCAAGGTGGTGCTGTTCGGCGACCGCATGATCTACAGCCTGCTGCAGGCCTATGACGCCGAGTTCGCCGAGCTGTTCAAGGTGGCGGTCGACTTCGCCGAGACCATGGACCGCGACTCCGCCACCGAGAACGCCTTCGGCCGCGCCATCGGCCAGATGGCCCGCCGCCACCAGATGAAGAGCCTGAACTGCGACGCGGTCTGCCGCATCATCGAGCACGCCTCGCGGCTGGCCGGCGACCAGGGCAAGCTCAGCACCCACATGCGCTCCATCCTCGACGTGCTGACCGAGGCCGACCACGTCGCCGGCCGCGCCGAGCATGCGGTGATCGAGCGCGACGACGTCGATGCGGCGATCGACGCGATGATCCGGCGCATCGACCGCCCGCGCGAACTGCTGCAGGAGCGCATCGACGACGGCACCGTGCTGATCGACACCAGCGGCGCCAAGGTCGGCCAGGTCAACGGGCTGGCCGTGCTCGACGCCGGCGGCTTCCTGTTCGGCAAGCCCAACCGCATCTCCGCCCGAGTCCGCCTCGGCAAGGGCGAGGTGGTCGACATCGAGCGACAGGTCGAGCTGGGCGGGCCTTTGCACACCAAGGGCGTGATGATCCTGTCCGGCTATCTCGGCGCCAAGTACACGCCGAACCAGCCGCTGGCGCTGTCGGCCACCCTGGTGTTCGAGCAGTCCTACGGCCCGGTCGACGGCGACAGCGCCTCGTCGACCGAGCTGTACGCGCTGCTGTCGGCGCTGTCCGGCGTGGCGATCGACCAGGGCAAGGCGGTCACCGGCTCGGTCAACCAGTTCGGCCAGGTGCAGGCGATCGGCGGGGTCAACGAGAAGATCGAAGGCTTCTTCGAGGCCTGCGAGGCCGACGGGCTGACCGGCGCGCAGGGGGTGCTGATCCCGGCGTCCAACGCGCGCCACCTGATGCTGCGCGAGGACGTGGTCGCCGCCATCGGCGCCGGCCGCTTCCACGTCTGGCCGGTGGAGACCATCGACCAGGGCATCGCGCTGCTGACCGGCGTCGAGGCCGGCGCGGCCGACGACAGCGGCGCCTATCCGCCCGGCAGCATCAACGCCAAGGTCGCCGCGCGCCTGGCCGAGCTGGCCGCGGCGGCAAAGGAGTTCGGCCGCGCGATGCGGGGGGAGGGCTGAGCCGGCGAGCTACCGGAGCGATTGCACCCGCCCACGGCTTCGCGCCTCGCGACCGACCGGTGACTCCAGTCACACCCTCGCCTTCTTCCTGCGCCTATCTGGTGGCATGGCCGCGCCGGGCCCCGGAATGAACCGGAGGCGCCGGCGCCGCGACCTACCGGTTATGGGCGACCGCAGGCAGGGAGGCATAGCCATGAACGCCGTCTTCACGCTGACGCTGTCTTTCGCGCTCGGGCTGGCCGCCTGCGCCGCGACCGTGATCACGCTCGCCGCCTTCACCTGAGGCCGGACAAAGCGAAAGGGCGCCGCCTGCGCGACGCCCTTTCCGGTGCTCTAACCGTTTCCGGCCGCGCCGTCAGTCCTTCGGCACCACGATCAGCGGCGTCTGCGGGGTCACGGTCTGCGGGCCGGTGGCCACCACCACCGGGCGCTCGGTGCTGAGCGAGGCGGTGGCGCCGCCGCAGGCCAGCGCGGCCGAGGCGCCGAGGGCCAGCACCGCGGCCGCGGTGCCAAGGGTGCGGATTGCACGCATCTGAAGAATCTCCTCTGTCGAACACGGATCGCAGGCCCTGGGGTTCGGCCCCGGAGATTGATGGTTGATCCGAGCGTAGCTTCCGGTCGCGACGGCGGCAACGCTTTGGCGGCCGCGGTCACGCGATTGCGATCCGGTCCCCCGCCCGCGGCGGCCTGCATTTTGACAGAGGTCAAGGCGCCCGGGCGCAATCGGCCGAAGCTGCATCCTTGAGGCCGGTTTGGTGCCGGCCGCAGGGAAAAGGGGGCCTCGCATGCGAACGGGACGGCGAATTCGGGGGATGGCCGCGGCCGCAGGCCTGCTTGCGCTGGCTGCCGGCTCGGCCCTGGCCCAGGACGACGACGGGCGCGGCTGGTGGGGCATGATGCACGGCACGCCGTGCTTCGACATGACCGGGCCCGGCATGATGGCCCAGGGCTGGGGCCCGGGCGGCATGCAGGGCCCGAGCGGGATGGGCTGGGGCCCAGGCGGCTGGTCGCCGGGCGGCTGGGGGCCGCAGGGCTGGGGCGGCCCGATGATGAGCAACGGCATGATCGCGCCCGGCATGGGTCCGCAGGGCTGGGGCCGGCTCAGCGTGCTGCCGCGGGCGCTGAGCGTCGACGACGTGCGCTCGATCATGGGCTTCCGGGTCGCCTGGATGATGAACCCGAACCTGAAGGTCGGCCGGGTCGAGGAACAGGACGGCGGCATCATCGTGGTCGAGATCGTGACCCAGGACGATTCCCTGGTCAGCCGCTTTGCCGTCAGCGCGCTGACCGGGGATATCCGCCCGATGCCGTAGGCCGCGCCGGCCGGGCGGCCGGAACAACGCGGTTTCCTTTCGTTCCGATTTGCCGTAGAAGGGCGCTCCCCGTCCGGCCGCCGGAGTCGGTCGGGCACGGGTGCGCCCCGCGGCGCATTGCGCCCAAGCAACGACGCAGCCAAGCAACGACAGGGAGGGCCCTTCACGGTGGATATGCGACGCACCTGAGCGGTGGCGTCTGGCAGAATCGACCGGAGGAGCGGCCCTTGCGCCGGCCCTTCGTCCAGCCACGCGTCACCCGACCGGGCCCGCACGGGCCCTTTCCGAGACGTTCCGATCCGTGGCCGAGGCGAAGCGATGTTGCGCTGGATTGAATCCCTCTACGAACCCGTTCCCGACGGCCCGATCCTGCGGCCGCCCACCGGTCTGTTTCGCTTCTACTGGGCGTTCGTGCGCCAGTTCAAGCTGGGCTTCGCCGCCATCCTGGTGCTGGGCCTGGCCGGCGCGCTGATCGAGGTGGCGCTGTTCGCCTTCGTCGGCGAGCTGGTCGACCTGCTGGAGGCGGCCGGCGACGGCCGCACCCTGTGGGACACGCATGGCGACACGCTGCTTTGGATGGGCTTCGTCGCGCTGATCGCGCGGCCGGTGGTGTTCGGCCTGCACGCCATGACCATCAACCAGGTGGTGGCGCCCAACCTCAACGCGCGGGCCCGCTGGCAGACCCATCGCTATGTGCTGCGCCAGTCGATGGGCTTCTTCCAGAACGACTTCGCCGGGCGCATCGCCAACCGGGTGATGCAGACCGCCGCCTCGATCCGCGAGTCGGTGGTGGAGATCACCAACGCGCTGTGGTTCGTGATCGTCTACGCGGTCGCGGCGATGGTGCTGTTCTTCCAGATCGACCCGCCGCTGGTGATCCCGCTGCTGGTGTGGATCGTGCTCTACGTCGTCAAGCTCATCTATTTCGTGCCGCGCATCCGCGCGCGCTCGCAGACCCAGTCCGAGGCGCGGTCGTCGCTGATGGGCCGCATCGTCGACAGCTACACCAACATGGCGACGGTCAAGCTGTTCTCGCACACCGACCGCGAGGACGAGTACGGCCGCGAGGGCATCCGCGACCACACCGCCAAGCTGCAGCGCCAGATGTGGGCGATCACCGCGATGCAGTTCGCGCTGTGGTCGATCAACGGCGTGCTGATCGTCGGCACCGCCGGGCTGGCGCTGTGGCTGTGGGCCGACGGCGGCGTGTCGCTGGGTGCGATCGCGCTGGCCACCGGGCTGGTCATCCGCATCAACAACCTCAGCGGCTGGATCATGTGGGTGGTGACCGGCATCTTCGAGGCGATCGGCACGGTGCAGGACGGCATGACCTCGATCACGCCGGCGCTGGGCGTGGTCGACCGGCCGGACGCTGCGCCGCTGGCGGTCGACCGCGGCGCGATCCGCTACGAGCACATCCGCTTCCACTACGGCAAGGACGGCGGCGTCATCGACGACCTGTCGCTGGCGATCGCGCCGGGCGAGAAGGTCGGCGTGGTCGGCCGCTCCGGCGCCGGCAAGTCGACCCTGGTCAACCTGCTGCTGCGCTTCCACGACCTGGAGGGCGGCCGCATCCTGATCGACGGCCAGGACATCGCGGCGGTGACCCAGGACAGCCTGCGCGCCCAGATCGGCATGGTGTCGCAGGACACCTCGCTGCTGCACCGGTCCATCGCCGACAACATCGGCTACGGCCTGCTGGCCGCCGACCAGGACGCCATCGTCGCGGCGGCGGCCAAGGCGCAGGCCGACGGCTTCATCCCCGACCTGGTCGACAGCAAGGGCCGCACCGGCTATGCGGCCGAGGTCGGCGAGCGCGGGGTCAAGCTCAGCGGCGGCCAGCGCCAGCGCATCGCCATTGCGCGGGTGCTGCTGAAGAACGCGCCGATCCTGATCCTGGACGAGGCGACATCGGCGCTGGATTCCGAGGTCGAGGCGGCGATCCAGGAGCAGCTCTACGCCCTGATGGCCGGCAAGACGGTGATCGCGATCGCACACCGGCTGTCGACCATCGCGGCGATGGACCGGCTGGTGGTGATGGACAAAGGCCGCATCGTCGAGGACGGCAGCCACGACGCGCTGCTGCGCCAGGGCGGGCTCTACGCCCAGCTCTGGTCGCGGCAGTCGGGCGGTTTCATCGCGCGCGATTCGGCCGCCTGAGGCGTCGGCGGGCCGGCGTTTTTCCGGTGCGTATGCGTACGGCGCGGGGAACCTTTCGGCACGATTGGACTTGCAAAATGGTGCGGCCCTGGCATTGCTAGGGCTCGACACCCCCGAAGCCACCCCAGCTGATCGCGTGCCATGAAAATTGCCGTCTTGAAGGAACGCCGCGCCGACGAGCGCCGCGTCGCCGCCTCGCCGGAAACGGTGAAGAAGTTCGTCGCGCTGGGCGCCGAGGTCGCGGTCGAGGCCGGGGCCGGCGCGGCCGCCGGCATGACCGACGCGGCCTATGCCGAGGCCGGCGCCGCCGTGGCGAAGACCGCGAAGGAGGCGGCGGCCGGTGCCGACGTGGTGCTGAAGGTCCGCGCGCCGCTGGCCAAGGGCGAGGACGGCGCGGCGGAGGACGAGCTGGCGCCGGTCAAGTCGGGCGCGGTGCTGGTCGGCCTGCTCGACCCGCACGCCAACCCGGGCCGGCTGGCCGACTATGCCAAGGCCGGCGTCACCGCCTTCTCGCTGGAGCTGCTGCCGCGCATCACCCGCGCCCAGTCGATGGACGTGCTGTCGTCGCAGGCCAACCTGGCCGGCTACAAGGCGGTGCTGGAGGCGGCGAACCTGTCCAAGGCGTTCCCGCTGATGATGACCGCGGCCGGCACGGTCGCGCCGGCGCGCGTGTTCGTGCTCGGCGCCGGCGTCGCCGGCCTGCAGGCGATCGCCACCGCCAAGCGGCTCGGCGCCGTGGTCTCCGCCACCGACGTGCGCCCGGCGGCGAAGGAGCAGGTGCAGAGCCTGGGCGGCACCTTCGTCATGGTCGAGAACGAGGAGACCCGGCAGGCCGAGACCGCCGGCGGCTACGCCAAGGAAATGTCGGACGACTACAAGCGCCAGCAGGCGGCGCTGGTGCGCGAGACCCTGAAGAAGCAGGACGTGGCGATCACCACCGCGCTGATCCCCGGCCGCCGGGCGCCGGTGCTGATCACCGCCGACATGGTGGCGGAGATGAAGCCGGGCGCGGTGATCGTCGACCTCGCCGTCGAGCAGGGCGGCAACGTCGAGGGCTCGAAGCCGGGCGAGGTGGTGACCACGGCCAACGGCGTGCTGATCGTCGGCCACCGCAACATGCCGGCGCGGCTGCCCAGCGACACCAGCGCGCTCTATGCCCGCAACCTGCTGAATTTCCTGACGCCGCTGATCGACAAGGACAAGAAGGCGGTGGTGATCAACCACGAGGAGCAGATCGTGGCCGCCACCTGCCTGACCGACGACGGCGCGGTGGTGCACGCGGCCTTCGCGCCGCAGGCGAAGCCGTCGGCGCCGGTGAAGGCGGCCAAGGCCGAGAAGCCGGCGGCTGCCGAGGCGAAGTCCGAAGCCAAGGCCGAGGACAAGGCGCCGGCGCAGAGCAACGGCGCCGCCGCGGCCGCCAAGGCGAAGCCCGCCGCCAGGCCGAAGAAGGCGCCCGCCGCCGCCAAGGCCGCTTCGGCCAAGCCGGCGAGCGCGGCGGCCAAGCCGCCTGCAAAGAAACCGGCGGCACGCAAGCCCGCGGCGAAGAAGCAGGGCGCCCCGAAAGCGGCTGAGGCCAAAGCGGCTGAGGCCAAAGCGGCTGAGGCCAAGGCGACCGAGACCAGGCCGGCTGCGGACAAGCCCGCCGCGCCGGCACCGGACGCCCCCAAGCCCGACGGCGCCGACGGCGCCAAGAACGAGGGTTGAGCGATGGATGACACACCGCAGACCGACCAGCAGGCGCCCGACGGCGCCGCGGACGCCGCCACCGGTGCCGATGCCGCCCAGGGTGCGGACGCCGCGGCGGCTGGTGCGGCGGGCGACGGCAGCGCCACGCTGCTGGACCAGGCGCGCGATGCGGCACAGGGCTTGATGGACGGTGCGGCGCAGGCCGGACAGGGCGGCGACGCGGTCGCGGCCGCGACCGCCACGCCGCCGATGGACGGGTCGACCATCGCGTCGATCGTCGAATCCGCCCACGGCAGCGCCTTCCTGTCGCTGCTGGCCGTGTTCGTGCTGGCGGTGTTCGTCGGCTATTACGTGGTCTGGCACGTCACCCCGGCGCTGCACTCGCCGTTGATGGCGGTGACCAACGCGATCTCGTCGGTGATCATCGTCGGCGCGCTGATCGCCGCCGGCACCGCGACCGACAGCATCTCCACGGTTTTCGGCTTCCTTGCCGTCGTGCTGGCGTCGGTCAACATCTTCGGCGGCTTCCTGGTCACCCGCAGGATGCTGGCGATGTTCAAGAAGAAAGCCCGCTAGCCGGCGCACCCCAGCGCAGCCGTCGTCAAGGAGGGGCCTGTGGCCGTCGATACCTTCTCCGCCCTCATGTACCTGATCGCCGCGATCTGCTTCATCATGGCGCTGCGCGGCCTGTCGTCGCCGGAAAGCGCGCGCAAGGGCAACATCTACGGCATGGCCGGCATGACCATCGCCGTGTTGACCACGGTGTTCGGCCCGCACGTGCACAATCTGTGGTGGATCGTTCCGGGCATCGCCATCGGCGGCGGCATCGGCTACGTCATCGCCAACAAGATCCAGATGACCGCGCTGCCGCAGCTGGTGGCCGCATTCCACAGCCTGGTCGGCCTCGCCGCCGTGTTCGTCGCGCTGGCGGCGTTCTACTCGCCGGAGGAGTTCGGCATCGGCAGCGACGGCAACATTGCCGGCCTCAGCCTGGTCGAGATGTCGATCGGCGCCGCCGTCGGCGCCTTCACCTTCACCGGCTCGATCATCGCCTTCGGCAAGCTGCAGGGCATCATCTCCGGCAAGCCGCTGGTGTTCCCGCTCCAGCACATGGTCAACCTCGGCCTCGGCCTGCTTCTGATCCTGCTGGTCGTGCTCTTCGCGATCTGGGAGCCGGGGATCCTGCTGTGGCTGATCATCCTGCTGGCTTTCGCGCTGGGCGTGCTGATGATCGTGCCGATCGGCGGTGCCGACATGCCGGTGGTGATCTCGATGCTGAACAGCTATTCCGGCTGGGCAGCCTGCGGCATCGGCTTCACCCTCGGCAACTCGCTGCTGATCATCACCGGCGCGCTGGTCGGCTCGTCCGGCGCCATCCTCAGCTACATCATGTGCAAGGGGATGAACCGGTCGTTCTTCAACGTCATCCTCGGCGGCTTCGGCGGCGAGACCGCGGCGGCGGTGGCCGGCATCGAGGACCGCACGGTCAAGCAGGGCAGCGCCGAGGATGCGGCCTTCCTGATGCAGAACGCGGCCTCGGTGGTGATCGTGCCCGGCTACGGCATGGCGGTGGCCCAGGCCCAGCACGCGCTGCGCGAGATGGCCGACATCCTGAAGAAGGAAGGCGTCAAGGTCTCCTACGCCATCCACCCTGTCGCCGGCCGCATGCCCGGCCACATGAACGTGCTGCTGGCCGAGGCCAACGTGCCCTATGACGAGGTGTTCGAGCTGGAGGACATCAACCGCGACTTCCCGCAGACCGACGTCGCCTTCGTCATCGGCGCCAACGACGTGACCAACCCGGCCGCCAAGACCGACCCGTCGAGCCCGATCTTCGGCATGCCGGTGCTGGACGTCGAGCGGGCGAAGACGGTGCTGTTCATCAAGCGGTCGCTGGCCTCGGGCTATGCCGGCGTCGACAACCCGCTGTTCTACCGCGACAACACCATGATGCTGTTCGCCGACGCCAAGAAGATGGTCGAGGATATCGTCAAGGCGATGGAATAGCGGACGCACGCCGCTGGGCGAGCCCGCCGCCGAACCGCCCGCCGCGCCGCCGGTCGCCATCGCGCCGGCGCCGGCCGGGTTCGACCGCTATCCCGACCTGCTCGCCCTGGTGCGGCGCGCCTTCGCCGCGCATGTCGGCCGCATCGACCCGCCGTCGTCGGCGATGCGCGCGACGGCCGACAGCCTGCGCGCGATAGCGGAGGCCGGCACGCTGCTGCTGGCGACGGCGGCGGACGGCACGCTCGCCGGCTGCGTGTTCGGCACCCCGCAGGGCTCCGACCTCTATCTCGGCAAGCTGGCCGTCGACCCGGCCTGGCAGGGCCGCGGCATCGGCGCGCGGCTGGTGACGGCGCTGGCCGACCACGCGCGTGCCGCCGGCTTCGCCCGGGTGACGCTGGGCGTCCGGCTGGCGCTGGTCGAGAACATCGCCCTGTTCGCCGGCCTCGGCTTCGTCCGGACCGGCGTGCAGTGCCACCCCGGCTTCGACACCCCGACCTCGCAGGACATGGTGCTGGTGCTGTAGCGCCGCTCAGGCCGGCAGCGGTGCGGCGCGCAGGCGTGCGTTCTCGGCCCGCAGCCGGTCCAGTTCGGCGCGCAGCGGTGCGATCTCCGCCTCGATCTCGGCCAGCGTCAGCCGCGGCACGATGTGCTGCGGGCAGTTCCAGTCGAAGGCGGCGACGTCGATCACCACCGCGCGCTCCGGCCGGGCGCGATAGTCGGGGTCGTGCAGCCGCGCCACCAGCGCCGGGTCGTCCGCCGCTTCGACCAGCCGGGCACGGCCCCAGATCTTCAGCCGGCGGCGGGCGCGCTGGTCGACCAGGATCAGCGCGATGCGGTCGTTGCCGGCCAGGTTGCCGACGCTGAGATACTGGCGGTTGCCGCGGAAATCGGCATAGGCCAGCGTGCGGGCGTCGATCGCCTTCAGGAATCCGGCCGGCCCGCCGCGGAACTGCACATAGGGCCAGCCGTCGGACGACACGGTGGCCTGGAAGAAGCCGTCGCGCGCCGCGATGAAGGCGGCCTCGCGTTCGGTCAGCAGGCTGGCCTCGTCCAGGTCCGGCTGCAGGAACGCGGCATACTGGTCGGCGGAGCCCATCCGCCGCTGCGCCGCCAGCACGGCGGGGGTGAAGGCGATCTCGGCGAAGGCGCGGGCCATCGGAACCTCCCTGCCGGGCCGCGGAATGCGGCCCGCGTCGGGGATATCGCCGTTTCAGCCGGCGATAGGAATAGGCCGTCCGGTCAAGACATTATTTCAGTGCATGCAATAATCGCCGCGGCGGCCGCTCAGCGCTGGGCGGCGAGCCAGGCCGCCATCGCCGCGAAGGTGGAGGCGACCAGATAGCGCTGGGCGACGGCGAGGCCGGGCAACCGGCTCAGCGGCCGGCGCAAGCGGGCGGCGAGCAGCGCCACCGCCAGCAGGAACAGCCCGCCGGCGGCGATGAAGGCGGCGGAGAGCAGCGCGACGGTCTCGGCATAGGCGGCGGTACCGCTCGGCACGAACGGCGGCAGGAAGGCGATGAAGAACACCGCGATCTTCGGGTTCAGGATGTTGGTCAGCACCGCCTGGCGATAGACCGCGCCCAGCCGCGGCGGCGGCGCCGGCCCCGCCGTGCCGGCGACAGGCCGGTGCGCGCCGCGGTCGCGCAGCGCACGCCAGGCCAGCCACAGCAGGTAGGCGATGCCGGCATAGCGGATCGCGTCGTAGGCCAGCGGCGCGTGGGCGAACAGGCTGGACAGGCCAAGCACGGCGGCGGCGGCGTGCACCACCAGCCCGCTGACGATCCCGCCGGCGGCGACGACTCCGGCCAGCCGGCCGTCCCGGAGTGCGCGCATGATCACCAGCAACATGTCCGGTCCCGGCGCGGTGATCACCACGGCGGAGGCGGCGGCGAAGGCAAGCCAGGTCTCGGGCGGCAGGGTCATTTCGGGTCCGGCGCGGGCGGCCCGTCGGCCGCGGCGGCGTCCGCATAGCAGCGCCGGCGCGGCGGTTCAATCGTCGTCGTGCGCGGCGCTGAGGATGTCTTCCGCCCGCAGCCAGCCGGGCGTGCCGGTGGCCATGTTCTGCTGCGCCCGCATCGCCTGCTGGCGCGCGTCGGCGAAGTTGCCGGCGTGGAAATAGGCCTCGGCCTGGGCCAGCGCGGCGTTGCCGAGGTCGCCCTGGCGGCCGTAGGCGATGCCGAGGAAATGCCACAGCGCGCTGTCGTTCGGCTCCGACCGCAGCGCACCGTTCAGCATCGCGACCACCTCCGGCAGCACCGCAGCGTCGCCCAGCTCCAGCAGCGCATGCGCGCAGAGCAGCTTGATCGGCCCGGCGTCCGGCGCCAGCGAAACGGCCTGGCGCAGCGGCGCGATCGCCTCGGCGATGCGGCCGTTCTCGAACAGCATCTGGCCTTTCAGCTCGAGGAAATAGGGGTCGTTCGGCCGCTCCGCCAGCAGCCCGTCGATCAGCGGCAGCGCCTGGCCCAGGTCGCCGCGGCGGTAGTGGGCGATGGCGCGGGCATAGCGCGCCGGCAGGGTGGTGTCGCTCTCAGGATATTGCTGCAGCGTCGCGCCGAGGCCGAGGGTGAAGCCGACCAGCTTGGCGCGCATGCGCGCGTGCATCTCGTAGAACGCGTCGGGGAAGCGCGTCGCGCTGTAGGGCGAGCCGTCGACATGGTTGCGGGTGAACTGCACCCGGTCGCGGGTGATCGGGTGGCTGCGCAGATAGGGGTCCTGGTACTGCGCGCCGATCAGCTCCTGGTCCTCCAGCTTCTCCAGGAACTCGGCCAGGCCCGACGCCGACCAGCCGAGCCGGTCGAGATAGGTCAGCGCCGACTGGTCGGCGGAGGATTCCTGCGCCCGGTTGTAGGCCAGCAGGGTGCGCAGGGTACCGCTCTCGCCGCCCACCGCCACCGCGCCGCCGACGCCGGGGTTGCCGGTCAGCACCGCCGCCGCCGCGCCGATCAGCAGGTCGACGATGCGCTGGGCGCTGGCGTTGCGCAGCGCGGCGTCGAGCCGGGCGAGGTGGCCGCCGGCGATGTGGCCGGTCTCGTGCGCGATCACGCCGATCACGCCGCCCGGCTCCTTCGACGCCATCAGCAGCCCGGTGTTGATGAAGATGTTCTGGCCGCCGGCGACGAAGGCGTTCAGCCGGTTGTCGTTGATCAGATAGACCTGGATCGCGTCCGGGTTCAGGCCGGCCACCTCGAAGATTGGCCGGCTGTAGGCGCGGATGGTATGTTCGATCTCGGCGTCGCGGATCAGCGTCACGCCGCCCTGGGCGGCTGCCGGCAGGGTCGCGCCGGGCGCCAGCATGCCGGCAAGGGCCAGTGCCGCTGCCGTCCGTTTCACCGCCGTGCCTGCCCGCAGGAAGTGTGCCGCCATGCGACCGATCACCGGCCGATCCCCCCTCGTCGCTGCGCAAGACGAATGTTACCGCCCACCCGGCACCACGGCCAATGAAAGTGGCGGCATGATGGCAGCAGAGGTGGGGTCGCGCGGAGGCGTCGTCCAGTGGCGTTGAAGATCGCAGAGCGCGGCGTGGTGCCGCCGTTCATCGTGATGGACGTGATGCAGGCCGCCGCCGCGCGCGAGGCGGCGGGCCGCCACGTGCTGCACCTGGAGGTCGGCCAGCCCGGCACGCCGGCGCCGGCGCCGGTGCGCGAGGCGGCCAAGCGCGCGCTCGACGACGACCGCCTCGGCTACACGCTCGCCCTAGGCATCGATCCGCTGCGCGCCCGCATCGCCCGCTTCTACGGCGAACTCTACGGCGTCGACCTCGACCCGGCCCGGGTTGTGGTGACGGTCGGCTCGTCGGGCGCCTTCCTGCTCGCCTTCCTCGCCGCCTTCGACGCCGGCGACCGGGTCGCGCTCGGCTATCCGGCCTATCCGGCCTATCGCCACATCCTGAAGACGCTGGGCCACCGGGTGGTCGGGCTGGAGACCGGCGCCGAAAGCCGGTTCCAGCCGAACCCGGCGATGCTGGATGCGGCGGCGCGGGACGGCGCCATCGACGGCCTGGTCGTCGCCAGCCCGTCCAACCCCGCCGGCGCGATGCTCGACCGTCCGGCGCTGGCCGCGCTGGTCGACTGGTGCGCCGCGCACGGCACCCGGCTGATCTCCGACGAGATCTACCACGGCATCGCCTACGGCACCCCGGCCACCACCGCGCTGGCGCTGACCGACGACGCCATCGTGGTCAACTCCTTCTCGAAATACTTCTCGATGACCGGCTGGCGGCTCGGCTGGATGGTGGTGCCGGCGGCGATGGTGCGCGCGGTGGAGTGCCTGACCCAGAACCTGAACATCGCGCCGCCGACCCTGCCGCAGCTGGCCGCGCCGGTGGTGTTCGACCACCTCGACCTGTGCGACGCGCTGGTCGCCGGCTACGCCCGCAACCGCCGCATCCTGCTCGACGGCCTGCCCGGCGCCGGCTTCGCCCGGCTGGCCCCGGCCGACGGCGCCTTCTACATCTATGCCGACGTCGGCCACGTCACCGACGATTCGCTCGGCTTCTGCGCCCGCGTGCTCGACGAGGCCGGCGTTGCCATCGCGCCAGGCGTCGACTTCGACCCGCTGCGCGGCCACCGCTTCGTGCGCATGTCCTTTGCCGGACCGACCGCCGACATCGAGCAGGCGGTGCAGCGGCTGGCCGCCTGGGGCGGCGCGCGCTAGCCGGCGGCGCCGTCCGCGGCGCGCCTTCACCGAAGCTTCACCGTTGTCGGCGATAAAGCGCGGGCGGCGGCCACGCTTGCATGCGCGTGCCCTCCATGCCATATAGCCCGCCACCGCACTGGGATGCCGCCGTAGCTCAGGGGTAGAGCACACCCTTGGTAAGGGTGGGGTCGCGTGTTCAATTCACGCCGGCGGCACCATCCAGCCCCCCATCTCCTGCGACAATGCGTTTGGCTGCGACCGCGAATGCCGGTCGCCGCAGCATCGGAAATGCCGATGGCAAGGCGCGGACAATCGGCGTGGTGCGGCGGCGCGAGGCGCGGCTATCGTGGCCGCTCGCCAGGCTGCGGGACGCGGGCGCGATGCGCGCCCGGCGCGGCCGGCGGTGCCGAGGGAGGGCTGTTGCGATGCAGATGGGCTTGGGTTTCGGCCGCGCCGCGCTCGGGGCGGCGGCACTGGCCTGCGGCCTGGCCGCGACGCCGGCGTGGGCCGAGGACGGCGCGCTGGCGGTGGTCGAGGGCTATCTCGCCGCCTGGAACGCGCATGACGCGGCCGCTGCGGCCGCCTTCTTCGCCGACGACGTGACCTATTACGACGCCTCGGTCGGCGCACCGGTCAGCGGCCGCGAGGCGGCGCAGACCGACATCATCGAAAGCTTCCTCAACGCCGTGCCCGACGCGTCGTGGCAGATGTCCGGCGCGCCGGTGGTGAACGCCGATGCGGTCGCGTTCGAATGGACCTTCGCCGGCACCAACACCGGCGACTGGGGCGACGGCACCGCGGCCACCGGCAAGCCGTTCACGCTGCACGGCCTGTCGCTGATCCGGGTCGAGGACGGCAAGATCGCCTATCAGGGCGACTACTACGACGCCCTCGGCTTCTACGGCCAGCTCGGCCTGCTCGAATAGGCGCCGCGTCGCCGCCGGCGCGCTGCGTCGCAGCCGGCGCACCGCCGCGCCGCGATGCGACGATGGAACCGGGGCGGGCCCTCCGCCGTTTGATCTGCGCCGCGACGGGATCGTGCGACGAGCCCGGGCCGCGGCGGACGGTTTGCTGGAGGGTCTCGCGATGGGGAAGAGGCTGTCTGCTTCGGAGCTGCGGTCGCTGCGCTCGGTGACGACGGGCGCGCTGCCGGTGGCGGAGGATTTCGACGATCTGGCGCGGCTGGCCGAGCTCGGCCTGGTCAGGCACACCGCGTGCGGCCGCTATGCCGCCACCTTCGCCGGCAAGGTGCTTGCCGCGGCGCCGATCGCCGGCCGGGCCGGAACGCGCGGCTGGCGCATGCTGTCCGGGGCGCGCTGACCGCCCGCCGCCGGCGTTCGGCCGAACCGGACTCCGCCGCGCCCCGAAGCGCGCCGGTCGGGCGGGTGGTTGTTTAACCAACGATTCGTAAATACAGTGCCGGCGCGTTAATAGTTAGGCAAGCTGCCTCGAAATACTGTCCTGCAAACACCGTGAACGCTAATCGGGTGTCGGCTCGTGCCGGCCGCCTTTTTATTGCAGGACGTCCATGACTTCGAAGCTCTCGACTGCGATGCTTGCCGGCATTGCCATAACGCTCGCGGCCGGCCCGGCCGCGGCGCTCGACGATGCTCCGCCGCCCGGCTGGCGCGCGGCCGTCGACACCCACATCCTGCCCGACATCGCACGCATCGTCGGCGAGCCGATCGTCGGCTTCACCGTGACGGCGCAGAACGGCCGCTTCGCCGGCATCGGCCAGGACACCATCGACGCGCTGGACGGCCAGTGGCGCGCCGAGCGCGAGGCGGGCGAACAGCCGCTGATCTCGGCCGTGCTGTCGAACCCGGCCTCGAGCTACCTCACCCGGGTGCAGGCCCAGTCGATCGGCCTCTATTCCGAAATCTTCATCATGGACGACCACGGCCTCAACGTCGGCCAGAGCAACGTGTCGTCCGACTTCTGGCAGGGCGACGAGGCCAAGTGGCAGGAGACCTTCGCCCGCGGCGCTGGGTCGGTGTTCGTCGACGAGCCGGAGTTCCGCGACGACATCGGCGTCTGGGTGGTGCAGGTCAACGTGTCGGTCGACCGCGACGACGCCGCCATCGGCGCCGCCACCTTCGAAGTCAACCTGACAGAGCTTGTCCGCCGCACGGCGGCCGCCGCCAGCTGAGGCCCGACAGATGCGCAAATTCAACAACCTCCGAGTCGGCCGCAAGCTCGCCGTCGCCTTCGGCATCCTGCTGGCCGTCAGCATCACCGCCTGTGCCGTGGTGCTGTTCAACCTGCAATCGATCCGTTCGGCCAACGCCGATTCCGAGCAGGCGCTGCGGCTGCAGAGCCTGATCGGCGCCGCCGCCGATGCCCAGATCGAGGCCGAAGGGGCGATCCGTTCGCTCATTCTCTCCGGCGACCTGACCTACAAGGACCGGTTCGCCGCCGCCGTCGAGGCATTCGACGCGGTCATGGCCGACCTGCGGTCGGCGGGCTACGACCAGGCAGAGTTCGTCGACGGCACCGCGAATGTGGCCGCGCTGAACCGGGCCTGGATCGACAACCTGGCCTCGGTCCAGCTCGGCTATATGCTGACCCCGGCCACGGTCGACCTCGCCCGCGCGCTGGAGGTCTCGCCCGACCGGCTCGGCCTGCAGGCGGAGATCGCCGACGCCCTCGCCGGCCTGTCGGCCTTCGCCGAGGCGATCGTCGCCGATTCCTCCGACAGCGAATCGGCCCTGCTCGGCCTGTCGCTGGTCGTGCTCGCCGTCGCGGCGGTGGTGCTGATCGGCAGTGCGATCGGCATCGGCTGGATGCTCAGCCGTACCGTCGGCGCGCCGTTGCAGCAGCTTGCCGGCATCACCGAGAAGCTGGCGGCGAAGGATTGGGCGGTGGCCATGCCCGGCGTCGACCGCAGCGACGAGATCGGCCGGATGACGGAAGCCCTGGCGGCGTTCCGCGACAACGGCCGCCGCGCCGAGCAACTGGAAGCCGCCCAGCAGGCCGAGCGCAAGCTGCAGCTGGACCGTTCGGCCCGCATCGAATCGCTGGCGCGCGACTTCGACCGCGAGGCGCACGAGGTGCTCGACACCCTGACCGGTGCGGCGACCGAGATGCAGGCGACGTCGAAGTCGATGTCGGCCGCGGCCCAGGACGCGATGATGCGTGCGTCCAACGTCGCCAATGCCGCCGGGCAGGCCGGCCACAACGTGCAGAGCGTGTCCGCCGCCTCGGAGGAGCTGACGGCCTCGATCCGCGAGATCTCGGGTCAGGTCCAGAATGTCAGCACCGACGCCGGCAAGGCCTCCACCTCGGCCAACGAGGCCAAGCAGCAGATCGGCACCCTGGCATTGGTCACCGCCAAGGTCGGGCAAGTGGTCGCGATGATCACCGAGATCGCCGAGCAGACCAACCTGCTGGCGCTCAACGCGACCATCGAGGCGGCCCGGGCCGGCGAGGCCGGCAAGGGCTTCGCCGTGGTGGCGAGCGAGGTCAAGGCGCTGGCCAACCAGACGGCGCGGGCGACCGACGAGATCCGCGCCCAGATCGAGGCGATCCAGACCCAGACGACGGTCTCGGTCGACGCGATCGGGCAGGTGGCGGAGGCGATCCAGTTCGTCAACCAGGCCTCGGCCTCGATCGCCGCGGCGATGGAGCAGCAGTCGGCGGCGACGCAGGAGATCGCGCAGAGCGTCGGCATGGCGGCGACCGGCACCGAGGAGGTGGTCAACAACATCGCCGGCGTCAGCGAGGGCGCCGACGAGACCGGCCGCTCGGCGGAGGAGGTGCTGAAGGTGTCGCAGGAGCTCGCCCGTCGCGCCTCGCACATGCGCTCCAGCATCACCGAGTTCCTTACGGCGGTGCGCGCCGCCTGAGGCGGAGCGCACGGCCGCGGGTCCCGGCGTTGGCGGCGCCGGGACCTGCCGATGCGCAGCCGGCGGCGGCGCGACGCAGCCTTCCGACGGCCGGTTCGACCCGCGGCGCCCGCCGCTACATCTGGTGGCGGCGGGTGACGTCGACGAACAGCCGCAGGATCGGATTGGGGTCGTCCTTGCGCCAGTAGCAGGCAAGGCCCAGCGTGGCGGATGGCTGGATCGGCAGGTAGACCACGCCGGGGAACGGCATCGCCCGCCACGAGCTGCCGACCAGGTGCACGCCGAAGCCGGAGGCGACCAGGCCCAGCCGCGAATGCACCGGGCCGGCTTCCTGCACCACCTTGGGCGAGAAGCCGGCGCGGGCGCACACCGCGATGATGCGGTCGTAGATCGGCGAATTGTCCTCGCGCGGGAACAGCACCCAGGGGTCGTCGGCCAGCTCGGCCAGCTCGATCTCGGTGCGTCTCGCCAGCCGGTGGCCGGTCGGCAGCACCGCGATCAGCGGCTCCACGTCCAGCATCACATGGTCGAAGGCCGGATTCGGCCGCATCGGCGAATGCAGGAAGGCCACGTCGGTGCCGCCCTGCGCCAGCGCCTCCAGCTGGGCGACCGAGCCCTGCTCGCGGAAGATCATGTGCACGTCGGGATAGCGGCGGCGGAACTCGGTCAGGATCCGCGGCAGGATGCGCAGCATCGCCGCGCCGACCAGGCTGACCTCCAGCTTGCCGCGGCGGCCGAGCGCGCTTTCCTTGGTGTGGGTCTTGGCCAGCTCGATGTCGCGCAGCAGCGTGCGCGCCTCGGCCAGGAACACCTCGCCCGCCTTGGTCAGCCGCACGTTGCGCTTGTCGCGCTCGAACAGCACCACGTCCAGCTCCTCCTCGAGTTGGCGGATGCGGCGGCTGACGTGCGGCTGGGCGATGCGCAGCTGCTCGGCCGTGCGGCCGAAGTGCAGGTGGCGCGCCAGCGCGACGAAGGTCTGGACCTGCTTGAACTCCACCGGCGCGCCCCCGTGCTGCCCGCGCACCGGGCATTGTGATACGAATTTGGTCTTAGACCATACCGAAAAAGTGAAAATATGTCTGTTAGGCTTTCTGTCTCGCCCAGCAGAAGCGGCCGGCCGCGACCGGAAACCGCCGGCGAAGGGAACCGGAAGCGGCAGGAAAACCGTCGCCCGGACCGGGAACGAGGGAGGAAGACAAGATGGCCGACATTGGTATCACACGACGCGAAGGCCTTGCGCTCGCCATGGGCGGGCTGTTCGCGCTGTCGTCGCGCGGCGTCAACGCCCAGGGCCAGGCCGAGCTGACCTTCTGGAGCGTGCGGCTGAACACGCCGGAGCTGCAGGCCGCCCTGCTGCCGCTCCTGAAGCAGTTCGAGACCGAGAACCCCGGCATCGCCATCGTCAACGAGCCGGTGTCCGGCAGCCTGGTCTACCCGAAGTTCCTGACCGCGGTGCAGGGCGAACAGATGCCCGACATCGCCGAGGCCTATTCCTATCACCCGCTGCAGTTCGCCGCCCTCGACCAGATGGCGGAGATGGACGACATCGTCGCGGAATGGGAGGCCGACGGCCGGCTGGCGGACATCGTCAACGAGTTCGCCTACCGCAAGTTCCACTGGCAGGACCACTACTGGGGCGTGCCCTACAACCTGGACCCGCGCGCGATCTACTACCGCCGCGACATCCTGGAGCAGAAGGGCATCGCGCCGCCGACCGACTGGGACGCGTTCCAGGCGGCGGCGATCGCCGCGCACGACCCCGACAGCGGCACCTTCGGCCTGGTGTTCCCGGCCGGCGACTTCCACATCACCCAGCACTTCTTCATGGCGTTCATGTTCCAGGCCGGCGGCAGCATCCTGGACGCGGACGGCAACCTGGTGTTCGGCACCACCGCGCGCGACGCCAACATCCGGGCGCTGACCTATCTGACCGACTTCGCCACCCGGCACCAGGTCACCCCGGCCGGCATCGCGTCGTACAACACCGACGACGCGCACACGATCTTCGCCCAGGGCCGTGCCGCCTTCGGCATGGGCACCGGCCGGCTGATCAACCAGATCATGACCGAGAACCCTGACTTGTTCGACAAGGTCGGCATCCTGGAGACGCTGCAGGGCCCGGCCGCCAAGCTGAGTGCCGGCTTCTACAACCCGATGTTCGTCTGGAAGCACAGCCCGGCGCTGGACGCGGCCAAGGCCTTCGTACGCTGGTTCATCCAGCCGGGCCGGCTGGAGCCGCTGTATGCCGCGGCGCCCGGCCAGCACTGGCCGATCTTCACGTCCGAATTCGACACGCCGCGGGTGCAGCAGAACCGGCTGCTCAGCGAGATGCTGCAGAAGGTGATCCCCTACACCACCGACTTCGCCTATCCCGGCACCGGCATCCCCGAGATGGGCATCATCGACGGCGAGAAGCTGTTCGCCGCGCCGGTCAACGAGGTGGTGGTCGGCAGCAAGTCGCCGGAGCAGGCGATCGACGACGCCCACGAGAAGATGGCCGAGGTGTTCGGATAGCCCGCGGCCAACGCGGGGCCTGCCCTGCCTCGCCGCCCGCTCTCCCACGGGCGACGGGGCAGGGTCTCCAGCGACGGACCCATCGATGTACCAGCAACGGCGCGCCCGGTTCGCCTATTGGCTGATCCTGCCGGCGCTCGTGCTCGTGCTGCTGCTCAATCTCTATCCGCTGATCGAAGGCGTGATCGTGAGCCTGCAGAAGCAGAACATGGCGCGCCCCAACCCGGAATCCTTCGTCTGGTTCAGGCACTACATCCGCGCGCTGTTCGAGGACGCCGAATTCTGGGCGACCACCTGGCGCACCTTCGTGTGGACCGCCGGCTCGGTGGTCGGCGCCTATGTGCTGGCGCTGGGCATCGCCCTGCTCCTGAACATGGAGATCTTCGGCCGCGGCCTGTTCCGCGCGCTGTTCCTGATCCCCTGGGTGGTGCCGGACGTGGTGACGGCGCTGCTGTGGAAATGGGTCTATGCCGACGAGTTCGGCATCGCCAACTTCCTGCTGCTCAAGCTCGGCTTGGTCGACAGCCCGGTGCTGTGGCTGTCCGGCCCCGACAGCGCGATGCTGGCGGTGATCGCGGTGCAGATCTGGAAGCTGTATCCGGTGATGACGATCGTGCTGCTGGCCTCGCTGCAGGGCGTGCCGAAGGAACTGCTGGAGGCGGCCCAGCTCGACGGCGCCAACGCGCTGCAGCGCTTCCGCTACGTCACCTTCCGCTTCATCCGGCCGGCCAGCGTGGTGATCACGCTGCTGGGCGCGATCTGGACCTTCCAGAGCTTCGACATCGTCTACCTGCTGACCGGCGGCGGCCCGGCCGACGCCACCCAGATCCTGCCGGTGATGGTCTACGTCAAGGCGTTCTGGGCTACCGACATGGGCTATGCCGCGGCGATCGGCATGCTGATGCTGGTGATGCTGGTGGCGATCAGCCTGATCCAGCTGACGGCGGGCAAGGCGCACCGCAACGAGCTGGCCGAGGACTGAGCGATGGCGGTGACCGCGACCACGTCCGTCAGGGTGGCGCCGGCCGCGATGCCGCGCGGCCTCGACCGGCGCGTGCTGACCGGGCTGGCCTGCTATCTGCTGCTGATCGTCGCCGCGGTCGCCATCCTGTTCCCGGTGCTGTGGATGTTCTCGTCGTCGTTCAAGCCGACGACCGAGCTGTTCGCGCGCGACCTGACGCTGCTGCCGGTGGACTGGACCTGGGACAACTACCGCAATGTCTGGCTGGCGACCGACTTCCCGGTCTATTTCTGGAACAGCTTCTTCGTCGCCTCGATCACCACGATCTGCTCGATCGCCGTCTCGGTCTACGCCGCCTATGCCATCGCGCGCATCCGCTTCCGCGGCCGCTTCGCCTTCGGCATGATGCTGCTGGTCACCCAGATGTTCCCGCACATCATGCTGGTGGTGCCGCTGTTTCTGATCGTCAAGCGGCTGGGCCTGCTCGACACCCACGCCGCGCTGATCATCGCCTACACCGCCTTCTCGCTGCCGTTCTCGATCTGGATGCTGCGCAGCTTCTTCGCCGCCATCCCGCTGGAGCTGGAGGACGCGGCGGCCATCGACGGCGCCTCGCAGCTGGCGACGCTGCACCGGATCATCCTGCCGCTGGCCGGGCCAGGCATCGCGGCGGTGGCGATGTACACGTTCATCCGGTCCTGGAACGAGTTCCTGTTCGCCCTGGTGTTCCTGCAGTCCGGCGCCCAGCGCACCCTGCCGCTGGGCCTGGTCAGCTTCCAGGAGGAGTTCAACTTCCGCTGGGACCTGATGATGGCCGGCGCCAGCATCATCTCGCTGCCGGTGCTGTTCTTCTTCCTCCTGATGCAGCGCTTCATCGTGCAAGGGCTGACCGGGGGCGCGGTCAAGGGATGAGGCCGGGGCACGACGGCGCGACCGCAACCGACGCGAATGCCACCCACAGCAACCGCGGGCATACGCCCGCACAACCGAATGCCATGTCGCATGAAAGGAGCTTGTGAATGAGGTTCGGGGCACCGATCTGGCCGTTCCAGTGGGAACCGCCCTATGAGGACGGCATCCGCCGCATCGCCGCGCTGGGCTTCCGGGCGATCGAGCTGATCGCCTGGAACAAGGACTACCTGGCCGAGTACTACACGCCGGCGAAGGTCAAGGAACTGCGCGCCCTGGTCGACGGCGAGGGGCTGAAGCTGTCGCAGTTCGTCTCCACCCCGCACGACCTGTCGAGCGCCGACGCGGCCAAGCGCGACGCGGCGGTCGAGCACTGGAAGCGCACCGTCGAGGTCGGCGCCGCGCTGGGCTCGGAGCTGATCAACATGGTCTCCTCCCACCCCTTCGCCATGCGCGACGGCGAGCAGATGCCGCGCATCACCACCAAGCCGCTGGTGCAGTCCTACGAGGTCGACGTGCCGGAGGGGCTGGACTGGGACCAGAACTTCCGCGACTACGTTGCCGCCATGCGCCGCTGCGCCGACGCCTGCGCCGACGCCGGGGTGACCATGACGGTGGAGCCGCATCCGGGGCGCTACCTCGCCAACCACGACGGCGCGCTGCGGCTGCTGGAGCACGTGGATTCGCCGGCGATGGGGATCAACTTCGACCCCAGCCACACCTTCCCGGTCGGCGACTTCCCCAACATCACCATCCTGCGGCTGAACAGGCACATCAAGCACTGCCACGTGTCGGACAACGACGGGGTGACCAACGTCCACTGGCGGCCGGGCATGGGCAAGATCAACTGGACCCATTTCATGAAGGCGCTGAAGGAGGTGGGCTTCGACGGGGTGATCTCGATCGAGCTGGAGGACGTGCCCGGCGTCTCGCGCGGGCCGCGGTCGACCGCGCCGGGCGTCTATCGCAACGTCACCGCCACCGACCAGTTCGTCAACGAGACGGTCGCCGGCATGAACTACCTGAAGGCGATCGCCCGGGACCTCGGCATCCACGTCGAGCATTGAGGGATGCGCGGCGGCGGCGCTCCCCGGCGGGGCGCCGCGGTCGCGCGGGAGCAGCAACCATGCAGCAGGCGGTGCTGTCCGGGCCGCGCACATTCCGCCTCGACGCGGCAGCGACCCCGTCGCCGGGGCCCGGCGAGGTGCTGGTCAAGGTGCGGATGTCGGGCGTCTGCTCGTCCGAGCTCGGCGCCTGGCGCGACGGCGAGGGCGCGCCGCGGCTGCTCGGCCACGAGGTCGCCGGCACCGTGGCCGCCGTCGGCGCCGGCGTCGCCGGCCTTGTGCCCGGCGACCCGGTCACCGGCCTGTTCCACAAGGGCTTCGCCGACTATGCGGTCGCGCCGCAGGACAGGGTGGCCGCGATCCCACCCGGCATCGCGATCGAGCACGCCTTCGGCGAGCCGATCGCCTGTGCGATGAGCGGGGCGCGGCGCACGCCGGTCGACCTGGGCGACCGGGTCGCCGTGGTCGGCCTGGGCTTCATGGGCCTGCTGATGCTGCAGCTGCTGCGCCTGAAGGGGCCGGCGCACATCCTGGGCATCGACATGCGCGACGATGCGCTGGCTGCCGGCCGCGGGCTCGGCGCCGACGCCACCGCGCGGCCCGGCGACCTCGCCGCGGACCTGAAGGCGGTGTTCCCGTTCGCCGCCGACGACCCGCGCGGCTTCGACATGGTGGTCGAGGCGACCGGCACCCAGGCCGGGCTGACCCTGGCGGTGGAGCTGGTCCGCTTCCACGGCGTGCTGTCGATCCTCGGCTATCACCAGGGCGGGCCGCGCCAGGTCGACATGCAGCTGATGAATTTCAAGGCCTGCGACGTGGTCAACGCGCACGAGCGGCGCGCCGGCTACCGCATGGACTGCATGCGCCGCGGGCTGGCGCTGGCCGCCGCCGGCCGGCTGCAGCTGGCGCCGCTGGCCACCCACGGCTTCCCGCTGGACCGGCTCGGCGACGCCTTCGCCGTGCTGCAGGACAAGCCGGCGGGCTTCATCAAGTCGGCCGTGCTGCTGCCCGGCTGACCCGCCAACCGAGAAAGGCCACCGATGACGCAGATCCTGTTCGCCGGCACCTATACCGAGCCGATCCTGTTCGGCACCGGCCAGGTGCTGCAGGGCACCGGCAAGGGCATCCACGCCTATGCCTTCGACGCCGCGGCCGGGGCGCTGGCGCCGCTGCATGTCAACGCGGGCATCCGCAACCCGTCCTATCTGGCGTTCGATCCGGCGCGGCGCTTCCTCTACTGCGTCAACGAGTACAAGGAGTTCGAAGGCCGGCCGAGCGGCGCGGTCAGCGCCTTTCGCATCGAGGGCGACAGCGGGCGGCTGACCTTCCTCAACCAGAAGGCCACCCACGGCACCGACCCCTGCCACCTGATCGTCGACAAGACCGGGCGCAACCTCTACGTCGCCAACTTCGCCAGCGGCAGCGTCTGCGTGCTGCCGATCGGCGGCGACGGGTCGCTTGGCGACGCCAGCTGCGTGGTCCAGCACGAGGGCTCCAGCGTCGACCCGGTGCGCCAGAAGGGCCCGCACGCCCACGCGGTCGAGCTGTCGAACGACAACCGATTCGCATTCGTGCCGGAGCTCGGCGTCGACCGGCTGATGATCTATGCGACGGACGTGGCTAACGGCACGCTGGCGCCGAACCCGGCGCAGCCGTGGATTGCGGTCCGGCCCGGTGCCGGCCCGCGCCAGCTGGTGATGCACCCGAACGGCCGCAACGCCTATCTGATCAACGAGCTCGATTCGACCATGACCGCCTATGCCTATGACGCCGACAGCGGCACGGTGGCGGAGATCAACACGCTGTCGACGCTGCCCGCCGGCTTCGCCGGCCGCTCGAGCTGCGCCGAGGTGCAGATCGCGCCCGACGGCCGCCATCTCTACGGCTCCAACCGCGGCCACGACTCGATCGCGATCTTCGCCATCGACCCGGCCGACGGCGCCATCGCCGCCATCGGCCACGAGAGCACCCGCGGCGCGATCCCGCGCAATTTCGAGATCGACCCGACCGGCGCGTTCCTCGCCGCCGCCAACCAGGATACCGGCAACATCGTCATGTTCCGCCGCGACGCCGACAGCGGCCTGCTGTCGGCCACCGGCAGCGTGGTCGAACTCGGTACCCCGATCTGCGTACGGTTCCGGTGAAGGTGCCGCCGCAGCAGACCGCTCAGTCGCGGACCAGGAAGTTGAGGTAGCGGCCGATCGGGCCGGTCAGGCGCAGCGGGGCGTCGGTGACGGCGAGGCAGAGGCAGTCTTCGCCGGGGTCGGCGACCGGCTGGTGCTCGACCGCCGCGTCGGCCGCGGCGACGTCGCCGCGCGCGTATCTGCCGGCGGCGTCGCTGAAGCCGCCGGCCAGCACCAGCGTCAGCTCGTTGCCGACATGGGTATGGCGCGGGATCGCGGTGCCGCCGCGGATGCGCATCAGCCGGGTGCGGAAGCCTGGGAACCCCTGCATCAGCGGCGCCTCGGCGATGCCGCCGCGCGCCTTCCACCTCAGGCTGGCCAGCCCGCCGCCGACATAGTCGCGCAGCGGCCGCGGCAACAGCGCGGCGTCCGCGGACGGCGTCGGCGCGGCGGCCGTGGCCGGCACGGGCTCCGGCTCGTCGAGCCGGGCCATCGCACGCTCCAGCGCCTGCTCGGCGATCGGCACCGGCGCGACCTCGTCCAGCACGGCGCCGCCGATCCCCTCGATCTCGGCGACGACGGCGCGGCAGGCCGGGCACAGGGCCAAATGGGTGGCGATCAGAACGGCCGCCGGCTCGCGCAGCGCTCCGGTGGCATAGTCGATCAGCAGGTCGCCGTCGGGATGATGACGGATCATGAAAGCTCGTCCTTCAGCATCGCACGCAGCCGGGTCATCGCCAGCCTGATCCTGGATTTGACCGTGCCCAGCGGCATGTTCAGCTCGCTGGCGATGGTGCTGTGCGTCTTGTCCTCGAGAAAGGCGAGCCGCAGCATGGCCGACTGTTCCTCCGGCAGTTCGGCGACGGCATCGCGAATCAACCGGCCCTGGCGTGCATTCTGCATCGTCTGGTCCGGCAACGGGTCCGCCTCCGGCAGGAAGGCGGGGTCTTCAGGGTCGAATTCGGGCCTGCGCTCGCGCCGGACCATGTCGATACGCCGGTTGCGCGCGATCGTGAAGATCCAGGTGCTGACGCTGGCCTTGTCCCGGTCGTATTGGCCGGCCCGGCGCCAGACCGACAGCATCACGTCCTGCGCCAGGTCCTCGGCCACCTGCGGGTCGGCGCCCATCTTGCGCCCGAATGCGGCGACGCGCGGCGCGAAGTCCGCGAACAGCGCGCGGAATGCGGCCCGGTCCTGCCGCTCGGCGATGGCCTGCAGCAGGTCGGCGAAGGCGGCATCGTTGGCCGCCCGCGGCGGTGGTACCCTGTTCATCCGCCCATTCTGTCCGACCGGCCGGAGCGCAACAAGGCGCCGCCGCGACAAAGCGGGCGGGGTCGTGCAGGATGTCGCTTGCGCCGGGATCATGCCGGACCTTTCGTTGCGTTCTGGCTGTGATACGCGGCCGCCGCGCAACCGGATCAGCGGCGCGCGCTGTGATCCGCGTCCGCCGGGCCGGCGTACCACCTGCAAAGCCGGCATCGCCGTCCGGCTGCAGGATCGGAGGGTTTGGACGTGACCAGCGAGCCGGCGATCCGGTGCCCCTCGGGCCCGGCAGGTGCGCGATGAGGATCGCGGTCGTCGGCGCCGGCGCGGCCGGCCTGGGCGCGGCCTGGGCGCTGGCGCAGCGCCACGACGTGACGGTGTTCGAGGCCGAGGGGCGGGCCGGCGGTCACGCCTGGACCCGCGACATCGACGTCGCCGGCCGGCCGGTCGCGGTCGACATGGGCTTCATCGTCTACAACGAGCTGAACTATCCGAATCTCAGCCGGCTGTTCGCCGCCCTGGGGGTGGCGACCGAGGCGAGCGACATGTCGTTCGCGGTCTCGGTCGACGGCGGCCGCCTCGAATACGAGGGCTCGCTGCGCGGCCTGTTCGCGCAGCCGGCCAACCTGGCCCGGCCGTCGTTCCTGCGCATGCTGGCCGACATCCGCCGCTTCTACCGCACCGCGCCGCGGCTGCTCGACATGCCCGGCGACGGGCCGACGCTGGGCGAGGTGCTGGACGCCGGCCGCTATTCCGCGGCGTTCGCCGCCCATCACATCCTGCCGATGGGGGCCGCGATCTGGTCGGCCACGCTGGACGGCATGCGCGCATTCCCGGCGAAAAGCTTCGTGCGCTTCTTCGTCAACCACCGCCTGTTCGACCTGGCCGGCCGGCCGCAGTGGCGCACGGTGACGGGCGGCAGCCGCGGCTATGTGCAGCGGATCGCCGGGCAGCTGGGCGCGCGGCTGCGGCTCGGCGCACCGGTGACGCGGATCGAGCGGACGCCGGCCGGCGTGATCATCGCGACCCCTGCCGCCGCGCCCGAACGCTTCGACCGGCTGGTGCTGGCCAGTCATGCCGACCAGGCGCTGGCGCTGCTGGGTGCCGCGGCCCGCGACGACGAGCGGGCGGTGCTCGGCGCCATCCGCTACCAGGCCAACCGTGCGGTGCTGCACGGCGACCGGACGCTGATGCCGCGCCGGCGCGCTGCCTGGGCGAGCTGGAACTATCTCGCCGCCGGCTCAGAGAGCGGCGCCGGCGACGCGGGGCTCTGCGTCAGCTACTGGATGAACCGGCTGCAGCGGCTGCCGGTCGACGCCCCGGTGATCGTCACCCTGAACCCGCACCGCCGGCCCGACCCGGCCACGGTCCACGCCGAGGCGGTGTTCCACCACCCGCAGTTCGACCGCGCCGCGCTTGCCGCCCAGGCGCGGCTGCCCGACATCCAGGGCGTCGACCGTACCTGGTTCTGCGGCAGCTATTGCGGCTTCGGCTTCCACGAGGATGCGGTCGCGTCCGGCTTCGCGGTGGCGGCCGCGCTGGGCGCGCCGGTGCCGTGGGCGCAGGCGGTGGCGCCGGCCGGTCCGGCGGCGCATTGCGTCCGGCCGGCCGCGCCGGACCGGGCGGCGGCGTGAGGCCATGAGCACGCCGGCCACAGCTTCGGCACTCTATCCGGGCCGGGTAATGCACCGGCGGCTGCGGCCGTTCGTGCACGGCTTCCGCTACCGCGTGTTCTCGCTCTATCTCGATCTGGATGAGCTGCCGGGCCTCGACCGCCGGCTGCGGCTGTTCTCGCACAACCGCTGGAACCTGTTCGGCTTCCGCGACCGCGACCACGGCCCGCGCGACGGCGGCCCGCTGCGGCCATGGATCGAGCGGCACCTCGCCGCGGCCGGCATCGACCTGGAAGGCGGGCCGGTGCGGCTGCTCTGCTTCCCGCGCGTGCTCGGCTACGTGTTCGACCCGCTGTCGGTCTGGTTCTGCTTCCATGCCGACGGCGGCCTGCGTGCGATCCTCTACGAGGTCAGCAACACCTTCGGCCAGCGCCACGGCTATCTGCTGCCGGTGGACGGGCCCGCGCCCGGCGAACCGCTGGAACAGGCGACCGCGAAGCGGTTCTACGTCTCGCCGTTCTTCGCGGTCGACGGCCGCTACGACTTCCGCCTCGCCGTGCCCGGCGACCGGCTGGCCGTCGGGATCCGGCTAGGCGACTCGGCCGGGCCGGCGCTGGTCGCGCGCCAGACCGGGCGGCGCCGGCCGCTGTCCGACGCCGCGCTGGCGCGCCTGTTCGTCACCCACCCGCTGATGACACTGAAGGTGATCGGCGCGATCCACTGGCAGGCCCTGCGGCTGTGGCTGAAGGGGGCGCGCCCGACGCCGCGGCCGGCGCCGCCGGTCGCCGAGGTCAGCATCCCGCCCGCTGCTGCCACCGCCCCCCGGCTGGCCGCGGAATAGCCCGACCCCACCGAACCGATTCGCACCCCTGGAGAGGCCACGATGCACGCAGACCTGACCTTCGACCGCGCCGGCCGCCGACCCGGCCCGATGGAGCGGGCCGCGCTGCGTCTGCTCGGCCGCATCGGTGCGGGGCACCTGACCCTGCATCGCCACGACGGCACCGCGGTCGATTTCCGCGGCGCCGAGCCCGGGCCGCAGGTGGCCGTCAAGGTCAACAACCCGCGCCTTTTCCGGCGGCTCGCGCTCGGCGGCGACATCGCGCTGGCCGAGGCCTATCGCGACGGCGACTGGGACACCGCCGACCTGACCGACCTGCTCACCTTCGGCGCGCTGAACCGCGACCGCCTTGGCGAGGGGCTGGACGGCAGCGTGGCGATGCGCGCGGCCGCGCGGCTGGTCCACGCGCTGCGGCGCAACAGCCGGGCCGGCGCCCGCCGCAACATCGCCGCCCACTACGATCTGGGCAACGCCTTCTACGCCGCATGGCTCGACCCCTCGCTGACCTATTCGGCCGGCCTGTTCGCGGCGGACGACGACGACCTCGCCGCCGCCCAGGTCCGCAAGTACCGGCGGCTGGCCGAACTGGCCGCGATCGGCCGCGACGACCATGTGCTGGAGATCGGCTGCGGCTGGGGCGGCTTCGCACTGTGGGCGGCGCGCACCATCGGCTGCCGCGTCACCGCGATCACGCTGTCGGCGGCGCAGGCGGCGCATCTGCGCGATGCGGCGGCGCGCGCCGGGCTGGCCGACCGGGTCGCGGTGCGCCTGCAGGACTACCGGGACGTCGACGGCCGCTTCGACCGCATCGTCTCGATCGAGATGCTGGAGGCGGTCGGCGAGGCCAACTGGGCGGCCTATTTCGCCGCGGTGCGCACGCTGCTGCGGCCGGGCGGCCGGGCCGCGCTGCAGGTGATCACCATCGCCGACGCGCGCTTCGCCGCCTATCGCCGGCGGGTCGACTTCATCCAGCGCCACATCTTCCCCGGCGGCATGCTGCCCAGCCCCAGCGCGCTGCGCCGCCACGCCGCCGACAGCGGGCTGGACTGGATCGCGGCCTCGCGCCACGGCGAGGACTATGCGGCGACCCTGGTCCACTGGCAGCGGCGGTTCGAGGCTGCGGCGCCGCAGGTGGCCGCCCTCGGCTTCGACGCGCGCTTCCGGCGGATGTGGCGCTACTACCTGGCCTATTGCGAGGCCGGCTTCCGTACCGGGCGCATCGACCTGCTGCAGGTGGCGCTCGCCCGGCCGGCGGAGGCCGGCGCATGAGCGCCGCTGCCCGGTCGGCGGCGGAGGGCGGAGCCGGCGACGGCTTCCGGCTGGAGGACTATTTCGCCGGCCGCACCCGCGCCTGGGGCATCTTCCGCGACCGCTTCGGCCGGCTGCGCCGCCGCTTCACGGTCGACATCGACGGCGCCTGGGACGGCGAGACTCTGACCCTGGTCGAGGACTTCGCCTATGACGACGGCGCCACCGAGCGCCGGGTCTGGCAGATCCGCCGCGGCACCACCGACGACTATGAGGGCCGCGCCGACGGGGTGGTCGGCACCGCGCACGGCGGCTATCACGACGGCGCGCTGAACTGGCGCTACCGCTTCGCGCTCAAGGTCGGCGGCAGCGCCTGGACCGTGCGGTTCGACGACTGGCTGTTCCCGCAGGCCGACGGCATCGTCATCAACCGGGCCGACGTGTCGAAATTCGGGTTCAGGCTGGGCGAGGTGACGCTGGTGTTCCGCAAGGGCGCACCGACGGCTCACTGAGCGGCCGTTGGCTGCGCCCGAACCGCGCCAGCGCCCGAATTGCGGCGGTGGCGCGCACGCGTGCGTTATCCGGCTTGAACTTGCAGTGGACGGCACCCTAGAAATCGGACGGGACCGAGAAGCCGTCGCGCTGTCGAAACGGCATGGCCAGGGAACGCCGGAAACATGCAGCCAGCGATGCTGCCGCAGGCGCCAACGCTGGTGCTGGAGGGGATCACCAAGTCGTTTCCCGGCGTCAGGGCGCTGCGTGGCGTCAGCTTCGACGTGCGCGCCGGCGAGGTCCACGCCCTGCTCGGCGAGAACGGCGCCGGCAAGTCGACGCTGATCAAGATCATTTCGGGCGTGTACCGGCCGGATTCGGGCCGCATGCTGCTGGATGGCAGCGAAACCCGGTTCGTCGCGCCGCAGGAGGCGCAGGCGGCCGGCATCGCCACCATCTACCAGGAGCTGCTGCTGTTCCCCGAGCTCAGCGTCGCCGAGAACATCTTCATGGGCCACGCCCCGCGCAACGCCATGGGCGCCATCGACTGGGCCGAGACCCGGCGCAAGGCCCACGCGCTGCTGGCCTCGCTCGACATCCACGACCTCGACGTCCGCCGCACGGTCGGCTCGCTGTCCGTGGGCAACCGCCAGCGGGTCGAGATCGCCAAGGCGCTGTCGCACAACGCGCGGATCCTGGTGATGGACGAGCCCACCGCGGCGCTGACCGAGCATGACGTGCAGCGCCTGTTCGGCATCGTGCGCCTGCTGCGGGAGCGCGGGGTCGGCATCATCTACATCAGCCATCGGCTGGAGGAGATCTTCAAGCTGGCCGACCGGGTGACGGTTCTGCGCGACGGCGAGTACGTCGCCACCAGGGACGTCGCCGACATCGACCACGACGACCTGATCGCCATGATGGTCGGCCGGCGCATCGAGGCGCTGTTCCCCAAGTTCGACGCCAGGATCGGCAAGCCGGTGCTGGAGGTGAGGGATCTGGTTCGCCGGCCGATGACCCGCGGCGTCAGCCTGACGGTGCATGCCGGCGAGATCGTCGGTCTGGCCGGACTGGTCGGCGCCGGCCGCAGCGAGTTCGCCCAGGTCGTTTTCGGCATCACCCCGGCGCAGGGCGGCGAGATCCGCATCGACGGCACGCCGGTTCGCATCCGCTCCGCCGGCGAGGCGAAGCGGCACGGCATCGCCTATGTGCCAGAGGACCGCGGCCTGCAGGGGCTGGTCCGGCCGATGCGCATCGTCGAGAACGCGTCGATGGCGGTGCTGGGCCTCATCGCCCGCTATGGGTTCCTCGACCGGCGCGCCGAACGCGAACTGGCGCGCGACGCGGTGCGGAAATTCTCGATCCGCACCAGCGGCATCGAGCAGGTGGTCAACAAGCTTTCCGGCGGCAACCAGCAGAAGGTCGTACTGGGAAAATGGCTGGCGACCAGGCCCAGGCTGCTGATCATGGACGAGCCGACGCGCGGCATCGACGTCGGCGCCAAGTCGGAGATCCATCGCCTGATGAGCGAGCTTGCCCAGCAGGGCATGGCCATCCTGATGATTTCCAGCGAGCTGCCGGAGATCCTCGGCATGAGCGACCGCGTGCTGGTCATGCGCGAGGGCCGGGTCGTTTCCGAGTTCAGCCGCGCCGAGGCGACGCAGGAGAAGGTCGCGGCGGCGATGATGAGCGATCACGCCGCGCCGGCAATGGCCGGGGCGGCCTGACGGCATGGCCGAAGCACGCGGACAGGCCGCCTCGCGCGGCGCGATCGTGGCAGCCGCCCGGCGCCTGTTCGGCACCCAGGAGGCGGTGCTGTTCCTGGCCCTGCTGGTGCTGTTCACCGTGGTCGGCAGCTACAACGAGCGCTATGTCGCCGACCGCAACCTGTCCAGCATCTTCCTCGGCAACGCCTATATCGCGGTCGCGGCGATCGGCATGTCGATGGTGATCATCTCCGGCAACATCGATATCTCGGTCGGCTCGCTGATCGGCGTGCTGGCGACGATCAGCGGGACCCTTGCCGTCGAGGGCTACGGCCTGTTCCTGGCCTGGACCCTGCCGGTGGTGATCAGCGTGGCGGTGACGGTGTCGATCGGCGTGCTGGTCGCCTATCTGCGCATTCCGGCGATCGTGGTCTCGCTGGGCCTGCTCTCCATCCTCAAGGGCGGGCTGATCAGCGTGACCGACGGGGCGTGGATCTCGGACCTGCCCGAGGGATACGGGCTGGCGCAGATGCGGCTCGCCGGCATTCCGCTGCCGGTCTATTTCATGGTGGTCCTCACGCTGCTGGCCGCCCTGTGGATGCGCTACAGCCGCCTGGGCCGCGCGATCTATGCCGTCGGCGGCAATCCCGAAGCCGCCCGCCTCGCCGGGATATCGCGCGAGGCCACCATCCTCGCGGTGTTCGCGATTCACGGCGTCTTCGTCGGCATCGCGGCGATCCTGTTCGCGACCCAGCTCTCGGTCATCCAGTCGACGGTGCCGCCCAACCTCGAGCTGCTGATCATCACCGCCGCCGTGGTCGGCGGCGTCAGCATCCTGGGCGGTACCGGCACGGTGATCGGCTCGACGCTGGCCGCGATCCTGCTGGCGGCGATCGGCTCGGCGCTGATCTTCCTCGACTTGTCCGCCTACTGGCTGCGCGCTGTCCAGGGCGTGCTGATCCTCATCACCGTGCTGGCCGACCTCGAGCGGCGCCGGCGCCAGCGCGCGATGATGTAGGGCCATGACCGACACCGTCTCAGCCGAAGACGCCATGGCCCGGCGCGGCCTGCGCCGCCTGCTGCTGCGCCACGAATCGGTGCTGTTCGTCATCCTGGTGCTGTCGCTGGCCGTGCTGGCCACGTTGACCGACAAGTTCTTCACGGCGGACAACCTGCTCAACCAGGGCCGCCTGATGGCCGAGGTCGCGCTGGTCGCGCTGCCGATGACGTTCATCATCATCACCGGCGGTATCGATCTGTCGGTCGGCTCGACCCTGGGCCTGTGCGCGATCGTGCTCGGCGTGGTGTGGAAGAACGTCGGGCTGCCGCTGGAGCTGGCGATCGTGGCGGCCCTGGCCACCGGCGCGCTCGGCGGGCTGGTCAACGGTTGGTTCATCACCCGCGTGCGCGTGCCGCCGCTGATCATGACGCTGGCGACGCTGGCGCTGTATCGCGGCCTGGCGGAGGGCATCAGCGAGGCCCGGTCGGTGCGCGGCTATCCCGAATGGTTCTACGTGCTCGGCCAGGGCGAGGTGGCCGGGGTGCCGACCCAGCTCTGGCTGCTGCTGGTGGCGACGATCCTGGCCTGGGTGGTGCTGGCGCGCACCGCCTTCGGCCGGTCGCTCTACGCCATCGGCCACAACGAGACCGCCGCCCGCTTTTCCGGCATCGCGGTCGACCGGATCAAGCTGGCGATCTACACGGCGGCCGGCGCGATGGCGGGCCTGTCGGCGGTGATCTTCGTGTCGCGGGTCACCACCACGCGCTCCGACATGGGCACCGGGCTGGAGCTCGATGTCATCGCAGCGGTCGTGCTGGGCGGCACCAGCATCTTCGGCGGCGTCGGCACCATCGTCGGCACGGCGATCGGCTTTCTGCTGATCCAGCTGCTGAAGAACGGACTGGCGTTGACGGGCGTGAAGGGTGACGCCACCATCGTGGTGATCGGGAGTGTCCTGATCCTGTCTATCCTGATCTCGAATCTACTGCAGCGGCGCCGCGGCGCCGACCATTGAAGCGAACGGCACGCACAGATGCCGTTGACCAACACGGGAGGAACTCGGTGTACAAGGCTTTGACGATTGCATTCGGTGCGATGCTGCTCACGACGGCGGCGTCGGCGCAGGATCGCTGGGACGGCGCGGACGACCTCGACGTCAACCCGCTGGCCTGCGACGGCACGCCCGGCACGGTCGCGGCGAAGGACTATGACGGCGGCCAGCCCACCGGCGCGCCGGACCTGTCCGGCCAGACGATCACGCTGATCGACGTGCCGAAGCTGATCGGCATCGGCTATTTTGCCGCGACGACCACCGGCATGCAGCAGGCGGCGGCCGAGCTCGGCAATGTCGAGGTGACGACCGACGGCCCGACCGAGGCGAACATCGACGACCAGATCACCTTCATCGACAACTACATCACCCAGGGCGTGAACGGCGTGCTGTTCGCCGCCAACGACCCGGTCGCGATCGCGCCGGTGCTGCAGAAGGCGCTGGAAAGCGGCGTGCACGTGGTCGGCTATGACGCCAACTCGACGCCCGATGCGCGCGAGTGGTTCGTCAACCAGGCCGAGTTCAACGGCGTCGGCAAGTCGCTGATGGACGCGATCGTCGCCGAGATCGGCGAGGACGGCAGCTTCGCCATCGTCACCTCGACCTTCACCACGCCGAACCAGGCGCGCTGGATCGCCGAGATGTGGGCCTATTCGCAGGACTGCTATCCGAACCTGGAGTGGCTGGAGACGGTCGAGGCGCAGGAAGACAACATCCTGTCGTTCAACCAGGCCAACACCCTGATCAACAAGTACGGCGAGGATCTCGACGGCCTGATCGGCATGACGTCGGTGGCGACCCCGGCCTCGGCCGAGGCGGTGACCCAGGCCGGCGTGTGCGGCGAGGTCGCGGTGGTCGGGCTGGCAACGCCGAACGCGATGAAGCCCTATGTCGCCTCCGGTTGCGTCAAGTCGGTGGTGCTGTGGAACCCGGTCGACCTCGGCTATGCCGCGGTCTATGTGATGCGCGCCGTGGTCGACGGCCTGCTCAAGCCCGGCGACACCTCGGTCGACGCCGGCCGTCTGGGCACGCTGCAGGTGATCAACGGCAGCGAGATCCTGCTCGGCGCGCCGTTCGTCTTCGGCATCGACAACATCGACCAGTTCGACTTCTGATCCGGTCGCGGACCGGTCGTTGCGCTTGGGGGCGGGCCCGGGTCCGCCCCCTTGCCGTTTCGACGTCGACTTTGCGGCGGCGTCAGCCCGCCGCAATCCGCCGTCGCACCAGCCGGATCGCGGCGCCGAGCAGCGGCACCAGGCGATAGACCTCGCTGCCGTCCCAATGGTCGATGTGCTTCTCGACGCGGCCGGCCGCGTCGAAATGCACCTCGCTCATCCCCTCGATCCGGTGGCTGCGGCGGCCGCGCCCGAAGGCGAAGGTCCAGCGCAGATAGACCGTCCGCCCCGACCGGGCCCGGTCGGTGACCGCGAAGCGCGGCGCGGCGACGTCGCGGAACATCTTGGCCAGCACGGCGCGGAAGGCGGCGACGCCGACGACCTCGTTGAACGGGTCGCGGAAGAACACGTCGGGCGCGCACAGCGCGTCCAGCCGGTCGAGGCCGTCGGCGCTCAGCGTCTCGAAAAATGCGGCGTAGGCCGCAGCCGCGGCGTCGATGTCCGCGCTCATCGGCGATCCTCCCGCGGCAGCATGCGCCGCGTCGCGGCAAAGGCCAGCGGCGCCGGCAGCAGCCGCAGCAGCTTCATCAGCGCGGCGAAGCGCCAGGGGAAGGCGATCTCGAACCGGTCGCGGCGCAGGCCGCGGTAGAAGGCGTCGGCGGCGGCATCGGGCTCCATCAGGAACGGCATCGGGAAAGCGTTGCGGTCGGTCAGCGGCGTGCGGACGAAGCCGGGGTTGACCAGCTGCACGACGATGCCGCAGCGGCCGAGCTCGACCCGCATCGCCTCGGCCAGGTTGATCAGTCCCGCCTTGGTCATGCCGTAGGCGCCGGCGGTGGGCAGGCCGCGATAGCCGGCCAGCGACGCGACGACCGCGATCCGCCCGTCGCCGCGCGCCACCATCGGCGGCACCACCGCCTGCAGGCAGTTGACCGTGCCGATCAGGTTGAGCTCGGCGAGCGCGCGGAAGTCGGCGGCGTCGGGCGCGCGCAGGTCGACCGGCCGGTGGCTGCCGGCGTTGAGCACCGCCTGCCGGATCGGCCCGAGGTCGCGCGCGATGGCGGCGACGGCGTCGGCGACCGCGTCGGGCGCGGTGATGTCCAGCGGATAGGCATGCACGCTGCCCGGGCCCGGCGCCGCGGCGGCGAGGCGTTCGAGATCGCCGGCGCCGCGGGCGGAGGCGGCGATGCGCCAGCCGGCCCGGGCCATGCGCCGGGCCAGGGCCGCGCCGATGCCGGAACTGGCGCCGGTGATCCAGGCCACGCCGGGCGCGGCGGCTGAGTCGTCGTCTGTCACGTCGCGGGTGGCCGTCCGGTTGCGGTGGGAGTGCGTCCGACTCTTCTACGACGCACGGTGCCGACCGGATTGCCGCGACGGCCTACAGCGTGGTGCAGCGCTCCAGCTCGGTGCCGTCGCGGATGGCGAGCGCGGTGCCTTCGGGCAGCGATTCCCAGCCGTCCTCGTCCAGCGGCACGCTGGCCAGCATCACGGTCTGGCGGTCGTGCACGTCGACGGTGAGGCCGGGCGCGGTGTAGTCGCGGTCGACCTGGTCGCGCGACCAGTCCTTCAGCCTGAGGCCCGGCGGCTCCGGCGGCGTCACCTGGCCGGCCACCTCGTGCACCCGGCGGTGGGCGTGGGCGAACAGGGCGTCGCCGTCGAAATAGAGGAAGTTGGCCGAGCCGAGCCGGCCCATCTCGCGGCAGAAGGCGACGAACATCTCCATGCGCACCGCCAGCGGCGGCGCGGCGCCGCCGTTCTCGCGCCACAGCGGGCGCAGGCGGTCGAGCAGCAGGCAGAAGGCAAGCTCGGAATCGGTCTCGCCCACCGGCGTGTAGACCAGCGCGTCGGCGTCGCAGGCCCGCTCGATCCCCTCCAGCGTGCCGTTGTGGGCGAACAGCTGCACCTGGCGGCCCAGCACCCGGCGGAACGGATGGGTGTTCTCCAGCGTGTGGCTGCCGCGGGTGGCGTGGCGCACATGGGCGATCACGCATTTCGACTTCACGCTGTTCTCGGCGACGAAGTCGACCCAGGGGCTGCCGGCGGCCGACAGCGGCTCCTTGATGGTGAAGGCGTCGCGGTCGTGGGCATAGGCGATGCCCCAGCCGGACCGGTTGGAACGCAGCCCGCTGCCGTTGGCCGCGAACTCGCGCAGCGAATAGGTCACCGCCGACGGCTGCCGGCTGGACATCGCGAACAACTCGCACATGGCACGAACTCCAGCGCCCCGACTCATCGGGCCACACCAGCGCCTAACAAACGCTTGCGCCGAGATATTGGCAAGCAGAGGGCGGAATGCCAGATGCGAACAGCGCGGCGGCGCGAGGCACGACCATAGGGCCGGCCCCCGCGCCGGCCCCGACCTCGCGCCGCCGCGTCCGGGCGGGGCGACGCCCCTGCCCGGCTGCGCCGGCCATGCCCGCTAGGCCGGGCGCAGTCCGTGCCGGGTGGCCACGCCGACCACCGCGTCCGCCGACGGCGGCGGGAAGCCGATCTCGCGGTCCATGGCCTCGAAGAAGGCGCCGGCCCCGGCCGCCGCGGTCAGGACCAGGAAGCGCGCGGTCGGGCTGGCGATGCGGAAGCTGTGCGCCGCCTCGCCGGGCACCAGCACGAAGGCGCCGGGGCCGGCCACGCCGCTCCACGCCCGCCCGGCATCGATCTCCACCGCGCCGTCGACGACGTAATAGGCCTCGTCCCACGGGTGGGCGTGGCGCGGCGGCCCGCTGCCCTGCGTTCCCGAGAGCTCGAACATTTCGTAGCGCCCGCCGGTCTCGGCGCCGGCGGCCAGCACGCGGACGCGGTCGGCCAGCACCTGGAGCCAACGGCCCTCGTCGGGCCCGAGAAACAGGGGCTTGCTGCCCATGGCGGTCTCCATCTGGTTGGTGACGGAGATACGGCCGGACGGGGCGGATTGGACGCAACGAAGGGTGCGCCTGGGGGCGCGGCGGCTTGACCGTGCCGGGCCGCGGGGCAACATGGACCGGGCGGCAGGGTGCCGCGGCAGCCGAAGGGACGGGCCCATGGACCAGATCACGCGGATCAACCACGTCGGCATCCGGGTGCGCGACCTCGCCGCCACCCGCGCCTTTTACGAGAAGCTCGGCTTCGCGTTCCTGGTCGGGCCGGTCGGGCCGGAGCCGGTGGCGATCATGGAGCACCCGTCGGGGGTGAACCTCAACTTCATCCTCAACGCGGCACCCGAGGCCGCCGCCAACGTGCTGATGGACGTGCCGGTGAAGCACCCGGGCTACACCCACATGGCGCTGGAGGTGACCGACATCGCCGCGGTGCAGGCGCGGCTGGTCGAACTCGGCATCCCGCTCAGCGGCGGCCCGGTGGTGGTGAACAACGGCGCCACCCTGATCTTCGTCCGCGACCCCGACGCCAACGTGATCGAGTTCCACCAGCCCGCGTAGTCCGGATGGAGCGGAGCGCACGCCGGGGCGGTCCTGCCGCGGCGTCGGCGTCCCGGATTGCGCGATGCTCCATCCGGGCTACGGGGCGGTGCGGGTCAACCGGGCATCGCGAACGGCGCGTCGTCCATGAACCGGCGCAGCACATTGCCGGTCAGGCGGCTGACGTTGTTGTCGTAGCCGTTGTGGCTGAGGCTGCCGCACCAGGCGATCGAGCCGGTGGAGAACACCGCGCCGCCGGACGGGGTCTCGTAGAAGGTCAGGTCGGCGCGGCACAGCGGCGACTGGCTGCCGGTGATGTCGGGGGTGGTCACCAGCACCTCCTCGGTCACCACCAGGTAGATGTCGGAATGGCCCTCCGACGAGGCCAGCACCAGCGCGTGCGGCGGGGTGCCCAGGCTCATGTCGGCGCGGTCGAGTTCCAGCCCGGCGGCGCCGCCGCCGATCAGGCCGAAGTCGCCGATGGTCTCGTCGGCGATGCCGGCGAAGATGAAGGCGGCGCGCGGGTCGTGCGAGGCCGCGGTGCGGCGGTAGTAGCTGCACCAGTCGAAGCCCTGGGCGGTGAAGCCGACGCCGGTGACCACGTTCGGCGGCAGGTCCTGCCGGCGCCACAGCCCGCCATATTCGCCGGTGAAGCTGTGGTGGTACTCGCCGGGCGCGGCCGCCCAGCAGCGGATGCCGTCCTCGGCCCGGCGCACCTCGATCACCCGGGCAGGTCGCGGTGGAAGGCGATGCGCCAGTACCAGCCGTTGGCGCCGAGATACATCAGCCGGCCGCCGCGCGCCTGCCAGGCCATCATCGCGTCCCACATCCGGGTCGAGTGGTATTCGGGATGGGTGCCGCTGAGCACCACCCGGTAGGGCGCCAGCGCGGCGACGCCGTCGCGGTGCAGGTCCTCGTCGGTGACCACGTCGAAGGCGACGCCCTCGTGCTCCAGCCAGTCCAACAGGTGGGTGTCGGCGTTGTACTGCCACAGGCCCGAGCCGTAGGCGCCGAGCCAGCCGGCATAGCGCGGCCGCATGTTCAGCACCGGCCGCAGCCGCGACGAGTAGCACACCCCGCTGCCGTCGCGGTGGGAGTCGTAGAGCGACAGGCCGTATTCCGGATGCTGCTGGATGTAGAGGTCGGAGGCCTGCATCACCAGCAGCCGGTTGACCACCATCTCCGCCGCGCCGTCGAGCAGGTGGTTGTGGTCGTTGGCATAGGCCATGTAGGCGGCGGTCGGGGCGAGGAAGGCGACCTTGGGCCGGGTCCTGCCGGCCGGCAGCGGCGTGCGCGCGGTGTAGACGAACAGCGGCACGATATCCTCCTCGCTGCCGTCCTCGGCGTCGCCGACGGCGAGGTGGCAGGCATAGGCGCCGCTGGGCCAGTCGGCCGGCACCGTCCATTCGAAGTCGGCCGCCCAGCCGGCATCGTAGAGGTCGTCGGCGTGGAAGTGGATCGCGCCGTAATGCTCGGGCTGCCGGGTCCAGTCATGGCAGGCGCCGGTCCAGTTCCAGCCCTTCATCGCGCGGGCCGGCAGGTTGTGCAGGGTGCCGTGCATCTGGTGCGGGCCGGTGTCGTGGCCGACCAGGCCGGGGATGTCGATCGAGAAGTCCCAGCGCGCGACGATGTGGCCGGCCACCTGCGGCGCCGGCGGCCGGCCGAACAGGCCGTCGAGCGCGTCCGCCGCCAGCGCGGTGTCGAGCAGCACCGGCGAATCGATCTTGCCGTCGTAGTGGTCGGCCGTGCCGGTGCCCTCGGGCCTGGCCGCGATCAGCAGGTCGACGGCCGCCGGTGCCGCCGCGCCGGCGCCGTCAGCGGTGTCGGCGCCGAGGGCGGCGAGATAGGGGTCCAGCGGCCGCTGCACCACGGTCAGGCGGCCGGTCGCCGGGTCGTGGATGCCGGCGGCCAGCACCCAGCGGCGGACGGTCAGCGCGGCCGGCGCGGTCACGCTGTGTACCGCCGTGCCGTCGCCGACCTTGAAGCGCAGCCGGCCGGCCTCGTCGACCTCAAGCAGCCAGCCCTTGCGCTCCGCCTCGGACCACTGGCCGATCACCGCCTGGCGGCGCGGCTCGCCGTCGATCACCGGCAGCGTCGGCCACAGCATGGCGGCGACGGTCAGCCCGCGCGTCGGGGTCTGGCGCGGGTGGTGCGGCACCCGCATGCACGAGCCGGCGGCGATCGCCTGCGGCCGGCCGCGATAGGTGCCGTCCACCGCCGACGGGCGGTGCTCCAGCTTCACCCCCGGTCCGGCGGGGTTGGCGTCGCCGTTGATCACCCGCACCAGCCGGGCGGTGTAGGGGCCCGGCCGCTCGGTGCTGACCATGAAGCGGACGGTCTCGCCCGGCGCGACGCTCAGGCGGTCGGCATAGCCCAGGATCTTCTGCATCTCAGTTCAGGTCCTCGCCGGTGTGCGCCTTCCAGCGCAGCTTGAACACGTGCCACTCGGCCGCGGCGCGGTCGGTGAACACCTGGTCCTCGAGGATCCGGAACGGCTTGCCATAGCCCTGGTGGACCGCCAGCACCCATTCGGCGAACGGCTTGCGGGTCACCAGCACGTGGCGGCCCTTGGCCGGGCCGGCGCGCAGGGTGTTCAGCACCCGCTGCAGGTTCGGACTGTGCGGCCCCATCGGATTCTGCCGCATCTCGTCGACCCATTGCCGGTCCCACTGGGTGATCTTGTAGGGCATGAACGGCCTCCTCCCCGAGACGTCTGGACGAACGCTACACCATGGCCGGCGGCGCGCAAACCGGGGGCGGCGCGGCGCGCGCGATTGTCATCGGCCCGCGATTGACAGCGCCGGCCGCCGCGTTCCACCCTCGCCGCCCATGGCCGGTCCCGATCCGTTTTGCCGTCGATGAGCGCAGGCGCACGCACCCGCCTGGTGCTGGTCACCGGCATGTCCGGCGCCGGCCGCTCGACCGCGCTGGCGGTGCTGGAGGACGCCGGCTTCGAGGCGGTCGACAACCTGCCGCTGAACCTGGTCGAGCGGGTCGCCGAGCCGGGGCCCGACGCGCCGGGCCTGCTGGCGATCGGCGTCGACGTGCGCAGCCGCGGCTTCGAGCCGGAGCGGATCGCGGCGATCTGCGAGCGGTTGCGCGCCAACCCCGGGCTCGACCTGCAGCTGCTGTTCCTCGACTGCGAGGACGAGGTGCTGATCCGCCGCTTCACCGAGACGCGGCGGCGCCATCCGCTGGCCCACGACCGGCCGGCGGCCGACGGCATCGCCGTCGAGCGCCGGCTGCTCGCCCCGCTGCGCGACCTGGCCGACCTGGTGATCGACACCGGCCAGCAGCGGCCGGCCGAGCTGCGCAAGCGGCTGCTCGACGCGCTGGCGCCGGACGTGACCGGGCTGACGCTGACCGTGCAGTCCTTCTCGTTCAAGCAGGGGGTGCCGCGCGAGGCGGACCTGGTGTTCGACGTGCGCTTCCTTCGCAACCCGCACTACGACCCGGTGCTGCGGCCGAAGACCGGCCAGGACGCCGACGTCGGCGCCTATGTGGCGGCCGACCCGGCCTTCGCCGGCTTCTTCGAGCGGCTGACCGGGCTGCTGCTGCCGCTGCTGCCGCGCTACCGCGAGGAAGGCAAGAGCTACCTGACCATCTGCATCGGCTGTACCGGCGGGCGCCATCGCTCGGTCTATGTCGCCGGCCTGCTGGCCGACGCCCTGCGCGCCGCCGATTGGCCGGTCGCGCTGACCCACCGCGACCTCGCCGCCGGCTAGGCCGCCGGGCGGTCCAGCCGTCGTCCGTTGACATGGCGGCCGTTCCGGCCCAAACCATGCGGCCATGATTGGACTGGTACTGGTGACGCACGGGCGCCTGGCCGATGAGTTCGTGGCCGCGCTCGAGCACGTGGTCGGCAAGCAGGCGCAGGTTGCCACCGTGTGCATCGGCCCCTATGACGACATGGAGCAGCGCCGGCAGGACATCGTCGACCGGGTCGGCGAGGTCAACGCCGGCGCCGGCGTGATCCTGCTGACCGACATGTTCGGCGGCACGCCGTCGAACCTGGCCATCTCCGCCATGAAGCCGGGCGAGATCGAAGTGATCGCCGGCGTCAACCTGCCGATGCTGATCAAGCTGGCCAGCGTGCGCGCCGGCGCCAAGATGGCCGATGCGGTGGAGCAGGCGCAGGAGGCCGGCCGCAAGTACATCAACGTGGCATCACGGCTGCTGGAGAGTGCGTGAGCGACGAGCCGTCGGCCGCCCGCGAGGTGGCCATCGTCAACCAGAAGGGACTTCACCTGCGGGCGGCCGCGAAGCTGGTTTCGCTGGCCGACACGTTCGATGCAAGGATCGAGATTTCGCGCAACGAGATGATCGCCAGCGGCCACGACATCCTCAGCCTGATGATGCTGGCCGCTTCCCAGCACAGCACGGTCGTGCTGCGCGCCACCGGCCATGACGCCGAAACCGCGATCGATGCGCTGGCGGGCCTGATCGCGGCCGGATTCTACGAGTCCGACTGACCCCACCCACCGACTGCAGGTTGAGGGCGCGCACGGCAATCTGCTAGAAGGCGCGCCGCACCCCGGAAAAACAGGAGCCGAACCCGATGACCGCGCAGGACTACAAGGTCGCCAACATGTCGCTGGCCGACTGGGGCCGGAAGGAGATCGCCATCGCCGAGACCGAGATGCCGGGCCTGATGGCGACGCGCGAGGAATATGGCGCGTCGAAGCCGCTGGCCGGCGCGCGCATCGCCGGCTGCCTGCACATGACCATCCAGACTGCCGTGCTGATCGAGACGCTGATCGAGCTGGGCGCCGAGGTGCGCTGGTCGTCGTGCAACATCTTCTCGACCCAGGACCACGCCGCCGCCGCCATCGCCGAGCGCGGCATTCCGGTGTTCGCCTGGAAGGGCATGAACGACGAGGAGTTCTGGTGGGCGATCGACCAGACCATCTTCGGCCCCGACGGCTGGCGGCCGAACATGATCCTGGACGACGGCGGCGACCTGACCCAGGTGATGCACGAGAAATATCCGGAGCTGATGAAGGACGTCCGCGGGCTCAGCGAGGAGACCACGACCGGCGTGCACCGGCTCTACGAGATGGAGCGCGACGGCTCGCTGAAGGTGCCGGCGATCAACGTCAACGACAGCGTCACCAAGTCGAAGTTCGACAATCTCTATGGCTGCCGCGAGAGCCTGGTCGACGGCATCCGCCGCGCCACCGACGTGATGATGGCGGGCAAGGTGGCGGTGGTCGCCGGCTTCGGCGACGTCGGCAAGGGCTCTGCCGCCTCGCTGCGCAACGCCGGCTGCCGGGTGATGATCACCGAGATCGACCCGATCTGCGCGCTGCAGGCGGCGATGGAGGGCTATCAGGTGGTGACGATGGACGAGGCGGCGCCGCAGGGCGACATCTTCGTCACCGCCACCGGCAACGTCGACATCCTGACCATCGACCACATGCGCCAGATGCACGACCGCGCCATCGTCTGCAACATCGGCCACTTCGACACCGAGATCCAGGTCGATGCGCTGCGCAACTACAAGTGGCACCCGGTCAAGCCGCAGGTCGACGAAATCGAGTTCCCCGACGGCAAGCGGATCATCCTGCTGTCGGAGGGGCGCCTGGTGAACCTGGGCAACGCCACCGGCCATCCCAGCTTCGTGATGAGCGCGTCGTTCACCAACCAGACGCTGGCTCAGATCGAGCTGTGGAAGAACCACGCCAACTACGAGAACAAGGTCTATGTCCTGCCGAAGAAGCTGGACGAGAAGGTGGCGCGCCTGCACCTGAAGAAGATCGGCGCGCATCTGACCGAGCTCAGCAAGGAGCAGGCCGAGTATATCGGCGTATCGAAGGCCGGACCGTACAAGCCCGAGCACTACCGCTACTGAGCGCGCCGGCCGGCGCCGGCCGCGGACGCGCGCGGCCAGACTTGTTGTCGGTCGCGCGGCCCGGCGCATAGACTGGCCGCATCGTGACCGCGGGCCGGGCACATCCTCGATGCGCCGCTTGGGCGGCCGGGGCGGCCGGCGCCGGCTTGCCGTCGCTTGCCCATGCCCAGGTCGCGGCGGCGCCGGCGCTCGATCCGGTCAGCGCGCTGGTCGGCGCCGCCATCGTCGCCATCCTGGCCGGGATCGCCATCCTGGCGCGGCTGCTGCGGCGGCCGCGCGCGGCCGCTGCCGGCGGGATGGATCTCGGCCTCGCCGCGACCCTGCTGCGCGAGAACCCGGGCGCCATGGTCACCTGGACCGGCCGCGACATCCGATTCTTCTGCGGCGAGGCCTCGCCGCTGGCCGCGCTGCGCCCGGCGGCCACCGGCGCGCAGCCCAGCCTGGCCGACATCATGGCGGCGTTCACCGAGACCGACGCGGTGCGGCTGAACGATGCGGCGCTGCGCCTGCGCGAGAGCGGCCGCGGGTTCGACCTCCGGCTCAGCGGGCGCGCCGACCAGCGCGACTTCCTGGCGGTCGGCCGCCGCATCCGGCCGACCGGCGACCCCGCCGGCGAATCGCTCGACGCCGTCTGGTTCGTCGACATCTCCGAGCTGGCGCAGCGCACGCGCAAGCAGCAGCGCGAGATCGAACAGCTGGGCCTCGCCCACCGCGCCGTGGTCGGCCTGCTCGACAGCCTGGCCTTCCCGGCCTGGGTGCGCGCGCCCGACCTCCGGCTCAGCTACGTCAACCCGGCCTACGCCCGTGCGGTCGACCAGCGCGACGCCGCCAGCGCGGTGCGCGACGGCCGCGAGCTCGGCGCCGGCCTGCTCGGCGACGACGGCCGCGAGCTTGCGCGTGCCGCCAAGAAGGCGACCTCGACCCAGGCGGCGGAGCATTACGTGGTGATGGGCGGCGAGCGCCGCTTCGTGCGCTTCATCGAGCATCCGCTCGCCGACGGCCATGTCGCGGGGATCGCCATCGACCGCACCGACATCAACGAGGTGCGCGAGGAGCTGCGCCGCCACCACCAGGCGCACGAGGCGGTGCTGCAGAACCTGGCGGTGCCGATCGTGATGTTCGCGGCCGACGGCCACCTCACCTTCCACAACCGCACCTATGCCGAACTGTGGGACATGGACCCGGAATGGCTCGACCAGGGCCCGTCGCTGGGCGAGGTGCTGGAGGTGCTGCGCGAGAAGCGCAAGGTGCCGGAATATGCCGACTTCCCGGCGTTCAAGCGTGAGCAGATGCGCCTGTTCACCACGCTGCTGGCGCCGCAGGAGGACCTGCAGCACCTGCCCGACGGCACCACCTTCCGCCGCGTGGTCTCGCCGCACCCGTTCGGCGGGCTGATCTTCAGCTACGAGGACGTCACCGACCGGCTGGCGCTGGAGCGCAACTTCAACACCTCGGTCGCGGTGCACCGCGAGACGCTGGCCAGCATGCACGAAGGCATCGCGGTGTACGGCAGCGACGGCCGGCTGAAGCTGTCCAACCCGGCCTTCGCCGACCAGTGGAAGCTGAACCGCGAGCTCTTGGCCGACCAGCCGCATGTGCGCGACATCGTCAAGCTGTGCCGCCCGCTGCTGGACGGCGCACGCGCCGCCAACGACGCCGGCAGCCCGGCCGACGAGATCATCGACCAGGTCATGCAGCGGCGCGCGGCATCCGGCACGGTCGAGCGCAGCGACGGCATCCTGCTCGACTATGCCACCGTGCCGCTGCCCGACGGCAACATCATGCTGAGCTATGTCGACGTGACCGACAGCGTGCGCGCGGCCCGCGCGCTGGAGGAGCGGGCCCAGGCGCTGGAGGCGGCCGACCGGCTGAAATCGGAGTTCCTCGCCACGGTGTCCTACGAGCTGCGCACGCCGCTGAACGCGATCATCGGCTTCTCCGAGATCCTCGACAACTGCTACTTCGGCACGCTGAACGAGCGCCAGCTCGAGTACACCCGCGACATCCTGGACGCGTCGCACCGGCTGCTGACGCTGATCGACGACATCCTCGACCTCGCCTCGATCGAGGCCGGCCGGGTCGAGCTGGAGCGCGAGAAGGTGGCGGTGCCGGCGCTGCTCGACGGCGTCGCCGCGGTCACCCGCGAATGGGCCCGCAAGCAGGGGCTGGAGATCGAGCTCGACTGCCCGCGCAACGTCGGCTCGATCCTGGCCGACGAGGGCCGCATCAAGCAGGTGCTGTTCAACCTGGTCTCCAACGCGATCAAGTTCACGCCCAGCGGCGGGCGGATCACGCTGGGCGCGCGGCGGCGCGACGGCTTCGTGGTGCTGTCGGTGGCCGACACCGGCATGGGCATCGAGGAGCAGAACCGCGAGCGCGTGTTCGAGAGCTTCACGCGGGTCAAGTCGGGCAGCCGCAGCGCCGGCCCCGGCCTGGGCCTGACCCTGGTCAAGAGCGTGGTCGAGCTGCACGGCGGCAGCATCGCGGTCGACGACAACCCCGGCGGCGGCGTGGTGTTCAGCTGCGCCCTGCCGGCGGGCGCAGCCGCCGCCCAGCCGACACCGCCGCCGCCCGGGCCCGCCGCCCGGCCGCGCGGCTCGCCGATGGCCTGAGGCCGGCGCGCCCGCTCAGGCCGGCGGCGGCGCGGTCTCGTCCAGGGTGACGGCTCGGCCGAGCTCGGCCGATCGCAGCGCCGCCAGCGCGAAGCGCAGCACCTCGCGGCCCTCGACCCCGGTCAGCGACGGCGCGCCGCCCTCGGTCAGCGCCCCGATCCAGTGCCGGGTGGAGTGGACGAAGCTCGATCCCAGTGGCTTTCCAGGTCGGAAAAGCCGGTGGTCTCGCCGCGGCGATACAGGATCACCGGCGGCTGGTCGCCGATCTTGCCGTGGCCGCGGGTGATCCAGATCACCCCTTCCTCGCCGGTGATCTCCACCCTGTCGTCCTGCGGGTAGGTGGCGGTGTCGATCTCCAGCCGCGGCGAATAGACCGCCTCAAGGTTGCCGAACCGCCCCTCCGAGAACCGCCAGGAGATCATCGCCGGCGCGTCGAGCAGGCCCCTCTCCACTTCGGTGGTGCCGATCCAGGCGTGCACCGCCTCGGCCTGGCCCATGAAGTGCCAGCCCAGCGCGAACTTATGGTGGCCGTCGTCGAACACCAGCGGGCCGCCGCCGCAGGTCTCCCTGGCGAAGCGCCAGGCCGAGGCGGAGGCCGGCACGGTCCACGCGTTGCGGCCGATGCCGGGGTTGCTCTTGATCCGGATCGACAGCGGCTTGCCGATCGCACCGTCGTCGATCAGCGCCTTGGCCTTCATCACCGGCGGGTAGAACACGAAATTCTCGAACACCTTGAAGGCGACCCCGGCGCGGTCGGCGGCGGCGCACATCGCGTCGGCGTCGGCGACGCTGTGGGCCATCGGCTTCTGCACCGAGGTGTGCTTGCCGGCGGCCAGCGCGGCCAGGGTCGCCGGCATGTGCAGGTGGTGCGGCAGCAGGATCTCCACCGCGTCGACCTCGTCGACCGCGAGCAGCGCGTCCCAGCTGTCGAACACGCGGCTGTCCGGCACGCCCCACAGCGCGGCCTGGCGGCGGGCGATGCCGCGGTCGGCGTCGCAGACCGCGACGATCTCCGCCCGCGGGTTGGCGAGATATTCGGCGGCGTGCAGGCCGGAGATGCGGCCGGCGCCGATGAAACCCACGCGGACCTTGTTCATGTGCAGCGTTCCTCCCCCTTGATCTTGCTTCAGGCGGCATCCGCCCAGGCGGCGATGGCGGCGACGATGCCGGCACCGACGGCGTCGACCCGGTCAAGGCCGAAGCGCCCGGTCGGGCCGGAGACGCCGACCGCGGCGACCGCGCGGCCGTCCTCGTCGCGTACCGGCGCCGCGACGCAGCGGATGCCGGCCGAGAATTCCTCATTGTCGACGGCGAAGCCGCGCGCGGCGGTCCGCGCCAGTTCCGCCTGCAGCGCGCCGTCTTCGGTGATCGTGGTCGCGGTATGGCGCTCGAGACGGCGCGGCGCCGGCGCATCGGCGAAGGCCAGCAGCACCTTGCCGAGCGCGGTGCAATGCAACGGCGCCAGCAGCCCGACCGGATGGTCGACGCGCAGCGGCGCCGGGCTTTCCGCCTTGTCGAGATAGAAGGCCAGTCCACCGACCAGCACGGCCAGGTGGGCGCATTCGCCGGTGTCGCCGACCAGGCGCTGCAGCAGCGGCCGGCAGCGCTCGCGCAGGTCGGGCGGGAAGCCGCCGGTGCCGCCGCGCGTATGCGCCAGCTTCGGACCGGGCGCATAGCGGCGGTCGCTGCCGCGCTCGGCGAAGCCGGAATCGGCAAGGCTGCGCAGGATGCGCGAGGCAACGCTCTTGTCGACGCCGATGCGCGCGGCGAGCTCGGTCGTGCCGAGCGGCCGCTCGCCGACGAGCAGGGCGTCGAGCGCGGCCAGCCCGCGGGACAGCGACCTCATGATGGAGCGGCGGAACGATCGGCGATCATTTGTTGCATCATTCGCAACTGTTTCCGGCCGTCAAGCGATTTGGCGGGCCGATGCGCCCGTTGTCGACTTGATAGTTGACGTATTGGCAATTTCGGATTGCAATCGCGGGACTGAGGAACCGGACGCCGGCCGACAACGCGCGTCCTGCCAGGGGAGGAACCACCATGTCGTTCATGCGCAAGCTCGGCGCGCTCGCCGCATCCGCCACCATCGCCGCCGGAACGGCGGGCGGGGCGGCACCGGCCCTGGCCCAGGACGGCCAGGGCCTGGTCACCATCATGCACTATTTCACCGGCGACCTGGGGCGCGAGGGCCTGAACAAGATCTTCGGCCGGTTCCAGGATCAGAACGCGGTCACCATCTTCGACAACCCGATCGGGCACGAGGACTTCAAGACCGCGATCCTGGTGATGGCGGCGGGCGGCAGCCTGCCCGACATGTTCTCCTACTGGGCCGGCGCCCGCACCCAGTTCGTGGTCGATTCCGGCCAGATCGGCACGATCGACGACCTGTGGGCGTCGGCCGGCCTCGACCAGGTTGTGCCGGCCTCGCTGGCGGCGGGAGCGACGGTCTACAACGGCCAGCGCTACCTGATCCCGTTCGGCTATCACTATGCCGGCATGTTCTATAACGCCAAGCTGCTGGCCGAGCACGGCATCACCAGCTTCCCGACCGACTGGGACGGCTTCCTGGCGATGTGCGAGACGCTGAAGCAGGCCGGCGTGACGCCGATCGCGCTCGGCTCGAAGTACCGCTGGCCGGCACAGTTCTGGTTCGACTACCTGCTGCTGCGTACCGCCGGGCCGGACTATCGCGCCGCGCTGATGGCCGGCACCGCGGCCTACACCGACCCCGAGGTGCAGCGCGCCATGGAACTGTGGAAGCAGCTGGTCGACGCCGGCTATTTCACCGAGTTCGCCAACGCCGACGACTGGACCGACGCGGCCGACAAGGTCAGCCGCGGCGAGGCGGCGATGACGCTGATGGGCACCTGGATCACCGGCTACTGGAACGGCAACGGCATGGAGCCCGGCACCGACTACGACTTCTTCCCGTTCCCGGCGATCGACGCCGGCGTCGCCAACGCGGTGGTCGGTCCGGTCGACGGCCTGCTGATCTCGGCCAACGCCCAGAACAGGGCCAATGCGGAGAAGCTGGCCGCGTTCATGCTGACCGACGTGGAATCCCAGGCGATCTGGGCGCAGGCCCAGGGGGCGCTGTCGCCCAACGTCAACGTCGACCCGTCGATCTACACCAGCGTGATGACCCGCGCGCTGGAGACGGTGAACGCGGCCGAGGTGTTCGCCTTCAACTACGACCTGGCGACCACGCCGCCGGTGGCCGAGGTCGGCCTGAACATGTTCGCCCAGTTCATGGACGACCCGTCCGGCTATCAGGACATCCTGGCCCAGGCCGACGCCGCCGCGAAGGACGCGTTCGCGCAGGCGCAGTAGTTGCGGGGTTGGCCCGCGCACGGCATGCCCGGCCCGGTGCCGGGCATGCCCGTCCTGCACGACCGGAGCGCGGCCGCGGGATGACGGGGCGCGGCCGGTGAAGGGCCAGCTGGTCTTCTGGCGTTGCGTGTTCCTGGCGCTGCCGCTCGGCGTCTACGGCGCCATCGTGATCTGGCCGCTGGCCGACAGCTTCTTCCACAGCATCACCAACTGGAACGGCTTCAACCCGGACTACAAGCTCGTCTGGTTCGACAACTTCGGCCGGGTCTTCACCGACCCGCTGTTCTACGGCGCGATCCTGCGCACCGCGATCTGGATCGCGGCGGCGATCGTGCTGCCGACCGGCGGCGGGCTGGCGCTGGCGCTGCTGCTCGACGGCGGCCTGCGCGGCGCGCGCATCTACAAGTCGCTGTTCTACCTGCCGATCTGCCTGTCGGCGGTGGTCGTCGGCCAGGTCTGGATCTGGATCTTCGAACCGGGCTGGGGCCTGCTCAACACCGCGCTCGACGGCGTCGGGCTCGACGGCCTGCGCACCGCCTGGCTCGCCGACCCGGACACCAGCCTCGCCTCGGTGATCGCGGCCTGGTCATGGCAGCAGACCGGGCTGGCGATGGTGATCTTCCTGTCCGGCCTGACCGCGATCCCGGCGGAGCTCACCGAGGCGGCCGCCATCGACGGCGCCAGCCGCGGCCAGCGCATCCGCTACGTCACCCTGCCGATGCTGCGCCCGGCCACCATCGTCGCGGTGGCGCTGTCGGTGATCAACGCGCTGAAGGGGTTCGACATCGTCTGGATCATGACCGAGGGCGGGCCGTTCCACTCCTCCGAGACGCTGGCGGTGTTCATGTACACCGAGAGCTTCAAGAAATACGCGATGGGCTATGGCAGCGCGATCGCGGTGGTGCTGTTCCTGATGACGCTGGTCATCATCGCGCTGTATTTCCGCACCCTGCGCAGGCTGGACGCCCTGTTCGGATGAGCGCCGCCGCCGCTCCGGCCCGTCCGCCCGCGCCCCCGCTCTCGCCCGGCCGGCTGGCGCTGCACGTCTGCATCGGCGTGCTGGCGCTGCTGTACCTGCTGCCGACGCTGGGCGTGCTGCTCAGCTCGGTGAAGAGCACGGCGGAAATCAGCGCCGGCGAACTGTGGACGCTGCCGTCGGCGCTGTGGCTCGGCAACTTCGGCGAGATCCTCGGCAACCCGCAGATCTACACCTACCTGTGGAATACGCTGTGCGTCGCCGTGCCCGCCAGCGCCGGTTCGATCGCGCTGGGCGTGCTGGCCGGCTATGTCTTCGCCAAGCTGCGTTTCCCCGGCTCGAACGCCCTGTTCATCGCCGTGGTCGCCGGGATGTTCTTCCCGCCGCAGATCGTGCTGATCCCGCTGTTCCGGCTGTTCAACGCGCTCGGCCTGATCGACAGCCTGTGGCCGCTGATCATCGTGCACACCGCCATGGGCATCCCGATCTGCACGCTGCTGATGCGCAACTTCTTCGCCACCGTGCCGGACTCGCTGCGCGAGGCCGCGGTGATCGACGGCGCCAGCGAGCCGCAGGTGCTGGCGCGGGTGATGCTGCCGGTCAGCCTGCCGGCGCTGGCGGTGCTCGGCACGCTGCAGTTCACCTGGATCTGGAACGACTATCTGTGGCCGCTGATCTTCACCCAGACCGACGGCAACCGCACCATCATGGTCGGGCTGGTCGCGCTTCGCGGGCAATACAGCGTCGCCTGGGGCGTGCAGGGCGCCCTGTCGCTGATCGCCAGCCTGCCGACGCTGGCGATCTTCCTGTTCTTCCAGCGCTATTTCATCCGCGGCATGACCATGGGTGCGCTGAAAGGATAGGGCGGCACCGCACCGGCGCCTATGGCGCCAGCGCGCGCAGCGCCCTGCGCAGGTTCGCCGCCGGCATCGGGTTGGGCTGGGCGATCACCTCCGCCTGCACCCGGTACCAGACCGGCAGGGCCTGCTCCAGCAGCGCGCGGCCGGCCGCGGTCAGCGAGACCGCACGGTTGCGGCGGTCGGCCCGGTCGATGGCGACGAGCACCAGCCCGCGGGCGCGCAGCGGCTTCAGGTTGGCGGTCAGCGTGGTGCGGTCCATGCCCAGCTCGGCGGCGAGCGCGCCCACCGTCAGCGGCACCGGGCGCACCAGCGCCACCATCAGCGAGAACTGGCCGTTGCTCAGCCCCAGCGGCCGCAGCGCGGCGTCGTAGCGCCGCCCGACGGTGCGCGCCGTCCGCTGCAGGTGCAGGCACATGCAGCTTTCGCGGACCATGCGTCCGATCTCGTCGGTCAGGGTGGTCTGGCTGGTCACGGCGTTAACCGTGTTGATACCAACCTTTCCTGTCAATCCGGTTGCGCATAAAAGAAATGTGAAATGTCGGACAGGCCGCGGACGGATCGGTCGGGGAAAGGGCGTCAGATCGCCCGGCCGGTCTTCTCCAGCCACAGGCTGCCGGCCGACGCCTGCGGGTTGCCGGGCAGCCGGCCGGCGACGGAGGCGGCGAGCGCGTCCGGCATCCGGGTCGCCACGTAACGGCTGGCGAACAGCGGCCGCCAACCGCCGGCGCCGAGCATGGCGGCGACCGCCTGCTGCTCGTTGTAGCCGCGCCAGGCCCAGTCCGCCGGATAGGGGTCGGGCAGCATGATGTCGTGGATGTGCACCAGCACGCCGGCCGGCAGCGCCGGCAGCACGTCGCCGAGCAGCAGGTCGACGTCGGTGCCGGGCATCAGGATGTGGCTGGAATCGATGCTGACCATGTCGCCGGGCTGCAGGGCGCGGAACGGCGCATCGCCGGCCTGCTGGACCACCGCCGCGATCCACGCGACCGGCAGTCCGGCCAGGCCGGCCCGCGGCGCCGGGTCGATCGCGGTCAGTTCGGTGGCGAGCCCGCCGTCCGCGACGGCGCGCGCGAGGAACCGCGTGGAATGGCCGGCGCCGACCTCGACGATGCGGGTCGGCTCGCGGTTGCGAACCAGGGCATAGGCGATGGCGGCATCCAGCGCCGGGAACCAGTCCTGCCGCCAGCGCGGCGCGCCATGCTCCGACGGGTCCGCCGGAATGCGCGCCAGCGCCTCGGCATAGGCGTCGATCAGGGCGAGCGCGCCGGCGAAGCCGGCCTCGTGCTCCGCGAACAGCCGCGTTGCGGCGGCGTTGCCGCGGCGGTCGTCGACATCGGCCCGATAGCGGTAGGGGATGAAGAAACCGGGCCGCTCGGTCTCGCCCGGCCGGTCGGGCCGGCTCACGCCTGCAGCACCATGCCCTCGCGGGCGACGACCGTGCCCGGCCGCATCTCTTCGGCCCGGGCGGCGATCCGGTCCATGTCGTCGTCGTCGTGGGACGGGTCGTGGTGGAAGATCACGCAGGTGCGCACGCCGGCCGCCTCGGCGATGCGGACCGCTTCCTGCCAGGTCGAATGGCCCCAGCCGGCAAAGCGGGGATATTCCGCATCGTCGTAGGTGCTGTCGTAGATCAGCATGTCCGCCCCCTCGATCAGGCGGACGATCGCCTGGTCGCGCTGGCCGGGCACATGCTCGGTGTCGGTGACATAACACACCGCGCGGCCATCGAATTCGATGCGATACCCGGTGGCGCCGTTGGGGTGGTTCAGCCGGCCGGTGCGGGCCTGCACGCGCGGCGACAGCGTCAGCGTGTCGCCGCAGGTGAAGTCCTGATAGGTCACGTCGGCGGCGAACACGCTGGGCGGGATCGGGAACAGCGGTGCCATCATCAGCTCGCACAGCACCTTGCGGATGTTGGAGCTGGGCAGCAGGTGGCCCGCCCGGATGCGGAAGCTGAACCCCTTGCGGTACAGCGGGGCGAAGAACGGCAGGCCCGAGATGTGGTCGAAATGGGTGTGCGTCATCAGGATTTCGGCCGAGCGCGGCGGCTGCTCCATCATCGCCGCGCCCAGCTGGCGGATGCCGGTCCCCGCGTCCAGAATGACCAGTTGATCGCCGCAGCGCACTTCGATACACGACGTATTGCCGCCGTAGCGCTGATAGGCCGGCCCCGGTGTCGCGATGCTGCCGCGGACGCCCCAGAACTTGACGCTGAAATCCTCGGCCATGAAGCGACGACGAGCCCTTTTGCCTGCCCTGTTGCTTAACCTGAGTGCCGCCGCGTGTCGCGGCCCGTTGGTCGGACCACTTTGGCACACTCCGGCAGCATGGCTACGGCATATATATAAACGGTAGCGGCCAGCCTGTGACAGCGATCACATCCGCGTCAACTGACGACCGCAGCAACTGGCTCGGTATCGGCTATGGCCTGATGGTCGGCGCGCTCGCCGGCTACCACCAGTTCAAGGTGCCGCCGGTGCTGCCGATCCTGCTGCGCAGCTACGGCATCGACGAGACCTTCGGCGCCTCCTACATGTCGATCTATGCCGTGGTCGGGCTGTTGCTGTCGGGCGCGATCGGCGCGTGGCAGCGCGACCGCGGCATCGCGCCCTACCTGTTCGCCGGTTTCGGGTTCCTCGCCGCCGGCAACGCGCTCGGGCTGGCCGCGCCGAACATTCCCGCCTTGTTCCTGGCCAGCCGCGGCTGCGAGGCGATCGGCTTCTCGATCCTGGCGATCAACTGCCCGCTGCTGTGCGCCCGCCATGCCAGCGCCTCGCATCGGATGATCGCGGTGGCGATCGGCGCGACCTGGATCCCGGTCGGCCAGCTGTTCGCCAACCTGCTCGGCATCGTGGTGCTGGCCGACGAGAACTGGCAGGCGCTGTGGTGGGGCGGACTCGGCGCCAGCCTGGCCTTCGCCGCGCTGACCTGGGCGCTGATGCGCGCCGGGCTGGTCGACCTGTCGGCGCCGCGCGCGCCGGGCGGCGCCGGCGCCGCCGCCGCCGACCGGCACCTGATGCGCACGGTGTGGCTGGTGGCGGTGCTGTTCTGCCTGTGGTCGATCCAGATGATCGCCTATCTGACCTGGCTGCCGGAGGTGCTGGTCAGCGTGTTCGCGCTGACGCCGGACCGGGCGGCGCTGGCCTACACGATTCCGGTGGTGACCGTGCTGGTGTTCAACCTGGTCGGCGGTGCGCTGCTGCGCCGCGGCGTCCCGGTCGCGCCGCTGCTTGCCGCCTCGCTGGCCCTGCAACTGGCGGTGTGGCTGGCGCTGCCCTACACCGGCTCCGACTGGACCGGGATCGCGTCGCTGGTGGTGTTCGGCATCGGCGCCGGCGTTTCGCCGACCTGCCTGTTCGCGATGCCGTCGCTGCTGTTCGGCGCCAACCCGCCCAGCGGTGCCTTCGCGGCGCTGATGACCGGGCGCAACCTCGGCGTGCTGGCCGGGCCGCTGCTGCTGTCGGCCGCCTTCGCGCTGACCGGCGACTGGAACGTCGCCTCGCCGATGTTCGCGGTCAGCACCGGGCTCGCCGTCGCCGGCGCCATCGCGCTGCACCGCCTGATGCGCCGGCCCGCCTGACCGACGCGCCGGCGGTCACAGCCGCCGCGGCGCCATCAGCGGCCTGACCGAGCCGAACGCGCCCCAGCAGGCGTGCCAGTAGCGGCGCCAGCCGAAATGGCCGGCGCGGAACACGCGCCAGTGGTCGATCCAGACCAGCAGGATCGCCGCCAGCAGGAACCCGCGCTGCACCGCGATCCGCCCGTGCACCGACAGGTCGCCGCGGCCCTGGCGCACCCGGCCGAGCGTGGCGGCCTGGAACACGATGTGGGTGCGCTCGTCGCGCAGGATCTCGGCGCAGATCGAGCGCAGCACAAGGGCGCCGGTCGCCCGCGCCAGCGCCTGGTAGTAGACCAGCGCGATGATTTCCGCCGTCAGCAGCACCGAGACGGCGAGATCGAGCCCGCCCAGCCGGCGCGCCCAGCGGAAGATGCTGTCGGACCAGTGCCGGCGCATCACCGGCAGCCCCTGGTCGGCCATGAACCGGCCGAGCTCGGCGGCATGGCGCTGCTCCTCGCGGATGAACAGGCGCACCGCCTCGGCGAAGCTGTGATCGCCGCCGCGCGCCGCGTGCTGGCTGGCATGACGTTGCAGGAAGCGGCCGTCGGAGCGTGCGCCGAGCTGGAACTTGGCCACCGACCGGCCGATCGCGCGCCGTTCCGCCGCGGTCAGCCGGTAGTCGTCGTCCCAGCGGATCGCCCGCGCCGCCGCCAGGTTGGTCCGGAAATGGGCGACCCAGGGGCCGGCCGGGCCGAAGGGTGCCGGCTCCAGCGCGCGATCAGCCGCCGCGCCGCCCGGCCGGACGGCCGATGCAGGCCGGCGGCTGCGCTGGACGCGTGCGAACAACTCGCGCATGGGGCCTCCCCTCGCCGACTCTCCGTGCGATCGGCACAGGATGGCGGGCCGACGGGGCGATGGCAAGGCGCCATGGCCCCGCGCGGCGCGGGCGGCGGAAGCCGCTCAGGCGTCGAGGCCGAGCACGTCGTGCATCGTATAGAGCCCGGGCCGCTGGCGTGCCGCCCATTTGGCGGCATGGATCGCGCCGCGGGCGAAGATGCGGCGGTCGGTGGCGATATGGCCGAGGGTGAAGCGCTCGTCTGCGCCGGCGAAGATCACCGTGTGCTCGCCGGCGACTGTGCCGCCGCGCAGGGTGGCGAAGCCGATGTCGCCGCGCCGGCGCGGCCCGGTGTGACCGTCGCGTACCGACTGGCGCACGCCGTCCAGGGCGACGCCGCGCCCGGCCGCTGCCGCCCGGCCGAGGCCGAGCGCGGTGCCGGACGGCGCGTCCACCTTGCGGGCATGGTGCATCTCCAGCACCTCGATGTCCCAGTCATCGCCCAGCGTGGCCGCCACCTGCCGCGTCAGCGCCATCATCAGGGTCACGCCGATGCTCATGTTCGGCGCATACATGACCGCGGTGTGCCGCGCCGCCCGCTCCAGCGCGGCCTCCTGCTCGTCCGACAGGCCGGTGGTGCCGACCACGTGGGCGCAACGGGCCTGGGCGGCCAGCGCGGCGTGCTCGACCGTGGCCGCGGGCACGGTGAATTCGACCGCGACGTCGGCCGCGGCGAACAGCGGCAGCGCGTCGGCGGTGGCGGCGACGCCGAGCGCGGCAATGCCGGCGAGGGTGCCGAGGTCGGCGCCCTCCTCGGGCGCGCCCGGCTCGACCGAGCCGCCGATCAGCCGGCACGCCGGATCGTCGGCGACGGTGCGTACCAGCATCTGGCCCATCCGCCCCGCGCAGCCGATCACGGCTACCTTCAGGCTGTCGGTTCCGGCGTCGTCCGTGCCCATCCGCGTCTCCGATTTGGCGCTACCACCTGGCGGCGAAAAGTGACAAAGTTCGGCGGCCATGACCAGCCGCATGCGCAGCACCGCCGCCCCCTGGCCGATGCCCTGACCGTGACGGTCGTGGTCTCCATCGGCGCGCTGCTCGCCAGCGTGTTCCTGCTGGTCACCGGCAACGGCCTGCTCGGCATCACGCTGGCGGTGCGGATGAACGATGGCCAGACCGCGCCGCAGCTGATCGGCCTGGTGCTGTCGTGCTATTCCTTCGGCTTCGTCGCCGGGGCGCTGCTCGCCGGCCGGCTGATCTCGCGGGTCGGCCACATCCGCAGCTTCGCTGCCTTCGCCGCCTTCGCCTGCACCTCGATCCTGCTGCATTCGATGCAGCAGGACCTGGTGTTCTGGGCGGTGTTGCGCCTGGTCACCGGCTTCTCGGTGGCCGCGATGTTCATGGTGACCGAAAGCTGGCTCAACGAGCGCGCGTCCAACAAGGTCCGCGGGCTGATGCTCAGCGTGTACATGATCACCAACTTCAGCGCCGCCGGCGCCGGCCAGTTCCTGCTGAACGCGGCCCCGGTCGGCGGCTCGATGCTGTTCATGTTCGCGGCGATCCTGACCGTGCTGTCGCTGGTGCCGCTGGCGCTGACCACCAGCGCGCAGCCGGAGCTGCCGGAGCGGCGGCGGTTCGGGCTGGTCCGGCTGTACCGGATCTCGCCGCTGGGCCTGGTCGGCGCCGCAATGATCGGCATCGCCACCGGCGCCTACGGCTCGATGGGTCCGGTGTTCGCCGGCACCGCCGGCCTCGACATCGCCCAGGTCTCGCTGTTCATGGGCTTCGGCCTGCTGGCCGGGCTGCTGCTGCAGTTCCCGGTCGGCATGCTGTCGGACCGCATCGACCGCCGCAAGCTGATCGTCGCCGGCAACTGCGCCGGCGCGATCCTGGCGGCGACGATCTTCGCGCTGACCCAGTTCAACCAGGGCCAGCCGCCCTTCGTCGCGCTGCTGCTCGTGACCTGCGCCTGCACCTCGGTGCTGTATGTGCTCTACCCGCTGTGCGTGGCCCATGCCAACGACTTCGCCGAGCAGCGCGAGCGCACCGGCGTGGCGGGCGGCCTGCTGATGGTCTGGGGGGCGGGCACCATCCTCGGGCCGATCTTCGGCTCGGCCGTCATGGAGCTGGCCGGCGCGGCGGCGCTGTGGCTGATGATCGCCGGCATCGCGGCGGTGACCGCGGCCTATGCGGTCTGGCGCATGGGCCGGCGCCCGACGGTGGAGGACGTGGTGCCTTATGCCGTGGCGCCGGTGCTGGCGACGCCGGTCGCCACCGAGCTCGACCCGCGGGTGGAGCCGCTGTCGAGCGAGACTGAGACCGCAGACGCGGAGGCCGAGCCGGAACCGCCGGCCCCCGCTGCGCCCGCGCCGGCGACGGAGCCCGACACGGCGCCGGCGGCCGAGCCGGAACCCGCGGCACCGCCGCCGCCGGTCGCCGAAGGCCCGGCGCCTCCGCCGCCGCCACCTCCGGCACCGACTCCGACCCCGGCACCACCCCCGCCGCTGGCCGCGGTCGATGTCGGCTCAGCCGAGCCGATCGACATCGAGCCGGTGCAGGGCCGGCTCGGCGAGTCCGCGCCGCGGCGCGATGGCGCCGACGAGGACCGGTCGTCATGAACGGCGCCGCCCGCATCCGTCGTCCGGCGGCGATCCTGGCAGCGTTGCTGCTGGCCTGCATCGCGGCGGCACCGCGGCCCGCCCGCGCCGACTTCGCCGAGGGCTTTGCCGCATTCCAGGCGGAGGACTACGCGCTTGCCTGGACCCTGCTCGAGCCGGAAGCGGACGCCGGCGACAGGCGCGCCCAGTTCCTGCTCGGCGAGATGCTGCTGAAGGGGCTCGGCCGCGACGCCGACCAGTTCGGCGCGGCCGGCTGGTTCCTCCAGGCCACGCGCGAGCCCGATCCCGACCGCTATGCGCTGTACGCGCTGGCGACCCAGTATTTCAATGGCGACGGCGTGCCCCGGGACATCGAGACGGCGCTTGCGCTGTTCGAGCGCGCGGCCTCGCTGGGCGTCACCGACGCCATGCGCTCGCTGGCGGCGATCTATGCCCGCGGCGAGGGCGATGTCGTCGCGCAGGACCTGAACCTGGCCCTGCGCTGGCTGTTCGCGGGCGCACAGGCCGGCGACGCGGCGGCGGCGGAGCGGTTCCGGCGCCTGGCCCAGGCCGCCGGCGGCACGCCGCCGTTCCAGGGCCGCTGGGTGGCGATCGCCTATCTGGCGACGCCGGACCATCCGAGCTGGTCGCTGGCGCCGCAGTTCCTGCCGCGGCTGGTCGGCCAGCAGCTGGCGTTGGCGCGCGGCAGCTTCGCCATGCCCGGCGGCGGCTGCAACCGGCCCGCCTATGTCCACGGCACGACCACGTCCGCCGACCTGGCGCTCGGCCTCGCCGGTGCGCTGCCCTACGGCGCCCTGGCGGCGGCGGACGACACCGCGCTGACCAGCCTGATGGTGATCTGCGACGGCACGCTTGCCGCGACCGTCGTGCGCACCGCGGCGGACCAGCTGCTGGTGTCCGCGCTCGGCGGTCTGCTGGTGTTCGACCCGGTGCCGTCGCCGACCGTGCGCAGCGCACAGGAACTGCTGGCCGCGGCCGGCTACCAGCCGGGGCCGATCGACGGCCTGTTCGGGCCGCGCACCGGCGCGGCGCTGCAGCAGTTCCAGGCCGATACCGGCCTGCTCGCCACCGGCGCCTTCGATGCCGCGACCATGTTCGCGCTGGCGGAGGCCGCCGCGACGGCGGCACCCGGCGGGGCGGGCGACGGGGCGGGCGACGGGAGCGAGTGAGCCGCCGGCCTGGGTCCGCCCGGCCACAGAATGTTGCCGCCTTGCATCGGTCTGCCGCACAGCGTCGTAGAATCGTGCCGAATCAATCGACTAGGATGTGACATTCGGGCAACAGAGCAGGCCCGACCTGTGGACTGTCGGATTGACAATCGGCCGTCCGATCAACCAAGGTGTCATGGGATTTAGGAAAAGTCCGCAGAGTTCCGCCGGACGATTCGCGACACGGTCGGGTGCATCTGCGCCCGCGATTTTGACGGGGACGACCGAGAAAATGGTCAATTGGTGGGTCGGCACCACGCTTGCCGTGGCGGTCGCTTCGGTCTGCATCACCGGCGGCGCCCTGGCGCAGCAGACGACTCCGCTGCCCGGTTCGGCCGAGCCCGGGCGCATCGATGAGCGGTTCCAGCCGGGCGTGCCCGAGCCGCTGTCGCAGCCGGGCGAGACGCCGGCGGCCGAGGATCAGGTCGCGCCGGAGGGCGCCGCGCAGCAGACCTTCGTGCTCACCGGCGTGACGGTGGAGAACTCGACGGTATTCGCCCCGGGCGATTTCCAGCCGCTGTTCGCCGACATGATCGGCCAGTCGGTCTCGCTGGCCGACATCTACACCATCGCCAACCAGGCCACGGCGGTCTACCGCAACGCCGGCTACATCCTGTCGCGTGTCGTGGTGCCGCCGCAGGACATCATCGGCGGCGTGGTGACGCTGCAGGCTGTCGAGGGCTATGTCGACCAGGTGACGGTCGAGGGCGACATCGGCGGCGACGTCGGCCTGATCGAGGCCTATGGCGAGAAAATCAGGGCGGCGCGGCCGCTGAACGCCAGCGACCTGGAACGCTATCTGCTGCTGGCCGGCGACCTGGCCGGCGCCGAGGCGCGCGGCGTGCTGTCGCCGTCGGCGACCGTGCCGGGGGCGTCCGACCTGGCGATCGTCATGGAGCACGATCCGTTCGACGCCTTCGCCGCGATCGACAACCGCGGCTCGCGCTTCGTCGGCGAGTGGATCGGCACCGCCGGCGTCGGCGTGAACTCGGTGCTCGGCCAGTGGGAAGAATTCAACGTCACCGCCGCGACCTCCAGCCAGTTCGAGGAGCTGGCGTTCGGCGAGTTCGCGGCGACGCTGCCGATCACGTCCGAGGGTACGACGCTGACCTGGCGCAATTCCTATTCCTTCTCCGAGCCGGGCGACATCCTGAAGCCGAACGACGTCGACAGCCGGGCCTGGCGTTTCTCGCTCGAGGCGAGCCACCCCTATATCCGCTCGCGCACCGAAAACCTGTTCGTCGGCGCCGTGCTGGAATGGAACCACTTCAAGTCGACCACCCAGGGCGCGACCTTCAGCAACGACGACCTGCGGGTGTTGCGGCTGTCGGGCACCTACGACTTCGTCGACGACCTGCTCGGCGTCAACCTGATCCGCGGCGAGCTCAGCCAGGGCGTGCCGTGGCTCGGCGCCACCGAATCCGACGATCCGAACAAGTCGCGGGCGGAGGGCAGCGGCACCTTCACCAAGCTGCAGGTCGACCTGCAACGCCTGCAGCGCATCGCGCCCGGGCTCAACGTGCTGTTCGCGGCGTCCGGCCAGGTGGCCAACACCGCGCTGCTGGCCAGCGAGGAGTTCGGCGTCGGCGGCGCCGCCTTCGGCCGCGGCTACAACTCCAGCGAGATCATCGGCGACCACGGCCTGTCGGCGAAGGTGGAGCTGCAGTACGGGCGCTCGGTCGAGAACTACCTCGGCGTGCTGAACAGCTACCAGGTCTACGGCTTCTACGACACCGGCATCGTCTGGAACATCGAACAGCCGGAGGGCGCGGTCGGCGGTTCCCACGACACGCTGAACTCGGTCGGCGCGGGCCTGCGCCTCAACGTGCTCGACGACGTGTCGGTCAACCTCGAGGTGGCCCACCGGATCGGCCGCGAGAACAACATCGACAATCTCGGCATTCCGGACACCCGCGGCTTCCTGAGTGTCATCGCCCGGTTCTGATCCGGCCTGCGCCGTGCCCCGGCCGGTTGGCCGGCGCGGCGGTCGTGCCCGCCAGCTCATCGTCGCCTTCGCCGCGTTCGCCGCTGCGCTGACGCCGGCGCTCCAGGCGCCGCGCGCCAGCACCCCGGCGGGCGATGTCGGCGCCGCCACCGGCGCCGCCGGTCCTGCCGACGAGACCTACGAGCCGCCGACGCCCGAGGTGCGCGGCTTCCGTTCGGCCGGCTTCGGCATGGACGAGAGCCAGGTGCGCCGCGCCATCGCGGACGATTTCGGCCTCGACGGCGCCGACGTGCGGCTCGTCCGCAACGACCTGGAGCAGACCACGGTGCTGTCGGTCGCGGTGGAGGGGCTGGTGCCGGAGGCCGGACCGGCGCGGATCGGCTATGTCCTCGGCCGCGGCGGGCGGCTGATCCAGGTCACGGTGCTGTGGGGCGTCGATCCGGCCGCCACCGACCGCGCCGGTCTGGAAAGCGCCGCGGCGCTGCTGATCGCCTATTTCGACGAGCAGGGCTTCGCGTCGCAGACCGGCGCGACGCCGGTGGTGTTCGCCGACGGCAGCAACCTGCTCTACTACGCCAGCGACGAGCAGGGCGGCGGGCTGGCGCTGAGCGTGGAACCGCGCCGCGCGGCCGACGCCGCCGCGATGCCCATCCTGCGCCTGGCCTATGTCGCCAGCCGCAACAACCCGGCGGTGTTCCGCACCCCCGCCATCGCGCCCTGACCGCGGCGCCGGGGCCGGCCGCCGCAGCGGCCGGTCAGCTGTGCCGCCACCACAGCGTCTCGTTCAGGCTGTAATACGGCCGGTAGTGCCGGATCGAGTCGACCCGCACGACCTGCTGGATCTGATTGTCGAGCAGGTAGGCGACGTCCTGGTAGTAGACCACCAGCACCGCGTGGATCAGGTTCAGGTTGGTGTCCTGCACGATGGCGATGCGCATCTGCTCGTTGGGGAAGCCGAGTTCGCGCAGCGTCATGAATTTGGCGATCGCATAGTCCTCGCAGTCGCCGCTGCGCTCGAAGAACTGGCCCGGCGTCGCCCAGTAGTCGGACTGGCCGTAGTTGACGTTGTCCTCGATATAGCGCGCGCTGTTCATCCGCTCGTTGACCGTGGCGATCTGGGTCCAAGGATCCTTGTCGCGCAGGCTGTCGATGAACACGCTCCACTGCTGCAGCTTGCAGGAGTCGCCGGCCTGGCAGGGCTGGTGCATCTGCGCCTCCTCGGCGCGGAAGGCGGCCAGCACGGTGGTCCACTTGAAGAACGGCGACAGGTCGCTGGACGGCACGCTGGCCGCGCCGAACAGGGGCACCGCCTGGCGCGACAGGTCGACCGCGCCGGCGCTGCCGCCGCCGAGCAGGACCGCCATGGCCAGGATGCCGCCGGCCGAAACGCCGCGCAGCCAGACGCGGTCGCGCAGGGCGCGGCGCAGGGTGGCGTCGGCCGACCGGCGCAGCCTGGCGAACAGGCCGCGGCGGGGCTGGGTCGGGGCGAGGGTCTGTGCATTCATCATGCGCCGATGCTGGCGCCGATGACTTAAGGAGCGATAAATATTGTAGACAATTCGAAAGAATCTGTACGAGGCCAAGCAAGTAATACTTGAATCTTCTTAAATATCCATGGAAATTGCCTCGAATTTTAGACGAATGTCGACGGGCGGCCGCCGCCCAGCCGGCGGCCGCCCGTCCATGCGGCCGGCCGCGCCTAGCGCGGCTGCAGCCGGCCGGCGGGAACCGGGCTCGGCAGCGGCGTTCCCGGCGTGGCGGAAACGGTGCCGAACCCGGGGCCGAACGGGCGCAGCCCGCCCGGTCCGTCGGTGACGGTCAGGGTAACCGGCGCGGCGCCGAAGGCGGCGCACGGGCTGCCCGCGGGGACCGCACCGAGCTGCAGCGACACCTGGTGCGGCCAAGCCGCCGGATCCAGCGAGACGTTCTGGATCGCGGTCGCCACCTCGCCGCCGCCGAGGAAGGCGTCGGCCGCGACCGCGCCGTCCAGCAGCACGGCATCCGGTTCGACGTCGACCGCGCCGGTCCAGCCGGCCGGCGCATCGGCGGCGGGCGACCAGATCAGCCGGATGTGCCCCACCGCCGGCCAGTCGGGCTGGCGGTCGATGGTGAACGCGCCGCCGCGCAGCGGGGTCATCGGCAGGGTGGTCATGCCCTGCGCGGTCGGAATGGCGATGAAGGCGCGGGTGAGCACCAGCCCGTCGCAGTGCACCGGCGCGACGGCGTGGGGCAGGACATCCGCCCGCGCCGGCGCGGCGGCGAGCAGGGCGAGGCAGGCGGCGGCCCGCAGCGCGGTTGTGGCGGTCATGGCTGGTCCTTTCCAGTGGCGCGGCGCGACAGCGGGCCGGCGTTGCATCCAGCGCATTCGTCGCCGCGGCGACCGTTTCGGTTCACCGCGCCGCGGCCCCGCAGCCTGCGCCGCAGTGCCGCTTGGGGGTTGCGTTGGCGGGCAATCCGGTGGATCGTGCGCCCGTCGCCGCAGCGGTTGTTCGCCGCCCGACCGGCCCTAGCATCAATACAGAAGCGCACGACGCCAACAGAGGAGGATCTGACGGTGAAATTTGGTGTTGGACAGACCGTCGAACGCAAGGAAGACCAGCGCTTCCTGACCGGCACGGGCCGCTATCTCGACGATATCAGGCTGCCGAATCAGGCCCATGCCGCCTTCGTGCGTTCGCCGCATGCCAGCGCCCTGATCGGCGGGATCGACGTGGCCGAGGCCAAGGCGGCGCCGGGCGTGCTCGCGGTGTTCACCGCGGCCGATCTCGATGCCGACGGCGTGCCGGCGATCCCGTGCATGGCCGAGATCCCGGTGAAGGAGGGCACCACCCAGAAGATGCCGCCGCGCCCGGTGCTGGAGGGCAGGCATGCCCGCAATGTCGGCGTGCCGGTGGCGATGGTGGTGGCAGAGACCGCCGCCCAGGCCCGCGACGCGGCCGAGCTGGTCGCGGTCGACTGGGAGCCGCAGCCCGCGGTGACCGACATGCGCGCGGCGATGCAGCCCGGCGCGCCGGTGCTGTGGCCCGACGACGCGCCGGACAACGTCGCCTTCGAATGGGTCGACGGCGACCAGGCCGCGACCGAGGCCGCCTTCGCCAGGGCCGACCGCGTGGTCACGCTGGAGCTGGTCAACAACCGCCTGGTGGTCAACTCGATGGAGCCGCGCGGCTCGATCGGCCACTACGACGCGACCGAGGGCACCTGGACGCTCTACAACTCGTCCCAGGGCGCCCACATGAACAAGGACATGCTGCTGGGCACCCTGCTCAACGGCGTCGACCCGGAAAAGGTGCGGGTGCTGTGCCCCGACGTCGGCGGCGGCTTCGGCATGAAGATCTTCCTGTATCCCGAGACGGTGGCCACGCTGTGGGCCTCCAAGCAGGTCGGCCGGCCGGTGAAGTGGGTCAACGACCGCTCCGACAGCTTCCTGTCCGACAGCCACGCCCGCGACCACATCACCACGGTGTCGGCGGCACTGGACAAGGACTGCAAGGTGATCGGGCTGAAGGCGGAGACGCTGGCCAACATGGGCGGCTATCTGTGCAACTTCGGGCCCTATATCCCGACCGTCGCCGGCAAGGGCATGCACATCGGGGTCTACGACATTCCGGCGGCGTTCATCCACGTCACCGGCGTGTTCACCCACACCGTGCCCACCGACGCCTATCGCGGCGCCGGCCGGCCGGAGGCGGCCTACATGGTCGAGCGGCTGATGGACAAGGTCGGCCGCGAGACCGGGCTCGGCCCGGCCGAAATCCGGCGGCGCAACTTCGTCAAGTCGTCGCAGATGCCCTATGCGTCGGTGCTGGGCCTGACCTACGACAGCGGCGATTTCCAGCGCAACCTGAACGACGCGCTGAAGGACGCCGACTGGGACGGTTTCGCCGCCCGCAAGGCGCAGTCGGCGGCGCACGGCAAGCTGCGCGGCATCGGGCTGGCCTACTACATCGAGGTCTGCGGCGGCGCCCCCAGCGTGCCGGCGCTGCTGCGCTTCGAGGCGGACGACAGCGTCACCGCGATCATCACCACCCAGTCGAACGGCCAGGGCCACGAGACCGCCTATTCGCAGATCATCGCCGACCGACTCGGCGTGCCGTTCGAGAAGGTCAACGTCCGCCAGGGCGACACCAGCTGGATGAAGACCGGCAGCTTCACCGGCGGCTCGCGCTCGGTGCCGGTCGGCGGCGTCTCGGCGCAGATGGCCTCCGACGCCATCATCGAGAAGGGCAAGGAGATCGCGGCCGACCTGCTGGAGGCGGCGCCGGCCGACATCGAGTTCCACGAGGGCCGCTATGCCATCGCCGGCACCGACCGGTCGACCGACATCTTCGCGGTGTCGAAGGCCTGGCGCGAGCGCCACGCCGGCGGCGACGACAGCCTGCTCAGCGCCTTCGCCGAGTTCGCGCCGGACGCGGCCACCTTCCCCAACGGCTGCCACATCTGCGAGCTGGAGGTCGACCCGGACAGCGGCCAGGTCGAGATCTTGCGCTACACCATCGTCGACGACTTCGGCAAGGTCATCAACCCGAGCCTGCTGACCGGCCAGGTGCACGGCGGCGTCGGCCAGGGCGTCGGCCAGGCGCTGTTCGAAGGCGTGGTCTACAGCGACGACGGCCAGCTGGTGACCGGCTCGTTCATGGACTACGGCATGCCTCGGGCCGACTATTCGCCGATGATTTCGTTCCGCTGGAACGAGATCCCCTGCACCACCAACCCGCTCGGCATCAAGGGTTGCGGCGAGGCCGGCGCCATCGGCGCCCCGCCGGCGGTGCTCAACGGCATCCTCGACGCGGTGATCGGCGAGGGCGTGACCCGCGTCGACATGCCGGCGACCCCGCTGTCGCTCTGGCGCGCCCTGCAGGCCGCCAAGGTGCCGCAGGCGGCGGAATAGCGCCGGCGCGCATTGTCTGGCAAGCGGACGGGCCCCGGTCGGGGCCCGTTCTGCTTCCGTGGTTCAGTCCGGGTCCGGCTCGTGCAGCCGGGCTGGAATGTCCCGCGCGCCGTGCAGGACGCGCCAGACGTCGATACTGTCCGTCCGTTCGACGAAAAAGACGAAGTACGGAAAGCGCCGCGCCCGCCCGGCCCGCAGCCCCGGCAGGCCCAGTTCATAGCCATGGCGCTGCGACGCGCCGGCCGGGTGCTGGCCGATGTGCCGCAACGCGGCCTCGAGCGCATCGACAAGGGAAAGCGCCGTCTGCGCGCCGGCGGTCTCGACGTAATGGGCGAATGCCGCGTCGATATCCTGTGCGGCGCGGGCGCGCAGGATGACCGGCTTGCCGGTCACTCGTCCCCGGACGGGCGGATGCGCGCGCGCAGCCCTTCGAAATAGGCCGTGTCGGCCTCCGCGGTCGATGCCGATTCCGCGCCCTCCAGCAACAGCGCATGCAGTCGCTGCCGGTCCTGATCCCGGCGGATCAGTTCGCGCATATGTTCGCTGGACGAGCCGAATCCCCGCGCCGCCACCTGTTCGTCGACAAAGTCCTTCAGCGCTTCCGGCAGCGAAATGTTCATCGTGCTCATCCGGCGATCATGAGCGCGATGGCAATTTTTGGCAAGCCGATGCGGCCCCCGGCCGGGCGCCTACGGCACCAGCCCCGCCTGCCGCAGCAGCGGTTGCAGGTCGGCAAAACCGCCGAGGAAGGGCTCGCCGCAGGCGAAGGGCGGGATAGTGCCCGCGCCGCTGCCGTCGGTCACTGCCGGCTCGGCCGGCAGGAAGCCGATCACGATGTCGGTGCCGTAGCGGTCGGCGGCCTCGGCCAGGCTGTGCGGCGGCGCCACCGCGCTGTGCGCGGCCCAGTTCACCACCCAGCGCGCCGCGTCCGGGCCGCGCAGGGTCTCGCCGACGACGACGGTGAAGGTGACGCCGAGGTCGTCGCCGACCGCGATCGCGTCGATGGTCCCGCGCACCACCACCGGCGCCGCCGCCACGGTCTCTGTGTCCAGCGGGGTGAACACGGCGCAGGCCCGCGCCGGTGCCGCGGCCAGGGCCGGCAGCAGCAGCGCGGCGCCAAGGGCCGCCAGCAGCATGCGCATCGGGGTCACCTCCAGGTTGGCGTCGGCCGGCCGCTTCCGGGTCCGGCGGGGCCGCAGGTCAGTCGACCAGGCCGTCGGCACGCAGCAGCGGCGCCAGCGTGTCGAGGCTGCCGAGGAACGGCACGGCGCAGACCTCCTGCGCCAGCGTGCCCTGGCCCCGCTCGGGATCGGCCGGCAGGACGTCCACCGCCAGCGGCGCGATGCCCAGCACGATGTCCAGCCCGCCATAGGCCACGGCGAAGGCGTCGAGGTCTTCCGGCGGCACGATCACGCTCTCCAGGCCCCAGGTCACCGTCCAGGCGGCGGCCTCGTCGCCGCGATAGGTCTCGATCACGTCCACCGACAGCACCGCCGAGCCGTCGGCCCGCGGTTCGATCGCCGTCAGCGTGCCGCGCACCACCACGGGCGCATCGGCGACCACCTGCGGGCTGAGCGGGTTCGGCACCTCGCAGGCGAAGGCGGGTCCGGCGGCGGCCGCCAGGGCGGCGGCGATCAGGGCGAGGCGGGTGCGGCGCATGCGAGCGGCTCCTTTCGGTCCTGTGCGGCGAAGCGCGTGAGGCTACGCCTGAATTCCGGCATCAGCGGGTCGCCGTAGGGGCAATCCGGGGGCACTGCGGCCGTCACGCCGGGGGGCCGCACCGGCGGGCAAGGCTAGTCCGCCATCCCCCAGGCGCGCAGCTGCGCTTGCATCTCCGTGGCGGGCCCGAGGAAGGGCGCGCCGCACATCTCCTGCGCCAGCGTGCCGGCGGCGACCTGGGGCCGGCCGTCGCTGCGACGGTCCTGCGGCAGCGGCGGATCGTCCGGGTTCAGGCCGACGATCACCGTGTCGCCGAAGCGCGCGGCGGCGTCGGCCGGGTCGGCGGGCGGGCCGATCACGCTGTTCGCCGGCCAGGTCACCCGCCATTGCGCCGCGGCAAGCCCGCGCAAGGTCTCGTCGACCGCGACGGTCAGCCGGGCCGGTCCGGCGGCGTCCGCTTCGACCGCGACGATGCGGCCGCGCACGACCACCGGCGCGGCCAGCGCCACCGCCGGGCGCAGCTCCAGCAGAACGATGCAGGCCTGTGCCGGCGCCGTCGGCGCGGCCAGGCCGCCAGTCAGCGCGGCCGCCGCGGCCAGCATCGTGCGTGCCTGCATCGCCCTCATCCCCTGCGCCGGCGCGGCGCCCTATTCCGTGCGGATGGCGCCGTTCTCGATGATCACGGCGTCGACGCTGGCGTCGACCGCGACCTCGCCGATGCCGACCACCTCGACCGTGCAGTCGCTACACACGCTGAGCTGGGTGGTGTGGCCCCCGATCGAGCTGTGGGTGGTGCTGGCGCCGCTGTGCAGGCGGACGTCGTAGCCGACGTCGTCGCGGTTCTCCAGATCGGCCGCGGTGGCGGTACCGGCGCCGAGCGCGGCGGTGGCGGCCAGCAGCCATAGAATGCGATCGCTCATCCGGGTTGCGCTCCCTGCCCGTTGCACGGCAATGCCAAGTCTGCCGTGTCGATACCCTGCGATTCCGGCGAAGTTGCGGCGCCGGCGCGCGGCCGCCGCACCGCCACTGCGATCTTCCCTCCGGCATCCCGCCGACCTACTCTGCCGGCTGTCCGCCGACAACCGGGTGCCCCGTCGCGCCCCTGAGGATCTCCCATGACCGCGACGAGGCCCGGCCTCCTGATCGGCCTGATCACCGCGCTCGTCTCGATCGGGCCGCTGACGATCGCGATCTACATCCCGTCGCTGACCGACATCCGCACCGCGCTGCACGCCACCGAGGCCGAGGTGCAGCTGACCGTCACCGCCTATCTGGTCGGCTTCGCCTTCGCCCAGCTCGCGGTGGGCCCGCTGTCGGACAGGCTCGGGCGGCGGCCGGTGCTGTTCGCCGGCCTCGCGCTCTATGTCGCGGCCAGCGTCGCCTGCGCGCTTGCCGCCAGCGCGCAGGAGATGGCGGCGCTGCGGGTGCTGCAGGCGCTGGGCGCCTGCGCCGGGCCCGTGGTCGGCCGCGCCATGGTGCGCGACCTGTTCGAGGGCGAGCGGGCGCGCGCCGTCTTCGCCCTGGTCGGCACCGCGCTGGCGGTCGCGCCGGCCATCGCGCCGGCGCTGGGCGGCCAGCTGCAGACCCACATCGGCTGGCAGGCGAACTTCTTCGCGGTCGCGCTGATCGGCGCCGGACTGTTCGCGCTGATGGCCGCGATGCTGGTCGAGACCAACCGCCACCGCGACCCGACCGCGACCAGCCCGCGCCGGCTTGCCGCCAACTTCCGGCTGCTGGCCGGCGACCGCGGCTTCGTCGGCTACAGCCTCGCCGTCGGCTTCACCTTCTTCGGCATGTTCGCCTACACCGCCAACTCGCCGTTCGTGTTCCGCGACCTGCTCGGCCTCGGCGCCGACGAATATGGCTGGCTCGCGCTGTTCAACGTCGCCGCCTATGTGCTCGGCACGCTGCTGTCGCGCAGCCTGGGCCGCCGGCTCGGCCTGACCGCCGTGCTCGCCGCCGGCTGCGCCACCATGGCGGCCGGCGGGCTGGCGATGCTGGCGCTGACCCAGGCCGGATGGGTCTCGGTGGCCGGGCTGATCGCCTGCACCATGGTCTACATGGCCGGCTCCGGCCTGGCGCTGCCCAACGCCTTCGCCGGCGCGCTGGCGCCGTTCCCGCGCATCGCCGGGGCCGCCTCCGCCCTGCTCGGCTTCGCCCAGATGGGCGTCGGCGCGCTCGGCACCGTGCTGGTGGCGGCGATCAGCGACGCCAGCGCCCGTCCGCTCGGCATCGTCATGGCGCTGGGCGGCGTCGCCGCCCTGGCCGTCGCGCTGGCGGTGGTGCCGCGGCACGCGGGCGCGGCATGAGCGCGCCGCCGCTGGCTCGGGTGCCGCGGGCGCGGCCGGATTCGCTGCCGGTCGCGGTGCTGCTGACCATGATCGTGGCGCTGGGGCCGGTGTCGACCGACCTCTACCTGCCGTCGCTGCCGGCGATCGGCCGGGTGCTCGGCGCCGACCAGCCCAGCGTGCAGCTGACGCTGAGCCTGTTCCTGGTCGGCTTCGCCCTGTGCCAGCTGGTGCACGGCCCGCTGTCGGACCGCTTCGGGCGCCGGCCGGTGCTGCTCGGCGGGCTCGGCCTCTATCTCGCCGCCAGCGTCGGCTGCGCCTTCGCGCCGACCATCGACTGGCTGGTCGCCGGCCGTTTCCTGCAGGCGGTCGGCGCCTGTGTCGGCCCGGTGGTCGGCCGCGCCGTGGTGCGCGACGTCTATGGCCGCGAGCGTGCGGCCAAGGTGCTGGCCTACATGGGTGCGGCGATGGCGCTGGCGCCGGCGGTCGGCCCGGTGCTGGGCGGACTGATGCAGCAGTGGTTCGGCTGGCAGGCCAACTTCGCGCTGATGGCGCTGTTCGGCGCCGCCGCCATCGCCGGCACGCTGCTGCTGCTCAGCGAGACCAACCGCCACCGCAATCCGGCCGCGACCAGCCCGCGCGGCCTGGTCGGCAACTACGCCGCACTGGTCCGCCACCGCGCCTATGTCGGCTATGTGCTGATGCTGACCTGCGGCTATGCCGGGCTGTTCGCCTTCATCTCCGGCTCGTCCTTCGTGTTCATCGACTATCACGGCCTCAGCGAGACCGCGTTCGGCTTCTGCTTTGCCGCGGCGGTGGCCGGCTACATGATCGGTACGCTGGCCAGCGGCCGGCTGTCCGGCCGCTTCACCCTGGAACAGACGGCGCGCGCCGGGGCGCTGATCGCCGCGGTGTGCGGCGTCGCCGCCGCCGCGCTCGGCTTCGCCGGCATCGACGGCGTGGCGGCGATCCTGGTACCGATGGCGGCCTACATGGTCGGTTTCGGCCTGGTGATGCCGAATGCGATGGCGGGCGCCATCGGCCCGTTCCCGCAGATGGCCGGCGCCGCCGCCGCGCTGGGCGGTTTCGCCTCGTTCGGCTTTGCCGCGGTGTGGGGCAACGTCGCCGCCCGGCTCAGCGACGGCACGCCGCTGGTGATGACCACCGCGCTCGGCCTGGCAGGCCTCGGCGTGCTGGCGGCCGAGCGGCTGGTGGTGCCGCGCGGCCGGCCGGCCGGCTAGCCCGCCGCGCCGCCCGGCACGGCGTTTCATGTTGAGTATCGCATGTCGCTATGGCACGCAGTCCGAGGCGCGCCATGCGGTCGGCTCCGGCCGCGGGCGCGAACGAGAAAAAACGGGAGGAACGCAGATGACCAACAAGATTGCGCGGCGTGCCGTGCTGGCCGGTGCCGTGGCGGTGGCCGGGGCGTCGCTGGCCGCGCCGGTGCTGGCCGAAGACACGATCCTGCTGCGCCTGGCCTCGGTGAACTCCGAGACCGACCAGCGCGCGATCGCGCTGATGGAAAAATTCGCCCCGGCGATCGCCGACTTCGCCACCTTCGAGCCGCACTGGAACGGCACCCTGTTCGCCCAGGGCACCGAGCTGGAGGCGATCGCCCGCGGCAACCTGGAGATGTCGATCACCTCGGCCCAGGAGCTGGCGGTGTTCTTCCCGGAATTCTCGATCTTCACCGCCGGCTATGTGCACCAGGACGCGGCGCATCAGGTCGCGGTGTTCAACGACCCGCTGATGGACCCGTTCAAGCAGCAGGCCGAGGACGAGCTGGGCGTCAAGCTGCTGACGGTGATGTATCTCGGCCGCCGCCAGGTCAACCTGCGCCAGAGCGCCGACGAGCTGCGGGTGACCACGCCCGCCGACCTCGCCGGCGTCAACCTGCGCATGCCCGGCACCGATGCCTGGCAGTTCCTCGGCCGGGCGCTGGGCGCCAGCCCGACCCCGATGGCGTTCACCGAGGTCTACACCGCGCTGCAGACCGGCGCCGTCGACGGCCAGGACAACCCGCTGCCGACCGTGGTCGACGCCAAGTTCTACGAGGTGACCAGCCAGATCGTGCTGACCTCGCACCTGGTCGACCTCAACTACCTCGCCATTTCCAAGGCGGTGTGGGACGGGATGACGCCGGAGCAGCAGGCGATCGTGCAGGCCGCGGCCGACGAGGCGGCGGAGTTCGGCCGCCAGAACCAGCTGGCCAAGGAGGCGGAGCTGGTCAGCTTCCTCGAGGAGCAGGGGCTGACCGTGTACGAGCCCGACGTCGCCGCGTTCCGCGACCATGTCCAGCAGATGTACCTGGAAAGCGAATACGCCGAGACCTGGCCCGAGGGTCTGCTCGACAAGATCAACGCGCTCGGCCAGTAGGGCCGACGCCGCGGGGTGCCGGCGATGCGGCTCGCATTCCGCTGGCTCACCCGCGGCGCCGAGGGGTTGGCGGCGGCGATGCTCGCCGCCATGTTCCTGGTCTTCCTGCTGCAGGTCTTCTCGCGCTACGTGATGGTCGAGCCGTTCGGCTGGACGCTCGAGCTGTGCCTGGTGCTGTGGGTCTGGATCGTCTTCGTCGGCTGCGCCTTCGTGGTGCGCGACCGCGACCACGTGCGTTTCGACATCCTCTATCTGGCCGCGCCGCGCGGCCCGCGCCGGGCGATGGCGCTGGCCGGCGCGGTCGCGGTCGCGGTCGGCATGGGCTGGTCGCTGCTGCCGACCTGGGACTGGATCGACTTCCTGAAGATCAAGCGCAGCCCGACCCTGCCGGTGTCGATGCGCATCATCTACGCCGTCTACGCGCTGTTCGTCGTCGCCATCGTGCTGCGCGCCGCCTGGGCTGCGGTCCAGGTGCTGCGCCGCGGGCCGCCTGACGAGGCCCACGCCATCCACGTGGGCGAGGAAGGATGAGCCTCGCCTTCGGGCTCTGCCTGCTCACCCTGTTCCTGCTGGCCGCGATCGGGGTGCCGATCGCCTATGCGGTGATCCTCGGCGCGCTCGCCTATCTGGCCGCGGCCGGACAGGACCTGGCGCTGGCCGGCGAGCAGATGCTGGCCGGGCTGTACGGCAGCTTCGTGCTGCTGGCGGTGCCGCTGTTCATCGTCGCCGCCAACATCATGAACGCCGGCACGATCTCGGAACGGCTGCTGGCCTTCTGCGTCGCCGCGGTCGGCCGCTTCCGCGGCGGGCTCGGCCACGTCAACGTGGTCGCCTCGCTGATCTTCTCCGGCATGTCCGGCTCCGCCGTCGCCGACGCCGCCGGCATCGGCAAGGTCGTCATCGACATGATGACCAAGAGCGGCCAGTACAGCCGCGGCTATGCCGCCGCCATCACCGCCGCCTCGGCGACGATCGGGCCGATCATCCCGCCGTCGATCCCGATGGTGCTGTACGCGCTGATCTCCAACGCCTCGATCGGCTACCTGTTCCTCGGCGGCATCGTGCCCGGCGTGCTGATCGGCATCGTGCTGATGGCGATGAACGCGGTGATCTCGCGCCGGCGCGGCTTCGCCGCCCAGCAGGTTGTGCCGGTGCGCGAGCTGCCGCGCCACACCGTCAACGCGCTGCCGGCGCTGCTGATGCCCGGGATCCTGCTGTATTTCATCTACGGCGGGGTGACCACGCCGACCGAGGCGGCGGCGGTGGCGGCGGCCTATGCGCTGCTGCTGGCCGGCGCCTTCTACCGGGCGCTGTCGCTGCGCGCGCTGTATGGCATCCTGGTCGAGAGCGTGCGCTCGTCGGCCGCGGTCGGGCTGGTCATCGGCGGCGCGCTGATCCTCAACTACATCGTCTCGTCCGAGAACATCCCCGACCTGATGGCCCGCGCCCTGGTCGGGCTCGACGTCGGGCCGGTCGGCTTCCTGCTCGGCGTCAACCTGCTGATCCTGCTGCTGGGCTGCGTGCTCGACGCCACCACCATCATCCTGGTCATCATCCCGCTGTTCCTGCCGACCTGCCGCGAGCTCGGCATCGACCTGGTGCATTTCGGCGTGGTCGCGGTGGTCAACTGCATGATCGGCCTGATCACGCCGCCCTACGGCATCCTCTTGTTCGTGATCAACGCCATCACCCGCATCCCGCTGGCCGAGATCATCCGCGAGATCTGGCAGTTCCTGGCGGTGATGATCCTGGCGCTGCTGGCTCTGATCCTGGTGCCGGCGCTGACGCTGACCCTGCCGCGCCTGTTCGGCTACGAGGGCTAGCGTCGATCGGCGCGCCGCCGGCGCCAAGGCGCTGGGGCCGGCTGGGCGCGGCGCCGCGGGATCGGCGGCGACGCCGGCTCAGAGGCCGAAATCGGCCTCGGTCAGGATCGCCAGGCCCACGATCTCGAAGCGATAGTCGGCGACGGCGTCGCCGTCGACATCGGCTTCGACGACCGTCAGGTCGTCGACCGCCGTCGCGTGGAAGTAGCGCAGCTGGCCCGCGACCCCGGTGAATCCGTTCGATCCGATGAACGCGAACGCCTGGTCGTCGGCGACCGTTACGTCCGCATCGATGAGGTCGAGCACCAGCAGGTCGCCGTCGGCCTGGCTGAAGTCGCGGACGACCGCCATGGTCTTGCCGGCCTCCTTGCCCTGGCCCTCGCCGTCCTCGCCGAACCAGAACAGGTCGGCGCCGGCGCCGCCCCACAGGTCGTCCAGGCCCCTGCCGCCGTGGAGCTGGTCGTCGCCGTCGTCGCCGTGGAGCGTGTCGCCCCCGTCGCCGCCGTGCAGCACGTCGTCGTCGGCGCCGCCATAGAGCCGATCCGCGTCGCCCTCGCCATAGAGATGGTCCGCCCCCGCGTCGCCATAGAGCCGGTCGTCGCCGAAGCCGCCGTAGAGAACGTCGTCGTCCTGGCCGCCGCGCAGGTCGTCGATGCCGTCGCCGCCGAACATCTCGTCCCGGCCGCCGGAGCCCCACAGGTCGTCGTTGCCGCTGCCGCCGAAGATGTCGTCGTCGCCGAGGCCGCCGAACAGATAGTCGTCGCCGCCGTCGCCCGACAGGCGGTTCGCGCCGGCATCGCCGATGATCCGGTCGTTGCGGCCGGTGCCGACCGCGTGCTCGATCCCGTCGAGCGCGTCCTTGCGGCTCTCATCGCCGAACAGGGTGTGCTGGAAGCCGAGATGGACGATCAGCCCGTCGACGCCGGACACGGTGCCGGCACCGTTGCCCAGCAGGCCGCTGCCCTGGGTGCCGAGCACGATGTCGCCCGGGCCGGGATCGGGCTCCTGCGCGGGGTCGTAGGCGGAGTAGTCCACCGTGTCGGCGCCGCCGCCGCCGACCAGCGTGTCGTGGCCCAGGCTGCCGACCAGGGTGTCGTTGCCGTCGCCGGCCTCGACATAGTCGCCGCCGCCGCCGCCGTCGATCACGTTGGCCTCGGCGTTGCCGACGAGATAGTCGAAGGCCTGTCCGCCGATCAGGTTCTCGATCGACAGCAAGGTGTCGCCGGCGGCGTCGCCGAGCGATCCGGTGCCCGTGGCCAGCGAGATCCAGAGCGTCGATGTCGAGGCGGAATAGTCGGCGGTGTCCACGCCCGACCCGCCGTCCAGCAGGTCTGCGCCGGCGCCGCCGACCAGGGTGTCGTTGCCCGCGCCGCCATAGAGAAGGTCGTCGTCGCCGCCGCCGAACAGCCGGTCGAACCCGTCGCCGCCGTAGAGCTGGTCGTCGCCGTCGTCGCCGACCAGCCAGTCGTGGCCGTCGCCGCCGAACAGCCGGTCGTCGCCCCACAGGCCGCGGATCACGTCGTTGCCGGCACGGCCGCTGACCTGGTCGTTGCCGGCGGTGCCGTCCAGCCAGTCGTCCTTCTCGGTGCCGAAGATCAGGTCGCCGACCGTGCTCGTCACCGGGCCGGTGACTTTGGACTTGGATGCGGTCAGGGCCATCGAGCCGTCCTCCGCTTGCCTGGGCGCGCACGGCGCGGTGCAGACTTTGGGTTCCGTTTCGCCGCGTTCCCGGGCGGGCGGGACCGCGGTCCTGGTGCCGCGACGCAAGGACCGATGCGGCCCACCTTCCGTCCCAAGCGCGCAGGGCACGTCGGAGAGGTCGCGGCGGGCCGGCGATCGGTTCAACCCCGCTTCGGCCGCTGTTGCATCGCGGCGGCGATGCGCGCGTGATGGGCCGACGACGATGGGAGATCGCCATGCTCGACGTCAGGTCGCTGCGCCCCGACAACGCCCCGGGCGCCGCCGTCACCCGGATCAGCGCCGCGGAGTTCGGGCCGCTGACCCGGTTCCGCGCCGCGGTGGCCCACGCCCTGGTCGCGCGCCGCAGCCGCCGGGCCGAGGCGGTGCTGCGCGCCAACGCGCCGCTGTGGGCGCTGATCGAGGCCTATGCCCGCAACTCGGCGGTGACCGGCGTCTCCTACGGCGACTATCTGACCCTCTACGAGGAGGTGCGGCGGCGGCGGCCGACCGAGATCCTGGAATGCGGCACCGGCATCTCCACCGTCGTGCTGGCCTATGCCCAGCTGGAGAACGAGCGCGAGGGCGCGCCGCCCGGCCGGGTGACCAGCATGGAGGACGTGCCGCACTGGCACGCGGTGGCGCGCCAGTGCCTGCCGGCACAACTGGCCGGCCGCGTCGACCTGGTGCTCAGCCCGAAGCGCGACGGCTTCTACAAGTGCTTCCGCGGGGTCGAGTATGCGGCGATCCCCGACCGGCCCTACGACTTCGTGTTCAGCGACGGCCCCGACCGCCACTCGCCGGTCAACGGCGACAAGCTGTTCAACCTCGACTTCATCACCGTGGTGCGGCGGTCGGAGCGGCCGGTGTTCGGCATCGTCGACGACCACTACCTGACCTTCTACGTGCTGCAGAAGGTGTTCGGCCTGCGCCGCGCCCGCTACAGCGTCGCCCGCAAGCTGATGCTGGTCGGCCCGGTCACCCGCGCCGACGTGCGCATCCTGCAGAAGGAACCCTTCCTGCGCGACCTCCGCCTGCTCCGCCCGACCGAGCTGCACCTGCGCATGGGCGTGGACCGTTAGGGGAGGGCATGATGTTCCTGTTTTGTTTCACGTGAAACATTGGGCATACGGGGGTCGTGCGGCGTTGCGGCCGTTTCGACGCCGCCGGCCGGCGCCGGCCGTTTGTCGATCTGCCGTCATGCGCGGACCTGATCCGCGCATCTCGCGCCGCCGCGCGCCCGATGGAAGATCGCGGGGAGAACCCAGCGATGACCGAGGAGGGGGTCGCCGGCTCTGTCTGCCGCCGTGAACCGCCCGGCATCCGCCCGCGACTAAGGCGAGATTGGGGCGGTGGGCCGTCGGGGCCGTGCCGCCGGGCGGACCGCGGAGGACGGGATGGGGAAGATCGCTGCAGTGCTTCTGCTGCTGGCGGCGGCTGCGACGGCCGGGTGCAACGGCGGCGGGTCGGCGGCGGGCGGGCCGCAGGCCGCGCTGGGCGCCGGTGCGGTCAACACGCTGAACGTCTCGCATATCGAGCTGGCGAAGCGCCACGCCACCGCGGTCCTGGTCGTGCTCGACCGGGTCGAGGGCCACAACTGGCGCGTCAGCGGACTGCCGGGGCTGGAAACGGCGCGATCGCGCGCCGGCAACCTGTCGATCCTGGTGCTGCTCGGCAATGGCGACCTCGACCTGGAGGTGGTGCTCGGCGCGCGCGAGGCCTACCTGTCGTCGCCCGGCCTGCCGACCCTGGCCAGCTACACCGTCATCGCCGCCCGCTGAGCGCCCCGGCGGGCTCCCGGCAAGGCCGGCGGGGCTGGATCGCCACGCCGCCCTTCGGCCGGCTCGCGACGAAGCGTAGCGGGGGACGGGCAGCCCGCGATGACGGCAAAGAGGGCGGCCTACTGAGCGGCGGCGACGCCGAGGCCGAGCGCGCGGGCCATGATGTCGCGCCACAGCTCCGCGGGCAGGCCGCCGCCGGTGACGCTGCGCATCGGGCCGTTGTCGTCGTTGCCCAGCCAGACGCCGGCAACCAGACCGCCGGCGAAGCCGACGAACCAGGCGTCGCGATAGTCGGAGCTGGTGCCGGTCTTGCCGGCGACGGCGACGCCGGGCAGGGCGGCGGCGCGGCCGCTGCCCTCGGTCACCACGGCGCGCAGCATGCCGGCCATCGCCGCGGCGTCGTCGGCATCGATCTGCCGGGCGAGCCGGCCGTCGCCGTGGCCGTAGAGCAGCCGGCCGGCGGCGTCGCGGATCTCGACGATGCCATAGGGCGCGACGGCGACGCCGCCATTGGCGATGGCGGCATAGGCGCCGACCAGCTCCAGCGGGTGCACGCCGCCGGCACCGAGCGCCAGCGCCGGCGTACGCGGCAGGTCGCTGGCGATGCCGAGCCGCTGGGCCAGCGCGCGCACGTCGCCGACGCCGACATCGTCGATCAGCCGGGCCGTGGCGGCATTCAGCGACTGCGCCAGCGCCTGGCGCAGCGTCACCGGCCCGCGGAAGCGGCCGTCGTAGTTCTGCGGCGACCAGCCGCCGATGGTCACCGGGCTGTCGTCGATCATGCTGTCGGGGCGCCAGCCCTCCCGCAGCGCGGCGAGGTAGACGAACGGCTTGAACGCCGAGCCGGGCTGGCGCAGCGCCACGGTGGCGCGGTTGTACTGGCTGGCCTGGTAGTCGCGGCCGCCGACCATGGCCCGCACCGCGCCGTCCGGCGCCAGCATCACCACGGCGGCCTGGCCGACCCGGGCGGCGGCGCCCTGCGCCGCCAGGGTTGCGCGCACCTCGCCGGCCGCGATCGCCTGCAGCCCGCGGTCGAGCGTGGTGACGATGACCAGGTCGCCGGCGTCGGCAGGCACCAGCGCGGCGGCATGCTCCGCCACCCAGTCGGCGAAATAGAGGGCATCGGCGCTGCGCCGCGCGCCGCCGGCGTCGGCATAGCCGACCACGCCGGCGCGCGCGTCGGCCGCCTGGGCGGCGCTGATGAATTCGGCGTCGACCATGCCGGCCAGCACGGTGGCGGCGCGGGCGGCGGCACGGTCCGGGTCGGCGGCGGGGTTGAAGCGCGACGGCGCCTTCAGCAGCCCGGCCAGGATGGCCGATTCGGCCAGCGACAGCCGGCGCGCGCTGTGACCGAAGAAGCGCTGCGACGCCGCCTCCACCCCGTAGGTGCCGGCGCCGAAATAGACCCGGTTGAGGTAGATCGCCAGGATCTGCTGCTTGGAGAAGCGATGCTCCAGCCACAGCGCCAGCAGCGCCTCCTGCACCTTGCGGCGGATGGTGCGCTCCGGCGTCAGGAACAGGTTCTTGGCCAGCTGCTGGGTGATCGTGCTGGCGCCCTGGCGCAGCTCGCCGGCGACGATGTTGCTGACCGCGGCGCGGGCCACGCCGACGATGTCGATGCCGGGATGGTCGAAGAAGCGGCGGTCCTCGGTGGCCAGCACCGCCAGCACCAGCGAATCCGGCAGCTCCTCGTAGTCCAGCGCGCCGCCGTGATAGTCGCCGTAGCTGGCCAGCACGGCGCCGTCGGCGGCCTTGATCACCATGCTCGGCCGGCGCGAGGCGGCGAGCGCGTCGTCGATCGACGGCAGGTCGTAGGCGAACCAGGCGACCAGCCCGGCGACCAGCACCACCGACCAACCGCGCCGACCGCGGCCCAGCGCAGCAGCCGCGGCCACAGCCGGCGGCCCGACCGGCGGCGCTGCGCCGGCGCGGCGCGCTGCGGCGGACGGCGGCCTTGCGGCGCGCGTCGCCGCCGGCCGCTTCGGCGCCGCCTTGCGTTTTGGCGCGGTTGCCGGCGCGGCCTTCGGCCCGGTCTTGCGCGCGGCCTTCGGTTTGGCGGCCTTGGCTTTGGCGGCCGGCTTGCGCGCGCGCGCCGGCTTCGTCGGCTTGGCTGCGGCCGGGCGCGGCTTCGCCGCACGCGAAGAGGCCTTGCGCCGCGCCGGTTTTTTCCGAGACTCGTCGGACTTCGCCATGGCACCGTCATAGCGCCCGGCGCCTGCCGCGACCACGCCTTTGTTGCCAATGCTTTAGGCGAACAGCCTGATCCGTGCACTGAAGAGAGGGACGATGACCGCCGCCGATCTGACCGACATCGAGGCGCCGGAGGCGCGGCTGGCCGCGCTGGGCCTGACCCTGCCGGCGGCACCGGGCGCCGTCGCCAACTACGTGCCGTGGGCGGTGATCGACAACGTTGTCATGACCTCCGGCCAGCTGCCGTGGATCGACGGCGACCTGAAGTACAAGGGCCGGATCGGCGCCGCGCTGAGCGGCGAGGAGGGCTACCAGGCCTGCCGGCTGTCGGCACTGAACGCCATTGCCCAGCTGCGCGCCGCGGCGGGCTCGCTCGACCGCATCCGCCGGGTGTTCCGGCTGGAGGGCACGCTCAACGTCGCCGAGGACTACCGCGACCACCCGCAGGCGCTGAACGGCGCCTCCGACCTGGTCAACCAGGTGTTCGGCGCGCGCGGCCCACACCTGGATGATCTACACCAACCCGGTGATGCCGCTGGATTGCGCCGCGCTGGTGGTGCTGTTCGCCCAGCTCGACCGGCCGAGGACGCCGGCCGGCGATGAAGGCCGCCGACAGCCACGTCTTCCACCGCCACGCCGGGCTGCAGCTGCCGGTCGCCGCGCGCGGCGACGGCGCCTGGATCGTCGACGCCGACGGCCGCCGCTATCTCGACGCCTCCGGCGGCGCGGCGGTGTCGTGCCTCGGCCACGCGCATCCGGAGGTGATCGCGGCGATCAAGGCGCAGCTCGACGCCATCCCCTATGCCCACACCGGCTTATTCACCACCGCGCCGATGGAGGCACTGGCCGATCTGCTGGTCGCGACGGCGCCGCGGCCGGCCGATCCGGCCCGGCGGCTCGACCGGGTCTATTTCGTCTCCGGCGGCTCGGAGGCGATGGAGGCGGCACTGAAGCTGGCCCGCCAGTATTTCCTGGAGATCGGCCAGCCGCAGCGCCGCCACGTGATCAGCCGGCGGCAGAGCTATCACGGCAACACCCTGGGCGCGCTGGCCGCCGGCGGCAACCGCTGGCGCCGGGCGCCGTTCGAGCCGCTGCTGATCGAGACCCACCAGATCGCGCCCTGCTACCAGTATCGCGAGGCCCGCGCCGGCGAGGCGGCGGAGGCCTATGGCCGGCGCGCCGCCGACGCGCTGGAGCGCAAGGTGCAGGAACTGGGGCCGGAGACGGTGATGGCGTTCCTGGCCGAGCCGGTGGTCGGCGCCACCGCCGGCGCGGTGCCGGCGGTGCCCGGCTATCTCGCCCGCATCCGCGAGATCTGCGACCGCCACGGCATCCTGCTGGTCTTCGACGAGGTGATGTGCGGCATGGGCCGCACCGGCTGGCGCTATGCCTGCGCCGAGGACGGCGCGGTGCCGGACCTGCTCGCGATCGCCAAGGGGCTCGGCGCCGGCTACCAGCCGATCGGCGCTGTGCTGGCCGGCGCCCACCTCTACGACGCCATCGCCGCCGGCTCCGGCTTCTTCCAGCACGGCCACACCTATATGGGCCACGCCACCGCCTGTGCCGCCGCGCTGGCGGTGCAGCGGGTGATCGACCGCGACGGCCTGCTCGAACGCGTGCGCGCGCTCGGCGACCGTCTCGACCGGCTGCTGCACGACCGGCTGGGCCAGCACCCGCATGTCGGCGACATCCGCGGCCGCGGCCTGTTCCGCGGGCTGGAGCTGGTCGCCGACCGCGACGGCAAGGCGCCGTTCGATCCGTCCCTGCGGCTGCATGCGCGGATCAAGCAGGCGGCGCTTGCCCGTGGCCTGATCTGCTATCCGATGGGCGGCACGGTCGACGGCGTCGCCGGCGACCATGTGCTGCTGGCGCCGCCATTCATCATCGATGAACACGAAGCTGCCATGATCGTGGACACCACTGTGGCGGCGATCGACGACGCGATCGGCCAGGTCGGCGCCCGCGCCTGACCGCGGCCGCCCGGCGCGAACCCTGCCCGGGGGCTCCCGGCGCGGGTTGCGGATTGGAAGACGATGACACGAACCCGTTCCACCGGACGACCTGGCGGCCTGCTGGCGGCGGCCCTGCTGGCGGTCCTGCTGGCGGCCGGGGCGGTCGCGCTGGCGCAGGAACCCCGGTTCGTGACCATCGGCACCGCCGGCGTCACCGGTGTCTACTACCCGGCCGGCGGCGCGATCTGCCGCATGGTCAACCCCAACCGCGCCGAGCACGGCATCCGCTGCTCGGTGGAAAGCACCGGCGGGTCGGTGTTCAATCTGCAGGCGCTGGAGGCCGGCGACCTCGACCTGGCGCTGGCGCAGTCGGACGTGGCCTATCGCGCGGTCCACGGCGACGGCGCCGATTTCCCCGCGCCCGCCCCCGACCTGCGCGCCGTGTTCTCGCTGCATCGCGAGCCGTTCACCGTGCTGGCCCGCGCCGACGCCGGCATCGCCGCCTTTGCCGACCTGGTCGGCAAGCGGGTCAACATCGGCAACCCCGGCTCCGGCCAGCGGGCGACGATGGACGTGATCATGCAGGCGATGGGCTGGACTCTGGACGATTTCGCCGCGGTGGCGGAGCTGAAGTCGACAGACCAGGCCCGCGCCCTGTGCGAGGGCGAGATCGACGCCAGCGTATTCATCGTCGGCCATCCGTCGGCCTCGGTGCAGGAGGCGACGGCCGCCTGCGACATCGTGGTGGTGCCGGTGACGGGGCCGGAGATCGACGCGCTGGTCGCCGCCCACCCCTACTACGCCGCGGCCACCATCCCCGGCGGCATGTACCGCGGCAACGATGCCGACGTGCCGACCTTCGGCATGGTCGCGGTGCTGATGACCACCGCGCGCGCCGGCGACGACGTGATCTACGCCATCGTCTCGGCGGTGTTCGACAACCTGGACGACTTCACCCGCCTGCATCCGGCGCTGGAATCGCTGAGCGCGGCGGCGATGGCCCGCGACGGCCTGGTCGCGCCGCTGCATCCGGGCGCGCGGCGCTACTTCGACGAAGCCGGCCTGAGTCCCGAGTAATCTCGCCCGGGTGGCGCAAGCGTCTGGCACACCTGTCGCCGCGGCCTGGCGGCGCCGGCGGGGCGGATGCACGGGAAACGCGCAGCGAGTTCTTGCATTCTAGTAGTATTACCAGGACATGACCGCTTGTTACTTTTGCGGTCTATTCGTCCATTGCCCGCGTCGGCCGGCGTGTCCGGCTATACATCCGGCCGGTGCCCGTCCTTATAGTTAATGCCGGACTTGATTTTGTTACAAATTCTGACCAAAGGCATTATTGACTTTTTTGTAAGAGTTCCGAATTATCCTTGCGGATGAACGTCCTGCGCCGACGTCGGCCGCCAAGTCGGCCCGGGTGCGGGAACAGGCCGTGCCGGCCCGCACCGGGCACGGCATCCGCGGGGGAAGATGCGATGCGCGCGCCGCGCCTGTCCATCATCGTGCTGTCCTATAACCGGATCGAGGCGATGCGCGATTGCCTCGCCAGCATCCGCGCGCTCGATTATCCCGACGTCGAGGTGGTGGTGGTCGACAACGCCAGCACCAACGAAGCCCCCGAGATGATCGCCCGCGAATTCCCGGAGGTGCGGCTCTATCGCGCCGAACGCAATCTGGGCATCTGCGAGGGCCGCAACGCGGCCGTGCGGCTGACCACCGGCGAGTATCTGTGGGTGCTGGACAACGACATCACCATCGTCGACCCGCAGGCCGCGCGCCAGCTGGTCGCGCTGCTGGAGGCGGACCCGAGCCTGGGCGTGATCGGCGGCGAGGCGGCGCTGGACGCCCGCGGCCGCGTGGTCGGCACCAAGGACCTGCGCATGACGGTGAACGGCATGGTGCGCGGCCGCATGCTGCTCGACCGGCCGGCCTGGGCGCTCGCGCGCACCAACATGCTCGAAGGCTGCAACATGTTCATGCGCCGGGCGCTGTTCGTCGAACTCGGCGGCTTCGACCCCGGCTGCCTGTTCCACTGGGACGACAACGACTTCTGCTATCGGGTGGAGCGGCGCGGCCTCAAGGTCGCCGTCGTCGGCCGCTCGCCGGTGGTCCACCACTATGTCGGCGCGGCGCGCAAGCTGATGCCGTGGCGCAACGGCCGCAGCCGCATGTACTTCGTGCTGAAGAACTATCCCTGGTGGCAGATCGCCGCGCTGCCGCTGCTCGACCTCGCCTTCCTGTTCAATCCGCTGAACCCGGTGCGCTTCGTCGACAAGGCGCGCCGGCTGGCCTTCGGCGGCAAGAGCGGCGTGGTCACGCTCGACGCCGACGCCGAGGCCCCGCGCGGCCGGCCCGACTGGGCCGGCGCCGCCCGCCGCGCGCTGGCCTATGCCGAGACGATCCTCGCCGGCTATGTCTACCTGCTGCCGACCGCGCGCGCGGCCTTCGCCGCCCGGCGTTCCCCGCCGGACAGCCTGGCCGCCACCGACATGTCCGCGCTGCACGCGCCCGCGCCGCGGCCGGACATCGACGACGGCGCGATGGGCTGGCCCAAGGTCGTCAACGGCTAGCCCGAACCTGCCGGGGCAGTTAGCCTCCGGCCCGCAACAAGGAGTGTGATCGAGATGGCCCCCGCACCCGCGCTCGATATCGCCGCGATCCCGTCCCCGGTGCTGATCACCGGCGGCGCCGGCTTCATCGGCCGCTACCTGGCCGAGGCGCTTGCCCGGGCCGGCAAGGCGGTGACCGTGCTCGACGACCTCAGCTGCAAGAACTCCACCTTCGACTGCCCGCAGATCCGCCGCGCCCAGGCCCGCTGCGTCGAGGGCTCGGTGTTCGACGAGGCGCTGATGGCGGCCGAGGTGGCGGCGCACCGCACCGTCGTCCATTTCGCCAGCGTGGTCGGCGTCGAGGAGACCATCAGCCGGCCGTTCGACACCATCGACAACCTGCGCGGCACCATGCACCTGGCGCGGCTGCTGACCGCCGACCACGTCGCGCTGTTCGCCTCGTCGGCCGACGTCTATGCGCTGCATTCGCACATGTACGACCGGCCGATGCGGGAGGACGACCTGATCGTGCTGGAGCGCCCGGAGGTGAACCGCTGGGTCTATGCCCACGTCAAGGCGCTGGAGGAGAACCTGATCGCCAATGCGGCGGCGCGCAGCGTGGTGATCCGCGTGTTCAACACCTACGGCCCGATGATGGACTATCCGGCGGCGAAGCGGGTGATTCCCCACTTCATGGCCAACATCATGGCCGGCGAGCCGATGCGGCTGAGCGGCGACGGCAGCCAGCAGCGCAGCTTCTGCTATGTCGAGGATACGGTCGGCGGGATGATGCTGGCGCTGGCCGAGGCGGCGCAGGCCGCGCCGGATGCGGCGAAGCCGTTCGCCGCCTGCTACAACCTCGGCGCCTCGCAGCCGATGTCGATGCGCGCGCTGGCGGAATACATGAACGCGGCGGCGGTGCGCCTCGGCCTGATCGAGGCGCCGCTGCCGATCGAGGCCGACGCCTTCACCTATTCGCAGAAATTCGACGACAGCTGGCACCGCGTCCCCGACATCGGCCGCGCGCGCGAGCGGCTGGGCTTCGCGCCGACCACCGCGTTCGACGTCGGCATGGAGCGCACGCTGGCCTACTACCGCGACCTGGCCCGCAGCCAGGCGCAGGCGGCGGCCTGAGCCCGCCGCCCGTGGCGCCGCGCCCGGATCGCAGACACGACCGCACCCATGACCGGTGAGGCCAGCCCGTTCGCCGATCACGGCGACGACCGCTATTTCACCCAGGCCGGCTATCGCGCCATCCTGACCGCGGCGCGCGCGGGCGGCTATCGGCTGCTGTCGTTCCGCGACTTCGCCCCGGCCGGGGCCGCCGCCGCCGAGGACGACGATGCCGGGCCGGTGCTGCTGCTGCGCCACGACCTCGACCACGACCTGTGGTCGGCGGTGACGCTGGCCGGGATCGAGGCGGAGGAAGCCGCGACCGCCACCTATTTCGTGCAGACCTGCTGCCCGTTCTACAATTTGCTGGCGCCTGCCGGGCGGGCGGCGATCCGCGCGATCACCGAGGCCGGGCACGAGATCGGCCTGCACTACGAGGCCGCCCGCTATGCCGGCCCCGGCGGCGACGCGGCGCTGGCGGCGGACATCCGGCTGCTGCAGGACCTCAGCGGCCAGCCGGTCACTGCGGCGGCCCAGCACATCCCGATCGACGGCGGGCAGGTCGACCTGTCGGCCCGCATCGCCAACGACGCCTATGCGCCCCGCTTCACCACCGGCCGCGTCAGCTACATCAGCGACTCGCTGATGCACTGGCGCCAGGCCACGCCGCACGACCTGATCGCGGCGGGCCGCGCGTTCCAGCTGCTGACCCATCCGGAATGCTGGACCGCCGACCACCGCTCGATGCTCGACTGCATGGGGGCGCTGCGCGAGGCGCGCATCGCCGAGACCCGGCACCTGTTCGCGGAGACCCTCGACCACTACGCCACGCTGCTGCGCGAGCGGGCCGAGCGCGACCGCCGCTTCCGGGCGGACCGCTGGGGCGAGAGCGGGCAGTGAGACCGCGCGCGCCGCGGCCGGCTCAGACCGGGCCGTCGCGCGCCACCGCGCGTTCGTAGAGCGCATCCAGGCGCGCGATCGTGTGCTCGTGCACGGCATCGACCGTGCCGCGCGGCACCGACACATCCACGATCCGCGCGAACGGATGGCGCCCGAACAGGATGCGGGTGGCATGGTCGCGATCGACCGCGAAGGCCTGCCAGCCGTCGAAAACGTCGACCGCCGGCAGGATGACGTGATTGGCCGGCGGCGGCTCGCCGGGCGCCGCCTGCACATCGGCCACCGCCGCGCCGGGACCGAACAGCGCGCCGCTGATCCGGCCGAACGCCTCGTCCGCCGGAATCGCGGCGAGCCGCGGGTTCCGCCGCCCGTCCGGGTCGGCGCGGGCGTATTTGGTCGCCTCCTGCAACTGGAACAGCACGTCGCGCAGCGCGGTCGTCGCGAACGCATCGCCGACCGGTGCCGCCGATCCAGCAGCAGAAGCGTCCGAACAGCCAGGCGCCGCCGGGCGCGGCGGCCAGGCCGAAACCGAATGCGAAGTGCCGGCTGTCGCCGATGGTCTCGAACATGGCCTGCCCGAACCGCCGTCGCGCCGCGCGGGGGCGCGACCGGGTTGACCTGGATCAGCGCCACGCTGCGGCGAAACCGCGATGGTGTACACGACAATCTGTCTCGGGCGCGGGAGGGTGCGATGGCGACTCGGCGGGCGGTCGGCCGGCTGGCGGGAATCCTGGGCGGTCTGGCGGCAGCCGGCTGCGCCGGTCCGGCGGCGGCGCCGCCGGAGGCGGTGCCCTTCGTTGCCGGGCAGGTGGTGGAAGTGGTGACGCCCGCCGTCGCCGCGGTGCCCGCCGGCCAGTGCGCGATGGCCGACCAGACGGCATGGGTGTCGGCCGAGGCGCCGGTGCTGCTGCAGTCCGAACGAAGCCTGGGCCCGAACAAGGAGACGATGGCCTGCGAGCTGGCGTGGCGCGACGTCGAGCGGCAGGGCGTGCGCACCTGCGCCGCGCGATACGACGCGGCCGGCTTCTACCGCAACGGCCGGCTGGCGCCGCTGCGGCATTCCTGGCTCGACTGCGCCTGCCAGGAGGGATCGCAGCGCACCGTCTGCGTCGTCAGCGTCACCGCGACCTGCCGCTACGAGGTGCTGCGGGTGCAGCCGGCCGAGGTGTGCGGCTAGATCCGGGTCTTTGACAGGTCGTCCAGCCGGGCCGACCCGCCGCGGTCCGCCGGCCGGACGATGCCGTCGGATTGCAGTTGTCGTGCTTTGACAAAGCCGTCAGTGTCGCATCCATCGGCAGGATGCTCACGTTCGGCGGAGTCAATCGCCCGCCCATTCTTTCGCTCTACCGGTCTCGGCACCCTGATTTGCTGACCAGTGCGGTTTGGGAGGACACGGAAGATGGGTTGGGGATTTCTGCCGGCCATATGCCGAGCGCTGGCCGCCTTGGCGTGTGCCGCCCTGCCATGGGCCGCCGCCGGTGCGGTCGAAATGTCGTGCGACGGGCCGCAGCAATGCGCCCAGATGTGCCAGCAGATCGAGGCGCAGCTGAACCAGACCGCCGCCAACGCGACGATCAGTTGCCGGATGTCCGAGATCGGCGCCGCGCCCGCCCAGACCGAAGGCCCCGGGCAGCAGCCCGGCGGCGGCAACCAGGGCCGCGGCGAGCCTTCGGCGCCGCAGGGCACGAGCCACACCAGCTATGCCTGCAACTGCACGGAATCGTCGGGCGGACGCGGCGCCGGCCGCAACCCGGACGGAACGCCGGCGCCGCCCGGCTGGGACGGCGGCCGGTTCGTCGTCGCGCCGTTGCCCTTTCCCGGCGCCCCCGGCTTCGGCGGCTCGCCGGGGTGGAGCTACGAGGCATGCGTCGCGCAGGCGCAACTGGCCTTCCAGCAGGCGCTGTGGTCCTACTGCTTCGGCCCCGGCAGCAACCTGCGGACCAACCTGGAGTTCCGCACCCCGATCTGGAACCAGACGCCGGAGCAGGCGGCCGAAATGGCCCGCGACCAGCTCGAGCAATGCTCCGCCCAGGCCGAACGGGAGCGCGACCAGGCCCTGGCCTATTGCCAGAACCGGTATCAGTGAGGCGCCGCCGCAGCCTCAGGCTGCGGCGCCGCCGCCGAGCGAGCGAGCGGGCGGCGGGCTACTTGGACTTGGACTTGCGCGTCTTCGACGAGGCGCTGTCCTCATAGGCCAGCGGCACGGCGGCCTCGGGCCCGAGCACGCGGAAGGTCAGGCTCTCCTCGATGTAGAGCTGGACCGCGCTGCCGCTGTGGTCGAGATAGCCGATCGACAGGTCGCGGCCGACGCTGAGCTCGAAGTCGCCGCCGCGCAGGCTCATCACCACCGCGCCGTCGATACCCGGCGACCACACCACCGGCCCGTCGAGCAGGCGCTCGACATGCTTGATGATCGGATAGCCGGCCGGCGTCGACGTCTTGGTCAGGCCGGTGTAGCAGCGCGGGCCGAGCGCGATGGCATAGGGCCCCTCGACGCCGGCGTCGCGCAGCGCACCGGTCGCCTCGGCGACCAGCACGGGATATTTCTGGAAATCCTCGCTGATGGTCAGCGGGCCGACGTCGGCGGCGGCGAAGATGCCCTCGATCCCGCCGTCGGCATAGCCGTGGAACACGCTGCGGTCCTCGGCCACCGCGATGGCCAGGGCGGCCTTGCGCACCGGGTCGAGGTCGGGGTCCTTGGCGCCGCGGGCGAGCGCGTCCAGCTCGCTGCGCTTCAGCTCGAACGGCACGCGGAACTCGACCAGCGGCTGGACCACGCGCTGGGCCGCCATCACCCCGTCGGCGGGGTTGCCGCGCAGGGCCTTGGTGCGGCCGAGGTTGACGGCGGAGGTGGACCAGCCGAGCGGGCCGGCGAAGTCGACCAGGCGGCGGGCGGCCAGGGTGCGCCTGAGCGTGGCCTTGGCTTCCTCGTCGATCTCGTCCCAACCCGCGGCGGTGATCGGCGCCAGGCTGCGATGCAGGTCGTCCATCCTTCCTCCCCTTCAGGCTGCCGATGCCGAGCGAGCCGTCGGCCGGCGCGCTGCCGCCGGCGTCCGCGCCGTCGCCGGCCATCGCCGCCTCCTCGACCCCGGTGACCGGGCCGGTTGTCCACAGATAGGTCTTCAGCTCCTCGGCGATCTTCGGCGAACTCCGCCGCAGCCATTCCAGCACCATCGCCGCATGCTCGATCTCCTCGTCCCGGTTGTGGGCGAGGATGGCCTTGAGCTCGGCATCGGCGGTGGCGTCGACGCGCTGCTGGTACCAGTCGACCGCCTCCAGCTCCTCCATCAGCGAGACGATGGCGCGGTGGCGGTCGATGGTCTCGGGCGATAGCTTCGCCGGGTCCTCATGGAGATCGAAACTGCCGGCTCCGGCCATGACCTGTCCTCCTGTCCGATGTGCGCGGTCTTCGCGCGGGCGGGCGCCCGCTTTGATTGGAATCATTCAAATATAGCGCTGCACAAGCCGACGGCGAGTCCCGGCGTGCGTTCCGCGGCAATTTGGGCCAACCGCACGCCCGGACGGGGCCGGGCGGTCAGACGTATTCGACCTTGAGGATCTCGTAGGTGCGGCCGCCGTTGGGCGTGTTGACCTCGATCGAATCGCCGGGGCCGCGGCCGATCAGCGCCCGCGCCAGCGGCGAGGTCACCGAGATCAGGCCCTGCTTCACGTCGGATTCGTGCGCGCCGACGATCTGGTAGGTCGATTCGTCCTCGGTCTCCTCGTCGACCAGGGTCACCGTGGCGCCGAAACGCACGGTCTTGCCGCTCAGCTTGGTCGGGTCGATCACCTCGGCGTGGCCGATCATGCTCTCCAGCTCGACGACCCGGCCCTCGATGAAGCTCTGCCGCTCGCGCGCGGCATGGTATTCGGCATTCTCCGACAGGTCGCCGTGCGAGCGCGCCTCGGAAATGGCGGTAATCACCGCCGGCCGCTCGATCTCCTTGAGCTGCTTCAGTTCGGCGACAAGGCGCTGGTAGCCGCCTTGCGTCATCGGAATCCGTTCCATCATGAGCGATCCAGACAAAAAATTTGTCCGCCGACGTCGCCGGCGGATCGCGTGCTGATCAGTCCATCCAGTTTGACGTTGCAAAATAAGCCTGCAGCGGCCGAACTTCAAGCGCACCCTGCGACAGCGCGGTGATGGCCTGGGCGGCGGCGCGGATGCCGGCGACGGTGGTGTAGTAGGGCAGGTCGTGGGCCAGCGCGGCGCGGCGCAGCGTGCGGCTGTCGTTGAACGCCTGGCCCGATGCTTCCGTGGTGATGAAGATGACCTGGATCTCGCCGTTGATCAGCGCGTCGATCACGTGCGGCTGGCCTTCCAGCACCTTGTTCACGGTCTCCACCTGCAAGCCGGCCCGCTCCAGATAGGCCGCCGTGCCGCGCGACGCCTTGAGCCGGAAGCCGGCCGCGCTCAGCATCCAGGCGAGGTCGATCATCGCCGGCTTGTCGCCGTCCTTGACCGAGAAGAACACCGCGCCCTCGCGCGGCAGGAAGTGGCCGGCGGCGATCTGCGCCTTGGCGAAAGCCTTGCCGAAGGCGGGCGCCATGCCCATCACCTCGCCGGTCGACTTCATCTCCGGCCCCAGGATGGTGTCGACGCCGGGGAAGCGGTTGAACGGGAACACCGATTCCTTGACCGCGATGTGCTTGACGGTGGTGCCGAGCCCGTTGGCGCGCGGTGCGTCGGCGAGGCCGAAGTCGGCCAGCCTGGCGCCGGCCATCAGCCGGGCGGCGATCTTGGCGATCGGCACGCCGGTCGCCTTGGCGACGAACGGCACCGTGCGGCTGGCGCGCGGGTTGACCTCCAGCACATAGACGGTCTCGCCCTGCACCGCGAACTGCACGTTCATCAGCCCGACCACGTTCAGCGCCCGGGCCAGGGCCTTGGCCTGCTCGCCGATGTCGTCGACGATGGCGTCGGTCAGCGAATGCGGCGGCAGCGAGCAGGCGCTGTCGCCGGAATGGATGCCGGCCTCCTCGACGTGCTGCATGATGCCGGCGATGTAGACGGCGCCGGTGCCGTCGGCCAGCGCGTCGACGTCGACCTCGATCGCCTCGCGCAGATAGCGGTCGATCAGCACCGGGTCGTCGCCGGAGACCTTGACCGCCTCCACCATGTAGCGGCGCAGCCCTTCCTCGTTGTAGACGATCTCCATCGCCCGGCCGCCCAGCACGTAGGACGGGCGGATCACCACCGGATAGCCGATCGACTGGGCGATGCGCACGGCGCCCTCGATCGCGGTGGCGGTGCCGTTGGCCGGCTGGCGCAACGCCAGCTTCTGCAGCAGCACCTGGAAGCGCTCGCGGTCCTCGGCCAGGTCGATCATGTCCGGCGTGGTGCCCAGGATCGGCACGCCGGCCGCCTCCAGCGCCCGGGCCAGCTTCAACGGCGTCTGGCCGCCGAACTGCACCACGATGCCGAGCAGCTCGCCGGCCTCGCGTTCCTTGGCGACGATCTCGAGCACGTCCTCGGCGGTCAGCGGCTCGAAATACAGCCGGTCGGCGGTGTCGTAGTCGGTCGACACCGTCTCCGGGTTGCAGTTGACCATGATGGTCTCGAAGCCGGCGGCGCGCAGCGCGTAGACGGCATGGACGCAGCAATAGTCGAACTCGATGCCCTGGCCGATCCGGTTCGGTCCGCCGCCGAGGATGATCACCTTGCGGCGGCCGGTCGGCTGCGCCTCGCATTCCGCCGGCACCAGCCCGTTGCCCTCGTAGGTCGAGTACATGTAGGGCGTGTCGGACGGGAACTCGGCCGCGCAGGTGTCGATGCGCTTGTAGACCGGGCGCAGGCCGGCATCGCGCCGGCGCAGCGCGACGGCATCGACGTCGAGGCCGGCCAGGGTGGCGAGCCGGGCGTCGGAGAAACCGGCCCGCTTCAGCCGCATCAGCGCCTGGGTGTCGGCCGGCAGGCCGTGGTCGCGCACCTGGTCCTCCATCCGCACCAGCTCGCGCAGCTGCTCCAGGAACCAGGGGTCGTAGCGGGTCGCCTGGTGGACCTCGTCGATCGACATGCCGATGCGGAAGGCCTGGGCGACGATGCGGATGCGGTCGGGCGTCGGCTTGCCGAGGGCGGCGCGCACCGCGTCGCGCTCGGGCCAGCCGGCGATGTCGATCTCGTCGAGGCCGGTCAGCCCGGTCTCCAGGCTGCGCAGCGCCTTCTGCAGCGCCTCCTGGAAGCAGCGGCCGACCGCCATCGCCTCGCCGACCGACTTCATCGAGGTGGTCAGCGTGGCGTCGGCGTCGCGGAACTTCTCGAAGGTGAAGCGCGGCACCTTGACCACCACATAGTCGATGGTCGGCTCGAACGAGGCCGGCGTGATGCGGGTGATGTCGTTCTTCAGCTCGTCCAGCGTGTAGCCGACGGCGAGCTTGGCGGCGATCTTGGCGATCGGGAAGCCGGTCGCCTTCGAGGCCAGCGCCGACGAGCGGCTGACCCGCGGGTTCATCTCGATCACCACCAGCCGGCCGTCCTTCGGGTTGACCGCGAACTGGACGTTGGAACCGCCGGTCTCCACCCCGATCTCGCGCAGCACCGCGATCGAGGCGTCGCGCATGATCTGGTATTCCTTGTCGGTCAGCGTCAGCGCCGGCGCGACCGTGATGCTGTCGCCGGTGTGGATGCCCATCGGGTCCACATTCTCGATCGAGCAGATGATGATGGCGTTGTCGGCGCGGTCGCGCACGACCTCCATCTCGAACTCCTTCCAGCCCAGCACCGATTCCTCGATCAGCACGGTGTGGACCGGCGAGGCGCGCAGGCCGGCGACGACGATGCGCTCGAACTCCTCGCGGTTGTAGGCGATGCCGCCGCCCATGCCGCCCAGGGTGAAGGACGGGCGGATGATCGCCGGCAGGCCGGTCAGCTCCACCGCCTCCAGCGCCTCGGCGAAGCTCGCCACCATCCGGCTGCGCGGGCTGGCCAGGCCGATCCGGTCCATCGCCTCGCGGAACAGCTGGCGGTCCTCGGCCTTGGCGATGGCGTCGCGGTTGGCGCCGATCAGCTGGACCCCGTATTTGTCCAGCGTGCCGTCGTCGGCCAGCGCCAGCGCGGTGTTCAGCGCGGTCTGGCCGCCCATGGTCGGCAGCAGTGCGTCCGGCTTCTCGCGGGCGATGATGTCGGCGACGATCGCCGGCTCGATCGGCTCGACATAGGTGGCGTCGGCCAGCTCCGGGTCGGTCATGATGGTGGCCGGGTTGGAGTTGACCAGGATGACGCGGTAGCCCTCCTCGCGCAGCGCCTTGCACGCCTGGGTGCCGGAATAGTCGAACTCGCAGGCCTGGCCGATGACGATCGGCCCGGCGCCGATGATCATGATGGACTGGATGTCGGTGCGTTTCGGCATGGCGCTGACTTGGCTGCGATCAGACTACACTGGCGGGCGGGGACGAAGCACGCGGTGTTACAGCGTCGGCGCCGCGGATGCCAGCGTTATAGCGCAAGTACGCGCATCCGGAACGGCGGATGGAGCCGCCGAGTTCCGGCCGCGATCCCGATGGAGGGGCCCGACCCCCCAATGTCGCCGGTGACGGCGCGACCTGTGCGCGCGGCGGACGCCTCAGTCGTAGAAATAGAACATGTTGGCGTCGAGCGGGACGTTGGTCTCGAAGCTGAGCAGGGCGACCAGCGTCTGCGCGCCCTCCGGGTCGGTCACCACCCACTGGCGCAGGTTCAGCGGGTCGGCGTCGAAGGTGAAGGCGACCGAACCCTCGTCCGGATTGCTTGAATCGACCAGGGTCACGGTGATCAGCCCGCCCTCGCGCTTGAAGTCGGTAACGGTGACGTCGCCCTGCAGCCTGAGGTCGTTGCGAGTGAAGAACTCGACCGTGGTGTCGCTGATCAGCGCGCGGCTGGTCTGGTCCAGCTCCTTGTCGTGATAGTGCACCCAGGTGCCGTCGGCGACGATCAGGATCGGCGAGGGCTCGTCATATTCGAACCGCAGCCGTCCGGGCCGCAGAATGAACAGCGTGCCCTGCACGCTGTTGCCGGCCGGGTCGACCTGCAGGAACCGCGCCTCCATCGACCCGATCGAGTTGAGGTAGGTCTCGATCCGCTGGATGTCCTCCTGCTGCGACTGGGCCGCCGCGGGCGCGATCCATGCCGCGAGGCCGAGCGCCGCCGCCGCGCATGCGGCCTTCGCCGCCGAGATCGTCCAGGTCCCAAGTCGCCGTGCCGCACCAGCCATCGTGTCGTGATCTCCAGTCTTCGGGCGCATTGCCGCCACACCCCACAGTTAGGCCACCCTCCGCCCGAGCGCAACATTGGCCGACATTGGGGCGGGATTGCGGCGCCGGCGTTGCGGCAGCGGTTTTACGGTCGCTTAGCGTCCTTGGGTTAGGATGGTGCCGGATGCCGTCACATGACGGCGCACCGACGAGAGATTGGTCATGAGTCCGGCAGCCACAGCGGCCGACGAGGAAAAGCGCCTGGCCCACTTGCGCGGCCTGGACATCCTCGACGCGGAGCCGGCGCCGGCACTCGACCGGATCGTCGCACTTGCCGCGCGGATGTGCGCGGCGCCGATGGCGGCGCTCGCGCTGGTCGATGCCGACCGGGTGTGGCTGAAGGCACGCTTCGGTCTCGGCGTCGACGCGCTGCCGCGCGCGAGTGCCTTCTGCGCCCGGGCCATCGAATCCGACGCCATCCTGCGGGTCGACGACGCCGCGGCCGATCCCCGCTTCCGCGCCGCGCCGCTGGTGGCCGGGGCGCCGGCGGTACGCGCCTATGCCGGTGCGCCGCTGATCGCCGGCGACGGCGTGCGGCTCGGCACGCTGTGCGTGATGCACCCCGCGCCCGCCGGTCTCGACGCCGCGAACGTCCCGCTGCTGGCGGACCTCGCCGCCACCGCGGTCGACCTGATCGCGCAGCGCGGCCGCGTGCGCGAGGCCCTGGCCGAACGCGACCTGCTGCAGGCGACCGTCACCGAGCACGAATTCTCGCGCAGCATGATCGAGGAGCAGGCCGCGACCCTGGTCGAGCTGGCGGAAGACCGCGAGGAGCTGCACCTGTCGAACGTGCGCCAGCGCCGCTTCATCCAGACGCTGCTGGACACCGTGCCGATCCCGATCTTCGCCCGCGACGAACGCTATGTGATCACCCACGCCAACCCGGCCTATGCCGCCATCCATGGCCGGCCGATGAACGACATCGTCGGACGCACGCTCGACGACGTGCTCGGCCGCGAGGCGTTGGATGCGGCGAAGGCGGAAGACCGGCTGATGGCCGACGAGCAGACGGCGAAGCACACATACGAGCGCCGGCTGTCGCTGGGCGAGACCTTCCAGGACCGCGACGTGGTCATCCACAAGGCGCTGATCCGCGCCGAAGACGGGTCGACGCTGGGCGTCGTCGGCGCGATCGTCGACGTGACCGAAGCGAAGGCGCTGCAGGCGCGGCTGGAGCGGCTGGCCGCGACCGACCCGCTGACCGGCGCCGCCAACCGCCGCGCCTTCATGGAAAAGGCCGAAGCCGAGCTGGCGCGCAGCCGCCGCCACGGCAACCCGCTGTCGCTGATCATGATCGACATCGACAAGTTCAAGTCGGTCAACGACGTCTACGGCCATCACGCCGGCGACGCGGTGCTGAAGACGATGGCCGCGGTCTGCATGGGCGCGGTGCGGCAGCCGGTCGACATGTTCGCCCGCCTGGGCGGCGAGGAATTCGTGCTGCTGCTGCCGGAGACGGGTCTGGACGGTGCGGAAGCGCTGGCCGAGCGGCTGCGCGCCATGCTCGAGGCGACCGTGGTCGACCACGAGGGCCGGACCCTGCGCTTCACCGCCAGCTTCGGCGTGGCGTCGGTCGAGCCGGCGGCCGGCCCGCATGCGCTCGACGCCGCGCTGCAGGCGGCCGATGCCTGCCTCTACCTGTCGAAGAAGCAGGGCCGCAACCGGGTCACGGCGCACCGCGAGCCCCGGCTGGCGGCGAGCGCCTGATCGCCGGTCAGCCGAGGCCGAGCAGCGCCGGCAGGCCGGCGAGGTCGCGGAGCTCGGCCACCGGACGGCCGGGCAGGCGTTCGGCCGGCTGGCCGAACCGGTTCACCCAGACCGCGCGGAAGCCGAAATGGGCCGAGCCGGCGACGTCCCACGCATTGGACGACAGGAAGCAGATCTCGGACGCGGCCACGCCCAGTCGGTCGACCGCGAGCTGGTAGACCCGCGGGTCGGGCTTGTAGATGCGCAGGCCGTCGACCGAGAGCGTGGCGGCCAGCATGTCGCCGACGCCGGCATTGGCGACGGCCGAGGCCAGCATCGCCGGCGCGCCGTTCGACAGGATCGCGCAGGCGAGCCCGCCCTTGCGCAGCGCCGCCAGCACGCCGGGCACCTCCGGATAGGCGTCGAGCCGGCTGTAGAGGTCGAGCAGCCGGTCGCGCAGGGCGGGATCGGCGATGCCCAGGCTGTCGAGCGCATAGTCGAGTGCGTCGCCGGTCAGCTGCCAGAAATCGGCATAGGCGCCCATCAGGCTGCGCAGCCAGGTGTATTCGAGCTGCTTCTGCCGCCACAGCTGCGCCAGCGGCTGCGCCTGCGCGCCCAGTGCCGCGCGCTCGCGCGCTGCGGCGGCGGCGACGTCGAACATCGTGCCGTAGGCGTCGAACACACAGGCCCGGATCCCGGCCAGCGCCGGCAATGGCGCTTGTGCTGAAGCGTCGCTGTGGCTAGCCATTGTTCCGGCCCTGCCCCGACCACTGCCGCAGTTGACCCATGACACCGTTCGACATCGCCGCGATCCTCGTCGTGTTGGCCGCCCTGTTCGGTCAGGTCAACTATCACTTCCTCAAGCTGCCGACCACCATCGGTCTGGTGGTGATCGCGCTCGCCGCCTCGCTGATCGTGCTGTTCGGCGACTGGCTGGCCGGCGGCCAGATCGCCGAGCGGGTCGCCGCCATGATCGAGCAGGTCGATTTCTACGACGCGCTGATGAACGGCATGCTGGGCTTCCTGCTGTTCGCCGGCGCGCTGCACGTCGACCTCGACCAGCTCGCCTCGCAGAAATGGGCGATCGCGCTGATGGCCAGCCTGGGCGTGGTGATCTCCGCCGCGATCGTCGGGCTGGGCTTCTGGTGGCTGGCCGGCGTGCCCTTCATCATCGCGCTGGTGTTCGGCGCCATCGTCAGTCCGACCGACCCGGTCGCGGTGCTCGGCCTGCTGAAGACGGTGAAGGTGCCGCGCAGCCTGGAGACCAAGATCGCCGGCGAAAGCCTGTTCAACGACGGCGTCGGCGTCGTGCTGTTCCTGATGCTGACCGCGATCGCCTTCACCGCCGCCGGCCACGGCGCCGACGAGCCGGTGGACGCCTGGGCGGTGGCCGAGCTGTTCCTGGTCGAGGTCGGCGGCGGCGCCGTGCTGGGCGGGGCCGCGGGCTACGGCACCTACCGGCTGCTGCGCCGCGTCGACGAGTACACCCTGGAGCTGACGATGACGCTGGCGCTGGTGATGGGCGTCTATGCGCTGGCCCACGTCATCCACGTGTCCGGCCCGATCGCGGTGGTGATCGCCGGGCTGTTCATCGGCAACGCGGGCATGCGCTTCGGCATGTCCGAGACCACGCGCGAGCACGTGCACAACTTCTGGCACCTGATCGACGAGCTGCTGAACGCGGTGCTGTTCCTGCTGATCGGCCTGGAAGTGTTCGCCATCGACGCCGGCTGGCGCGAGGTGGGCATCGCGGTGGCCTGCATTCCGCTGGTGCTGTTCGCCCGCTTCTGCTCGGTGGCGATCCCGATCCGCGCCCTGGCGCTGGGCGGCAGCGTGTTCGCCAAGGGCTCGATCCGGGTGATGACCTGGGGCGGGCTGCGCGGCGGCATCTCGGTCGCGCTGGTGCTGTCGCTGCCGCCCGGCGAATGGAAGGGGCTGCTGCTGACCGCGACCTACGCGGTGGTCATCTTCTCGATCGTCGTCCAGGGACTGACCATCAAGCGGGTGATCACCCGCGTGGTGCCGAGCCAGGACTACCAGGCCGGCGCGCACTATCACTGACCGCAGCGCGCGGTGCGGGCGGATGCGGCGTCGGCGCCCTTGACTTCGCCTGCGGCCGCGCCGATCCACGCGCGATGAACGCGTCGCCGCCCGAATCGTCCGCGCTGGCGCCTGTCGGACCGCAGGCCGGCTGGCGCTTCCAGGGCGGCTGGGCCTATCTGCTCTATGTGGCGCTGGTCGCGGCGCAATGCGCGCTGGCAGTCGACGCCCGCGCGCTGTGGTTCTCCGACGAGGCGCGCTACGGCGCCGCACTGGTCGAGATGATCGGCAGCGGCGACTGGCTGACGCTGACCCTGAACGGCCTGCCCTATCCCGACAAGCCGCCGGTCTATTTCTGGCTGCTGGCCGGCATCGCCCGGCTCGGCGGCGGCATGGGCAGCTGGGTGTTCTTCATCGGCGCCGCGCTGTCGGGCTTCGCCTATGTCTGCGCCGGCCATTTCCTGGTCCGCCGGGTGGTGCCGGCGCGGCCGGAGCTGGCGCTGGCCACCGGGCTGCTGCTGCTGGGCACGCCCTATGTGGCCACACTGTTCCACTATTCGCGCATGGACCCGCTGTTCGCCGCCGCGATCGTCGCGGCGATGGCATGTCTGCACAGCGGCCTGCGGCGGCCCTCGTTCAGCGGCTGGATCGTCGCCGGCTTCGCGCTGGCCACGCTGGCCAGCTTCATCAAGGGGCCGCTCGGCCACGGCCTGCCGCTGCTGGCGCTGCTGGTCGACGCCGCGACGACGCGGCGGCTGCGCCGCATCCTGGCGGCGGACATGGCGGTCGGCGTGCTGCTGTCGCTGGCCGTCGCCGTGGCCTGGTTCGCCGCGGTGGTGGCGACCAAGGGGTGGGACTTCGTCGACCGCGTGCTCGACGACCAGATCCTGCAGCGCGCGGTCAGCGCCTGGCACCACAAGCATCCGGTCTGGTTCTACCTGCCGCTGATGATCGGCATGTGGCTGCCCTGGACGGCGCTGCCGGCGCTGCGCCCGGTGCGCGCGGCGCTCGCCGCCGGCGCGCGCGCGGCGTGGCGGCGGGCGCTGGATGCGCCGCCGACGGTCTATTTCGGCATCGTCTGGGCAGCGGGCTTCGTGTTCCTCAGCCTGCTCAGCGGCAAGATCCACATCTACCTGCTGCCGACCCTGGCGCCGCTGGCCGCGGCCACGGCCGCGGCACTGATCGGCATGGCCCCGGCGGCGCGCGCCTTCGCCTGGCGCAGCGCCGCGGTGGTCTATGCCGTGGCCGGCGTGGCGGCGCTGGTCGAGGGCATCGCCGGCTTCGCCCCGTTCCCGATCGGCGGCCTGGTCCCGCTGGGCATCGTCATGCTGGCCGGCGCCACCGCGCTGGCCTGGTTCGACGGCAGCGTCAGCGCGTTCCGGCCGCTGTGGATCAATCTCGGCCTGGTCACGATCGTGATGAACATCCTCGGGCTGCTGATCGCGCCGTCGCTCGACGCCGTGCTCAGCCCGCGCGAGCAGGCCCGCCTGATGCGCGACTACGCCGACCGCGGCTATGCCGTCGTCGCCTTCGCCACCTATGACGGCGTCTACACCTACGACTATGGCGGCATCGTCGACGAGATCGACGACCCGGCCGAGCTGGCGCAGCGGATGGCGGCCAACGACCGGCTGGTGGTGGTGATGCGGGAGTCGAGCTATCGCAACCTGGGCGACCAGGTTGCCGGCCTGGCGATCGTGCAGCAGCAGCGCATCGCGGAAAACGTCTATCTGATGCTGGTGCAGGATCGCGCGACGCCGGCCCCTGCGCGTTGACGCGCCGGGCCGCCGGCTCCTATTGTGAATGCCCGGTTCCGGGCGAGCGGAGGCGAGTCGGCACACCCCATGTCACGGTTGGAACAATCGCAGCGCCGGCTGGCCGAGGCGGTGAAACGCCTCGAGGACGCCCTTGCCCGGGATGGCGGCGACGACGTGGCGAAGCGCGAACTGGCGGCGGTGCGCCAGGCCTATGACGACCTGCGCCGGACGGCGGACGATGTCGCCGACCGGCTCGACCTCGCCATCGCCCGGGTCGACCGGCTGCTCGGCGACGTCGATTCCCGCGACGCGGCGGAATAACCGATGGCCAGGATCGAGGTCAGCATCCACGGCAAGCACTATCTGGTGTCGTGCGACGACGGCAAGGAAGGCCACATCGGCAACCTGGCCAAGTACATCGACCAGCAGATGGCGGCCCTGGACGGCGGCCGCAGCGGCGTGTCGGAGACGCATCTGTTCATGCTGACCAGCCTGCAGCTCGCGGACGAACTCGCCGGGCTGTACAACGAGCTGGACGACCTGCGCCGGTCGGGCAGCGGCACCGATGCGCTGTGCGCCCAGATCGACGCCGCGGCGGACCGGATCGATGCGCTGACCAGTGCCCTGAAGAAGTCGGCCTGAGCCGGTTTTCGCCGGCCGTCCGCACATCCCTCTTGCGCAGCGGCGCGAAGCTACCAGATAGTGCTGTCGGGCTGTCCTGCGCGTCAGGCTTTCATTTCCCCGGGGCCAATGCAGTCCTCTAGGGAGCTGTCCCTTCCGCGGTCGTGGCCGCGGTGATACGGCGCCCACCTGTTTTGTACAGGCCTAGAGGGATCAGAACCGCCAACGGCAGGTACGGCCTTTTTCCCCTTCGCGCGTCCGCCGCGCGGCAGACCCACGGCGCGAGGGCGCTTTGGCGGAACCGGAAATCACGGACAATGCCGCTGCGAAGGCGGCCTGGCGCGAGCGGGCCAAGGCGGCCCGCGCGGCCGCCGTGCGGCCCGGCGCCGGCGCAGCGCTGGTGCCGCACGTCCTGGCGCTGGCGCGCGACTGCGGTGCGCGGACCGCGTCGGGCTACTGGCCGATCGGCGACGAGATCGACGTCCGCCCGGCACTGGCCGCGCTGGTCGCGGCGGGCGTGGTCGTGGCGCTGCCGGTGATCGTCGGCCGGGCGCAGCCGCTGGCCTTCCGCGCCTGGCGCGGCGACGCGCCGCTGGTGGCGCGCGCCTGGGGCATCCGCGAGCCCGGCCCGGATGCGGCCGCGGTGCGGCCCGACCTGCTGCTGGTGCCGCTGCTGGCGTTCGATGCGTGCGGCTACCGGCTCGGCTATGGCGGCGGCTATTACGACCGCACGCTGGCGCGGCTGCGCGGCGACGGCGGCGGGCCGGCCTTCGCCTGCGGGGTGGCCTACGCGGCGCAGCGGGTGGACAAGCTGCCCCGCGATCCTTACGACATGGCGCTGGACGCCGTCCTGACCGAGCAGGGCCCGGTCGCGCTGGGCGGCACCGCGGATGCGGAAGGGACGGGTTAGGCCATGCGGCTGTTGTTTCTCGGCGATATCGTCGGCCGGTCGGGCCGCGAGGCGGTGCAGGCCCGGCTGCCGGGGCTGCGCCGCGACCTCGCGCTCGACTTCGTCGTCGCCAATGCCGAGAACGCGGCCGCCGGCTTCGGGCTGACCGGCCAGATCTGCGCCGACCTCCATGCCGCCGGCGTCGACGTGATCACCACCGGCAACCACGTCTGGGACCAGCGCGAGATCATCGAGCACATCGCGCGCGACCATCGGGTGCTGCGGCCGCTGAACTTCCCGGCCGCGACGCCGGGCCGCGGCGCCAGCGTCTACGGCCTGCCCGACGGCCGGCGGGTGCTGGTGATCAACGCGATGGGCCGGCTGTACATGGACCCGCTGGACGACCCGTTCGCCGCGGTTGACCAGGTGCTGGCGCAGCGGCGGCTGGGCCGCGACGCGGATTTCATCCTGGTCGACCTGCATGCCGAGGCGACCAGCGAGAAGATGGCGATGGGCCACCATTGCGACGGCCGCGTCAGCATGGTGGTCGGCACCCACACCCATGTGCCCACCGCCGACCAGCAGGTGCTGCCGGGCGGCACCGCCTTCATGAGCGACGCCGGCATGTGCGGCGACTATGATTCGGTCATCGGCATGAAGAAGGAACCGGCGACGCTGCGGTTCGTGAAGAAGATGCCGGGCGACCGGCTGACGCCGGCGCTGGGCGAGGCGACGCTGTGCGGCGTGGTGGTGGAGACCGATGCGGCTTCGGGCCTGGCGCGCAGCGTCGAGCCCCTGCGCGCGGGCGGCCGGCTGGCGCCGGCCATGCCGGTGCCGGCGCCGCTGCTGGAGCGGTCGGCCGCGGAGTGAGCCGGCGCTGCCCCTTGTCCCCGTTGGCGCAAAAGCGTTATGCACGGGGCGCGGCAGGGAGGGGCCAGTGGACAGGGAGTGCATGATGGGGCGACGAGAGGGCGGCCTGGTCCGGGCGGTCGCGACGGCGGGTGCCGTGGCGATCGTAGCGATCGTGGGCCTTGGGGGCGACGGTGCCCGGGCCGACGAGATCCTGCCGCGGGCGGGGGCGCTGGCGCTGGGCGGCGACTGCGCGCTGACCCTGGACGGCACCCTGTACAGCGACTGCCAGTGCAACCTGGCGATCAACGTCATCGACGGGCAGACCCTGGTGAACGGTCCCAACGTCGCCTGCCGCGGGCAGGGCGGGCGGGCCGGCGGCCTGTCCGGCCTGGTCGGCGTTCCCGGCCGGTCGATCCAGATCCTCTACGACGTCGGCCCGACCTCGGCATCGGGCAACGGCATGTGGGTGACGACCAGTTCCGCCGTTGTCGAGAATGTGGCGACCAACGAGGGCTGGCTGCTGCTGACCATGCGGCTGGCGGGTCCCACCAACTTCGAGAACAGCCGCGGGCGCGGCTGTATCGACGGTGCCACCGCGTCGCGATGCTAGCGGGGGAATAGGCGCTCTTCCGTGCCTCTATTAAGGCACATTCATGCTTTACCGTATATCTCGGTCGCGCGATCATCGCGCCCGGTCGATCTCAAGTCACGCGGCGCCGGTTTCTCGGTCGCCGTGGGCAACGAGTTGCTACGCAATGAGATGCTAAGGTGTCGCACATGAGGTCATTGCTGGTCCGATTCGTCCTTTTCGTCGGCTTTGCGGCCCTGGCCGCCTCGGCCTCGGCCCAGGATGACAGCCGCGGCGCGCTGCGCCCGGGCGAGGAGCGGCGCGTCGCGCTGGTCATCGGCAACGGCGACTACCAGGTCGCCAACCCGCTGCCCAACCCGCCGAACGACGCGCAGGCGATCGCCGACAAGCTGCGCGAGATCGGCTTCGAGGTGTTTCTCGGCCTCGACCTGACCCGCGACGACCTCAATGCGCTGCTGCAGCAATATACCCGCGCGCTCGACGGCGCCGACGTCGGCCTGTTCTTCTACGCCGGCCACGGCCTGCAGGTCGACGGCATCAACTACATCGTCCCGGTCGATGCGGTGCTGGAGCGCGCCGCCGACCTCGATTTCGAGGTGGTCGACTCCAACATCGTGCTGCGCCAGTTCGACCGGCCGAACTTTACCGGCCTGGTCTTCCTGGACGCCTGCCGCGACAACCCGCTGGCGCGCAGCATGAGCACCGGGACGCGCTCGATCGGCCGCGGCCTGGCCGAGGTGACGTCGGCCACCGGCACGCTGATCGCCTATGCGACCCAGCCCGGCAACGTCGCCTATGACGGCGAGGGCGAGCACAGCCCGTTCACCCAGGCGCTGCTCGACCACATCGACACTCCCGACATGGAGATCCGGCTGATGCTGGACTATGTCGGCGAGGAAGTGGCCGAGATGACCAACGGCCAGCAGCAGCCGTGGGTGCATTTCTCGCGGCTGCGCGGCGGCTTCTATTTCGTGCCGAAGGCCGAGACCGATGAGCCCGGGACCGATCTCAACGGCACCGACGTCGCGGTCAACGAGAACGACCCGGCGGTGCTGCTCTACAACTCGGCCCAGACGCTGGAATCGCCCGAGGCGCGGCTGCTGATGCTGGAGCAGTTCATCCGGCTGTACCCGACCCATCCGCTGGCCACGCTCGCCGCCACCGAGGTGCAGGAGCTGCGCACCCGCGCCGCCAACCCGAACCCGGACCGCATCGACCCCAACGGCGGGCAGCCGAACCATCCGCCCGTGGTGGAGGCCGCCCGCACGCTGACCGTCGACGCCGACGCCGGCCTGACCGCGCTCGGCATCGGCACGCCCGAGGACGAGGACGGCGACCAGCTGACCGTGACCGTGATCGAGCTGCCCGAGGCCGGCGCGGTGCAGTCGGTCGGCGTCGCCGTCGCGGTCAACGACGTGCTGACCCCCGGCGAGCTGACCGGCCTGGACTATCTGCCCGACGAGGCCCGCGAAGGCGCGGTCGGCGAGCTGCGCTACCGGGTCGACGACGGCAACGGCGGCCTCACCGAGGGCGTGCTGCGCATCGCCCTGCGCGCGCCGAACCGGCCGCCGGTGGTGCAGGACGCGACCACGGTCTCGATCGACATCGCCGCCGATCCGGTGCCGCTCGGCATCACCGCGCCGATCGACCCCGACAACGACCGCCTGCAGATCCGCGTCACCTGGCTGCCGCGCTATGGCGCGGTGGAGCTGAACGGGCGCCCGATCCAGCGCGACGACGAGCTGACCGCCTACCAGCTGATCGCGCTCAGCTACCGCACCGATCCGGAGCGCACCGGCGACATGGGCTCGTTCGAGTACCAGGTCGACGACGGCCGCGGCGGCCTGGTCCGCGCCGCCATGCGCATCAACGTGCTGCGGCCGAATACGCCGCCGGCGGTGGCCGACGAGCTGTTGGTCGAGGTCGAGGCCGATCCGGCCGGCGTGCCGCTGGGCCTGACCCCGCCGACCGATCCCGACGGCGACGTGCTGACCATCCGCGTCACCTGGCTGCCGCGCTGGGGCAGCCTGATGAGCGGGTCGACGCTGATCGAGCGCGGCGCAGAGATGTCGACCAGCGAGTTCGCGGCGCTGCGCTATATCGCGGCCGCCGGCCACGACGGCGATGCCGGCTCGTTCGAATTCGCGGTCTCCGACGGTCGCGGCGACCCGGTGCGCGGCATGGTCCGGATCAGCGTGATCGCGCCGAACCGGCCGCCCGAGGTCGTGGCGGAGCAGTCGGTCACCGTAGTCGCCGAGAACGGCGCGGCGCAGCTGGTGTTCAAGCTTCCGGCCGACCCCGACGGCGACGCGATCGAGGTGACGGTCACCGAGATTCCCTATCGCGGCCGGCTGGTGTCCGCCGGGCGCACCGTGCGCGTCGGCACCGTGCTCGACGGCAACGCGCTGACGGCGCTGACCTACGAGCCGGCGCCGGGCCACAGCGGCGAGGCGGGGCAATTCGCCTTCACGGTCACCGACGGCAACAGCGCGCCGCAGGCCGGCTTGATCCGCATCTCGGTGGAATCGACCAACCGCGCCCCGGTGGTGGCCGACGCGCAGACGGTGACGGTGCGGTCCGGCGCGGTCACCCCGCTGGGCATTCCGGCGCCGACCGATCCCGACGGCGACACGCTGTCGGTGCGCATCGTCGAGGTGCCGAACGGCGGCTTCCTGCGCTCCGGCTCGTCGGTGGTGCGGCCCGGCCAGTCGATCGGCGTCGACGCGCTGACCCAGATCGCCTTCGAGATGACCGGCAACGAGCTGCGCTCCAACCTGCTCAGCTACGAGGTCAGCGACGGCCGCGGCGGCGTGGCCACCGGCAGCGTGGCGCTGGAGATCGAGGAGGTGCAGGTCATCTCCGCCGGTCCGGATGGCGACCTCGCCGGCGACAGCCTGGTCACCGCCTATGACGGCGGCGTCCTCGACGGCCGGTCGATCGTGTTCGAGGACCGGATCGCCGCCGGCGACGTGGCCGACTACTACCGCGTCAGCGTCGCCGACTGGAGCGAGATCACGGTCGCGATGACCGGCCTGGCGGCCGACCTCGACATTTACCTCTACACCGCCGACGAGCGGAACGTGGCGGCGTCGGAGCTGGTCGGCGAGGTCGACGAGACGCTGGTCGCAAACGTGCCGGCCGGCATCTATTTCGTCGCGGTGCTGCCGTTCGAGGAGGCGCAGAGCGAGTACACGCTGACGGTCAGCGCCGGACCCGGCGCGCCGCCGCCGGCGGACCAGGTCGGCGACAACGCCCAGACGGCCGACCTGCTCGGCACGCCCGGGCAGAGCCCGATCAATGTCGGCGAACAGCTCAACATCGTCGACATCGAGGACTGGTACGGCTTCGACGTCGCCGACTTCGTCGAGGTGTCGGCCGTGCTGAGCGGGCTGTCCGGCGACCTCGACCTGGATCTGATCGACAGCGCCGGCACGGTGCTGGCCAGCAGCGCCGCCGGCGGCTACGAGGACGAGTCCGTCGTCGCGCAGATCGGCCCGGGGCGGTATTTCCTGCGCGTCTATCTGTACAGCGGCCAGTCCGACTACGGCCTGTCGCTGTCGGCGGTGCCCTCGGCCCCGCCGCCGCCCGACGGCGCCGGCAACACGGCCGACGAGGCGTTCCCGCTGGGCACGGTCGACGGCACCGTCAGCTTCGGCGACTGGATCGGCACCGCCGATACCAACGACTACATCGCCTTCAACCTGAACCAGCCGGGCACGTTGACCGTGCGGATGACGGGCCTGGCGGCCGATGCCGACCTCGAGCTGCTCAACCCCGCCGGCGAGCTGGTCGGCTCGTCCAACAATGTCGAGCTGGCCGACGAGGAGATCGTCGTCGACGTCGGCGCCGGGGCCTACTATGCCCGTGTCTATCCCTATCAGGGCCAGACCGACTATCGGCTCGAGATCAGCCTGCGTGCCGGCGGTTCGACCGGACCCAATATCGGCAACGGCCCGGTGGAGACGGTCGAGCAGCTGCGCGTCTGGGAGGACGGCTGGTCGCGCGACGAGAAGCGCCAGGTCCAGCGCGGGCTGCAGATGCTGGGTTACTACACCAGCGCGATCGACGGCCTGTTCGGCAACGGTACCCGCAGCGCGATCCGCGCCTTCCAGCAGGGCATCGGCGAGGCGCCGACCGGATATCTGTCGCGCCAGCAGCGGGTGCGCCTGTCGGTCGATGCCGCCGAGGAGGCGCAGGCGCGCGCCGAGTCCGCCGCCGGCCAGGCCCGCAGTGCCGCCGAGGCGCCCGGCGCCTTCGTCGATCCCTACCAGAGCGGCGACGTTTATCGCGGCGACACCAACCGCGTCGGCTACGGCGTCTACCAGTGGGCAAGCGGCCATCGCTACGAGGGCCAGTGGGACCGCTCGCGGTCGGGCTTCGGCGTGCTGATCCTGCAGGACGGCTGGCGCTATGGCGGCCAGTGGGTCGACTCCTCGTTCGTCGGCTTCGGCGTCGCCATCGGGCCCAACGGCGAACGCATCGTCGGTGAATGGAACATCGCGCCGGAGACGCCCTTCTCCGAGGGCCTGAACGGCTACGGCCAGGTCATCGCGCCCGACGGTTCGGTGCAGACCGGCTACTTCGTCGCCGGCCAGCTGGCCAACTTCAACTAGGCCGGGCGCGGCGTCCGGCCGGCGCCGCGGCTTCTGCGGCGGACACAGGGCCGGACGCCGGCCCGGCCGGCTAGCCACTGCCGGCCGGACGGTGCTATCAGGCGGCGATCCGGTTCCGGCACGAGTCGGGGCCGACGGATGCCTTGGCAGCCCCGTGGGAGCGATCGGATGTTTCGCGCAATCTCTGGCCTGACCGCCGCGGCTATCCCGGCCGTCCTGCTCTGTCTCGCCGCCGGCCCGGCGGCGGCCGACATGCAGGCCGGGCTGGTGGCCGCGGACAACGGCGACTTCGCCACCGCCTATTACGAGTGGAAGCCGCTGGCCGACGAGGGCGACCCCGACGCGCTGTTCAACATCGGCACGCTCTACGAGCGCGGGCTGTTCGTCCGCCAGGACGCGGCCCGCGCCTATCACTTCTATGCCCGCGCGGCGGAGCGCAACCAGCCCAACGCCCTGTTCCGGCTCGGCGTGCTGACCGAGGCCGGCGAGGCGGTGGAGCAGGACTACGCCGCCGCGGCGCGCTACTACGACCTGGCGATCGCGGCCGGCTGGCCGCCGGCGATGGTCAACCTGGGCCGCCTCTATGCCGAGGGCCTGGGGGTGGAGCAGGACCTGGCCAAGGCGGCGGAGTTGTACCGCACCGCCGCCGAGGAGCACGGCCTGGCGACGGCCCAGTTCAATCTCGCCCGCCTGCTGCAGGCCGGCCGCGGCGTCGAGGCCGACCCGGCGGAGGCGGTGCGGCTCTATCGGCTGGCGGTGGCCCAGGGCTTCGTGCCGGCGCTGCACGGACTCGGCCTGATGTACCTGAACGGCGAGGGCATCGAGCAGGACTTCGCCGAGGCGCTGAAGCTGTTCGAGCAGGCCGCCGAACAGGGCGACGAATCGTCGATGTACAACATCGGTTACATGTATTTCGAGGGCCTGGGCGTGGAGCCCGACCTGGAGCGGGCCGCCGCCTGGTACTACCGGGCGACGCAGGCCGGCAGCGCCGCCGCCGCCAGCCATCTCGCCTATCTGTTCGAGACCGGCCAGGGCGTGCCGCAGAACACCGAGCAGGCGCTGACGCTGTACCAGGAGGCGGCCGACGCCGGCGACCCGGTCGCGCAGTATAATCTTGGCCGGATCTACGCCAGCGGCGAGCTGGTCGAGCAGGACCTGCCGCGCGCCTTCGACTACTTCAGCGCCGCCGCCCAGCAGGGCGAGCCGCTGGCGCTCTACAGCCTGGCGCTGATGTACGAGGAAGGCGTGGTCGTCGAGCCGAACGTCGACTATGCGGTGCAGTTGCTGAACCTCGCCGCGGCGCAGGGCCTGCAGGAAGCCATCGACAAGCTGGCGGCACTGGGCCGCTGAGCCCGCCGCTTGTCCGCCCCGCCCGCGCCTGACGCCGCGCCGCGCAGCCTGCCCGCCCTGGTGCGGGCGCTGGCCGGACGCGGCGACGCGACGGCGCTGACCGTCTTTGACCGCGACGGCCGCCGCGACTGGTCGAGCGCGGCGCTGTCCGGCGCCATCGCGGCGGCGAGCGCGCGGCTGGCGGCGGACGGGCTGGCGCCGGGCGAACCGGTGCTGTTGTGCGGCCCGAACGGCGCAAGCTGGGTCGTCGCCTGCCTTGCCATCGCCTGTTCCGGCGGCGTCGTGGTGCCGCTCGACGATCTCAGTTCCGCCGCGACGCTGGCTCGTGTCGCCGCCGACTGCGGCGCGCGCCGCGGCTTCCTGTCCGCGGTGCACCGCGACGCGCTCGCCGCCGCGCCGGATGCGCCGCCGCTCGCGGCGACTTTGCTCGACGCGATGGCGCCGGCGGATGCACAAGCGGCGGCTTCGCTGCCGGCGGCCGAGGCCGATCCAGATGCGGTCGCCGTGCTGCTCTACACCTCCGGCACCACCGGCACGCCGAAGGCGGTGCCGCTGACCCACCGCAACCTGATGAGCAACGTCGCCGCCCTGGTCGCCGAACGGTTGGCCGGCCCGGACGACCGCGTGCTGCTGCCGCTGCCGCTGCACCACGCCTTCCCGTTCACCGTCGGTCTGCTCGGCTCGCTGGCCAACGGCGCGGCGCTGGTGCTGCCCGCCGGCGTCAGCGGCCCGCAGATCATCGAGGCGCTGAAGGGTGCGCGCGCCACCATCATGATCGGCGTGCCGCGGCTGTATGTGGCGCTGCTGGCGGCGATCGACGACCGCATCGCGCGCGCCGGCCGCTGGGCGCGGCTGCTGCTCGGCCTGTCGACGGCGCTGCGCCGCCGCACCGGCCTGCGGCTGGGCCGCGCGCTGTTCGGCCGGGTGCATGCCGGCTTCGGGCCGGACCTGCGGACGCTCGCCTGCGGCGGCGCCCGTCTCGACGCCGCGATCGCCTGGCGGCTGGAGGGCCTGGGCTGGGAGGTGCTGACCGGCTATGGCCTGACCGAGACCGCGCCGATCCTGACCTTCACCCCGCGCGGCCATGGCCGCTTCGACAGCGTCGGCCGTGCAGTGCCGGGCGTGGAGCTGCGGATCGCGGCGGACGGGGGCGGCAGCGACGGCGAGATCCAGGCGCGCGGGCCCAGCGTGTTCGCCGGCTACCGCAACAACCCGGAGGAGACCGCACGCGCCTTCACCGCGGATGGCTGGTTCCGCACCGGCGACATCGGCCGGATCGACCGTGCCGGCTATCTCAGCATCGTCGGCCGGGCGAAGGAGATCATCGTGCTGGCCGGCGGCAAGAACGTGGTGCCGGAGGATGTGGAGGCGGCCTACCAGGCCAGTCCGCTGATCCGCGAGATCGCCATCGTCGAGGAGGACGGCGCGCTGGCCGCGCTGGTCGTGCCCGACGAGGAGGCGCTGCGGCGCCACGGCGCGTCGCAGGCGCAGGTCGTGCTGCGCGACGAGATCGAGAATGTCGGCCTGACGCTGCCGCCCTACCAGCGGCTGGCGCGCTACCGGGTCACCCGGGCGGCGCTGCCGCGCACCCATCTCGGCAAGCTGCGCCGCCACCTGCTGGCCGAAGCCTTCGCCCAGGCCGAGCGGGGCACGGCCGCCGCGGCACAGGCCGAGCTGGCCGAGGCTGATCGCGCGCTGCTGGCCTCGGCGACCGGCGCCGCCATCTGGGCCTGGCTGCGCACGCGACATCCCGACGTCCCGCTCAGTCCGGACACCAGCCCCCAGCTCGACCTCGGCATCGACTCGCTCGCCTGGGTCACGCTGACGCTGGAGCTGCAGGAGCGCTTCGGCATCCGGCTGACCGAGGAGGCGATCGGCCGCATCCTGACCCTGCGCGACCTGCTGGTCGAGGCGGGAAGGGCGCCGACCGAGGCGCCGTCGCCGCAGGCCGCGGCGGGCGAGCCCGAATGGCTGCGCCCGGTCGGCCCGCTGATGGCGGCGCTGGGCGTCGTCGTGCTCGGCCTGACCTGGGTGGCGATGCGGCTGCTGTTCCGGCTGCGGGTGGAGGGGGCGGACAACCTGCCCAAGGGCGGGCCCTATGTGATCGCGCCCAACCACGTCAGCTACATCGACCCGCCGGCGGTCGCCGCCGCGATCCCGTTCGGGCGGCTGAAGCGCACCTATTGGGCCGGCTGGACCGGCAAGATGTTCGCCGGGACGTTCAGCCGGCTGATGAGCCGGGCGACGCGGGTGTTCCCGGTCGATCCCGACCGCGGACCGGCCGGCAGCCTGGAGCACGGCCGCGCGGTGCTGGCCCGCGGGCTGGCGCTGGTCTGGTTCCCGGAGGGGCGCCGGTCGCCGGCGGGCGACATCCGGCGGTTCCTGCCCGGCGTCGGCATGCTGCTGCGCGAGACCGGCGCGCCGGCGGTGCCGGTGCTGATCCTGGGCGCGTTCGAGGCCTGGCCGCGCGACCGGCGCTGGCCGCGCTTTCGCCGGATCACGGTGCGGTTCGGCGCGCCGATCCCGGTCGACCGGCTGCTGGCCGACGGCAGCGGCGCGGACCCGGCCGAGCGGATCGCCGACGCCCTGCGCCACGCCGTGGCCGCGCTGGCCGGGCCGGACGCGACGCGGATGCTGGGGCCGGACCCCGCCGACGGCCGGGACTGAGACCGGAGCGTCCGGCGGCCCGGCGGACGCGGCGGGCGCGCGCCTCTACCTGTCGGAGCCGATCGGCCCGCCCCCGACCGGACGACGATCCGGCCGGCCGGCTGCGGCCGGTTGCGGCGCCCGCCCGCCGCGCAGCGCGACGACGTTGCCGGCGATCACCAGGGCGACGCCGACGCCGGCGAGCCAGGTCCAGCGATAGTCCTCCAGCATGGCGGAGACGGCCAGGGCGATCACCGGGATCAGCACCGTGGCATAGGCGGCGCGGGCCGCGCCGATGCGGCCGAGCAGGGTGAGATAGGCGCCGAAGCCGACGATGTTGCCGAACACGACCAGATAGGCCAGCGCCCACAGATAGGACGGCCGCAGGTCGAGCGCGGGGCCGGAGCCGATGGCGGCCGCGTAAAGCGCGGTCAGCATCGCGCCGTAGGTCATGGCATAGGCGTTCGCCGTCATCACCGGCACGCCGGCGGTCTGGCTGCGCGACGACAGCACGTTGCCCAGCGAGAAACAGAAGGTGGCGGCGAGGGCCAGACCCAGGCCGATCAGGCTGTCGCCGCCGACCGTGCGCAGCTCGGGCAGGAACACCAGCGCCAGGCCGCCCAGGCCCAGCGCGGCCGCGGCCAGGGTGGCGGGACGGATCGGCTGGCGCAGGAACAACGCGCCGTTGATCGCGTTGAACACGGTGGCGGTTGCGAACACCACCGCGAGCAGACCGGAGGCGATGAAATGGGCGGCCCAGTAGAACATCAGGTAGTTGCCGCAGAAGATGAAGGCGGCGAGCAGCGCGAGCGCGGCGTGGCGGCGCCAGGGCAGCCGGGCGGTCGGCCCGCCGGCCCGGCCGGCACGCCACGCGATCCAGGCCAGCAGCAGCAGTCCGGCCGCGCCGAAGCGGTAGACCAGCGACCATTCGGGAGGCACCACCCCGATCTGCAGCTTGACCGCATACCAGGTCAGGCCCCAGGACAGGATGGTGGCCGCGTACAGGACGGCGTTGAGCATGCGGATCTGCGAAGGCTCGGTTCGGGCGCGACCGCCGGCTCCGGGTCGGCGCGCCGTCGGGACGAGGCGGGCACATTGCGCGGCGGCGCCCGGCGGCGCCAGCGCAATATTGTGCCGGTCGACGGTGACAAGGCGCTCCGCAAGCGCCGTCGTCGCGGCCGGCCCTCGCCTTGGTTCGGACACTGCCCTATGCTTGCATCGATGGCGGTGGAACCCGTTCGCGCAAGGCGGCCCGTGGCATGGAGCGTGCGATGACGCAGCAGACAGACGATCTGGCGGCCGAGCTTGCGCTCGGCGTGCTGAGCGGTGCCTCGCTGCGTGCCGCCCGCGTCCGCGCGGCCAGCGACCCGGCATTCGCCGCTGCCGTCGAGTCCTGGCAGCGGCGGCTGGCGGCGCTGGACCGGACGGCGCCCGAGGCCGATCCGCCGGCCGGTCTGCTCGAGGAGATCGAGGCGCGCATCGACGCCGAGGCCGACTGGCGGTCCGCCACCGTCACCGTGCGCGGCGACGAAGGCGCCTGGCAGCCGATGGCGCCCGGTGTCGAATACAAGCGGCTGTGGCGCCACCCCGATGGCGACCGCGAAACGATCATCGTGCGCGTTGCCGCCGGCGCGGTCTATGACGCCCATCACCATAGCGGCCATGAGGAGTGCTATATCGTTGCCGGTGACGTGCGGTTCGGCGACCATCAGCTGCGGGCCGGCGACTTCCACGTGGCGCAGGCCGGAGTCACGCATCCGGCCGCGGCGTCGCAGGGCGGTTGCCTGCTGCTGATCAGCCGGGCCGCCTGATCCTCCGTCTGGGTAGTTCACAGTCTGCGCGTTCCGCGCATGCAGGGTCCGACAAGAGGCCATGACCGAAAGCGCGTATTGCCCTTCCCGCCGGCGGCGCCCCTGGCGCGGCCGGTACGATCACGCACGGGTGCGGTGATGGGGCCATGCGGTGAGGCCGCAGCGGTACTCGAAGCGTCCACGGCCGCGCTGCCGGAGCCGTCGGTCGGCGCGCTGCTGCTCGACGTGGCGGCAGGCAGCCGTCCGGCCTTTCGCGCGCTCTATGCGTCGTGCGGCCGGCGCGTGCACGGGGTCGTGCTGGCGGTGCTGCGCGACCGCGAGCTGGCGCGTGAGGTGACCCAGGACGTGTTCGTCGCCATCTGGCAGCAGGCAGGGCGCTTCGACCCGGCCGCGGGGTCGGCGACGTCGTGGATCGGCACCATCGCCCGCAACCGTGCGATCGACCGCCTGCGGGCGGAACGCTCGCGCGGCTACGGCCGCAGCGACGCCGACCCGCTGGACGACCAGATCGCGGCCAGCGCCGAGCCGGCGGTGTCGGCCGATTCGCTGTCGGTGCGGCGCGCGCTTGCCGCGATGCGCCCGGAATACCGCCGCGCGCTGATGCTGGCCTATTGGCGCGGCTATACCCATGCCGAGCTGGCCCAGGCGATGGGCGTGCCGCTCGGCACCGCGAAGGCCTGGGTGCGCCGCGCCCTGGCCGCCATGCGCGAGACGCTGGCTTAGGGCCTTCCCCCGTCCGACCCCTCCGTCCGGATCCCACTTCCCCGATCCCTTGCGCATGGCCGGTCCGGCGCGCCGTCCCGCGGCACGCCGTTCGCGCGTTCTCGCGGCCGTTCACATGGACGTGAAAATCGGAATTCGCGCATCCGGCTGCATCCGCCGCCCGGCCGCCTGCCGTTGTTCGGGACAAGCGCTGCAGAAGGCGCCTGCCGCGGAACGGCCGGACGACGGCCCCGGCGGCAAGTCCAACCAGGCGGGCCGGTCGCGCCGCTGCGCCGCCGCCGCTACCGATGGAGAACGACCGTGTTCAAGAACTCCCTGCGTGCCGCGATCCTGGCAACCGGCACCTGCGTGCTGGCCTTTCCCGTGCTGGCCAATGTGATGGTCGGCGGCGAGGCGATGTATCCGGACCGGACCATCGTGCAGAACGCCGTCAACTCGAAGGACCACACCACCCTGGTCGCCGCGGTGCAGGCTGCGGGCCTGGTCGACGTGCTGAACGGCGAGGGCCCGTTCACCGTGTTCGCCCCGGTCAACGCCGCCTTCGACGCGTTGCCGGCCGGCACGGTGGAGAACCTGCTGCAGCCCGAGAACAAGGCCATGCTGACCCACGTGCTGACCTATCACGTGGTGCCGATGCGCCTGACCTATCTGGAGCTGCAGAGCATCATCCAGGCCAGCGGCGGCACCGCCGAGCTGACCACGGTGTCGGGCGACACGCTGACCGCCACGATGAACGGGCCGGTCAACATCCTGCTGCGCGACGAGAACGGCGGCGTCGCCAACATCACGATCTATGACGTCATGCAGTCGAACGGCGTCATTCACTCCATCGATCGCGTCCTGCTGCCGAACTGAGGCAGCAGCGGCCCGCTGAGGGGCCGTCGCGAGCGATGGCGGGGCGGGGCCTTTGACCGGGAGGCCCCGCCCCTGTCCCCCGCCGTATTCGACCGGCCGGCCGGACGGAGGCTGCTCCATGTCCACCGAATCCTCGCGCCCGATCCATCCGCTGGCGGTGCGGGCGATGCACTGGATCAACGCGCTCGCCGTCCTGGTCATGGTCGGCTCGGGCCTCGAGATCCACAACGCCTATCCGATCGCGCCGTTCGACTTCCCCGACTGGATGACCATCGGCGGCTGGCTGGGCGGCGCCTTGCTGTGGCACTTCGCGGCAATGTGGCTGTTCGCCGCCAACCTGGTCGCGATGATCGGTTTCGGCCTGCTGTCGGGCCGCTACCGCCGCAAGCTTCTGCCGCTGTCGCCGCGCGGCTTCGTGGCCGACCTGCGGGCGGCGCTGCGCGGCGGCGGCCTGCATGCCGACCCGGCCCGCTACAACGGCGTGCAGCGCGTGCTCTATGCCGGCGTGCTGGCGGCGCTGGTCGTTCTGGTGCTGTCCGGGCTGGCGCTGTGGAAGCCGGTGCAGCTGCACGGCCTGGCCTGGCTGTTCGGCGGGTTCGATTTCGCCCGGATCGTGCATTTCGCTGCGATGGTCGCGGTGGTCGGCTTCGTCCTGGTCCATGTGGCCATGGCGCTGCTGGTGCCGCGAACCCTGCGCCTGATGACGCTGGGCCGGTAACGGAGGACGCGATGGCGACCGAACCGAAACGCCGCCCGCGCGCCGGCGTCGACGCGCGCGACCTGATCGGCGATGCCGCCCGCGGGCTCGATGGCAGCACCCGCCGCCGGTTCCTCGCCCGGGTCACCAGCCTGGGCGCGATGGCGGCGCTGGTCGGCTGCGACGTGATCGACGGGCCGTCGGCCGAGGAGGCGCTGCGCCGCGTGTCGGAATGGAACGACCGGGTTCAGGCCTGGCTGTTCGACCCGGAGCGGATGGCCGAGACCTATCCGGAATCGGCGATCGACGACCCGTTCCCGTTCAACGCCTTCTACGGGCCGGAACAGGCGCCGACGATCGCCGAAGCCGGCTACGAGCTCTATGTCGAAGGCCTGGTCGCCGACAAGTCGCGCTGGCGCCTCGATGCGCTGCGCGCGCTGCCGCAGACCAGCCAGGTGACGCGCCATATCTGCATCGAGGGCTGGAGCGCGGTCGGCAAGTGGTCCGGCACGCCGCTGCGCACCTTCCTGGAGCGGATCGGGGCGGACCTGAGCGCGCGCTATGTCGCCTTCCTGTGCGCCGACCGCTACGAGACCTCGCTGGACATGGCGACCGCGCTGCACCCGCAGACGCTGATGGCGTTCGGCTTCGGCGACGGCGTGCTGCCGCGCCAATACGGCTTTCCGATGAAGATCCGGGTGCCGACCAAGCTGGGCTTCAAGAACCCGAAGCACGTGGTCCAGCTGACCGTGACCAACGACCCGATCGACGGCTTCTGGGAGCGCGAGGGCTATAACTGGTTCTCGGGCCTGTAGCCGATCCGGCCCGTCCGCCCAACGCCTCGGCCGACCGACCCCCAATGGTCGGCCGGGCGGGCGGGCCGGAGCCGCGGCCGGAAGCGAGATGCGGGTCGGCGCCAGTTTCCCCCCGGCACCGACCCGCGGCCGCCTCGTGTCTCGCTGTCGGTTTCGCGCTATTCGGCGATGCGCAGGTTGCTCAGCTCGCCGGCGATCTTGCGGAACGCGACGTGCAGATCCTCGTTGGTCGGCGAGTTGTAGTAGTGGTTGCCGGTGGTCGCGCAGGCCTCGTACATCGCATCGGTGTCCGCGTCGTTTTCCTGGAACAGGATGGTGTACAGGATGATGCCGGTGTCCTTGATGTTCTCGCAGATCTGTGCCGTGCGCTGGTCCATCACGTCCATCGCCACTGTCCAGCTGGTGGTGCCGAGGCGCGCGTTCCAGATGTAGCCGTGGGCGTTGTAGTAGGAGCCGTAGCCGGACCAGTAGTTCTGGCCGTCGGTCAGCAGGACGATGACCTTTTCCATGTTGTCGGTGTTGTAGTCGAGCGGCAGGTTGGCCACGTCGACGGAGCCGGTCCACAGGCCGCGCCACTGCGGCGACACCACGCGCCAGCCCCAGACCAGCCCGACATGGCTGGTGGTGCCGTTCAGCTTCGGCGCCATCGCGTTGATCGCCGCGTGGATCGCGGTCTTCGACTGGATCAGCGGCGTGATCGCGGCCGGGCAGGCCTTGTTCGGGCCGTTGTCGTTCGACCCGCCGATCGGCGGCCAGTTGTTGAAGTTGTACCAGCTCTGGCCGGACTGCCAGTAGTATTGGGGGAACTTCTGGGTCGACGGCGGCGCGTCGGTCAGCCCGTTGGCGCCGTCGCGCTCCTCGACGCAGCCGCGCCAGCCCTGGGTGCTGTACAGCGATGCGTTGTAGTTCGACAGCCAGCCGGTGTGGCTGCTGCCGACGTTGACGGCCGCGACATAGGGCACCACCGCGACATAGAGGTCGTCCAGCGTCTCGTCGTCGCCGTACAGGCTGTCGATCAGCTCGTTGGCGGCGTCCTTCATCGCCTGCATCTTGCCGCCCGAATTCATCGACCAGGTGTTGTCCATGACCAGCACGAGCTCGAGCCCGCGGGTCTCGCGCTGCACCACGCTGCGCGCGCACACGGTCATCTCGTCCTGGCCGACCACGGCCATCAGCGTCGTGTTCATGTTGACGCAGGCCTCGGCGATCAGGCGCGTGCCCTCGTCCTCGCGGGTCAAGGTGTAGTCGACGGTGTCGGCGCCGAGATAGTCGTTGGGGAAGTTGGCGCGGACATAGGCCTCGATGAACTCGTCCTGCTCGTCCTCGTCGAACGAGCGGCCGGCGGCCAGCGTGGCGGCGTCGAGGGCGTCGGTCAGCCGGTGCTTGACCAGCAGCGCGCGTCCGCTGTCGACCGCGACGCCGGTGGCGGCGGCCAGCGGCAGGATCCAGACCGCCAGGGTGGCGGCGACCGCGCCGCGCTGGTCGCGCAGGAAGCGGCGCAGCGGCGTGCAGCACGCGCTCAGCGCGCATCGCAGCCCGGATCGGCGCGCGGCGCGGGGATCGGCGGGAATGTTTTGCTTCGTCATGGCATACCTGCCCTGATGTTCGATGCGACGCCGGACCTGCGACATGCAAGCCGGCGCGCCTGCTCGATCAAACCTGATCTCGGACCGCTAAGTTATGGCTTAACGCCGGTCCACGACCGAGCCCTATCGTTTTGATTTTATTTAGTATTCGTTTAAAAAGCCTTTCAAATGCCACGGGTTCGGCCGCGTTGCGCCGGTGTCGCCGCCGTCGGCGCCGGCCGCAAGTTCCGGGATGCGCGGGCGGCGGCGGAGGCTAATGTCGGCCCGCGGTCGGAACGGGGCGGGGCGGGCGTGGCAGCGGACAATGCGATCAACCGGACGATGGGCGTTGCCGAGTGGGGCGTGCTCGTCGTCCTGTCCGCCATCTGGGGCGGCTCGTTCTTCCTGAACGCGGTGGCGCTGATGGAACTGCCGCCGTTCACCGTGGTGGCGGCGCGGGTCGGCATCGCCGCGCTGGCGCTGCACGTGCTGGTACGGGCGCTCGGCCTGGCCCTGCCGACCGACGGCCGCAGCTGGGCGATGCTGCTGATCATGGGCGCGATCAACAATGCGCTGCCGTTCAGCCTGATCCTGCTCGGCCAGACGAAGATCGCCAGCGGCCTGGCCGCGATCCTCAACGCCAGCACGCCGCTGTGGACCATGCTGATCGCCCACGCCTTCACCCGCGACGAAAGGCTGACCGGCAATCGGCTGGCCGGCGTGGCGATCGGTTTCGCCGGGGTCGCTGTGATGATCGGCCCGTCGCTGCTGGGCGGACTGGGCTCGGAGCTGCTGGCCGAACTGGCGGTGGTCGGCGCGGCGCTGTGCTATGGCTGCGCCGGCGTGTTCGGCCGCCGGTTCCGCGGGCGCCCGCCGCTGGTGGTCGCCACCGGCCAGGTGACCGCGTCGAGCCTGATGCTGCTGCCGCTGGCGGCCGCGGTGGACCGGCCCTGGCTGCTGCCGATGCCGGACGTGCAGTCGTGGGCGGCGCTGGCCGGGCTGGGCCTGGTCTGCACCGCGCTGGCCTATGTGCTGTTCTTCCGGCTGCTGGCATCGGCGGGCGCCACCAACCTGGCGCTGGTCACCCTGCTGGTGCCGGTGTTCGCGATCCTGCTCGGATCGCTGGTGCTGGGCGAGGTGCTGGCCCTGCGCCACGCCGCCGGGATCGGCCTGATCGCCTGCGGGCTCGCCGCGATCGACGGCCGCCCGCTGGCCTGGCTCAGACGCTTCCGCCGAAGCAGGTGACCGCGAAGCGCCAGCCCGCCGCCAGCGCCGCATCGCCGCCCAGCAGCGCGACCCAGAGCGCCAGCCCGAAGCCGAAGACGATCGAACAGGCGAACAGGGCCAGGCCGAGCCACAGCCGGCGCGGGTCGCGAATTCGGCGGGGCGCCGTGTGCGTCATCGCGCGAAAATAGGCGTTTCTCTGCCGGCGTCCAATCGCCAAAGTTTTTTTGAACCTTGTTCAGTTCTCCGGCGACCCAGTGGCAACGCAATCGCATGAACGGAAACTGGACCATGCGCAAGACTATGATTTCCACCGCTGCCGCCCTGTTGACGATCGGGATGGCCGCGCTCAACACCGCCCGGGCCGACGACCCCTGTGCCGGTCACGGCGTTGCCTGTATCGGCGACGACTGCATGGTGTGCTGGGAGAATGCCGACAGCACCGTCGGCTGCGCGGCCGCGACCCTTGCCGAGGTCAACATGACCCTGCCCGGCTGCCTCGACGCCACCCGCGACCCGGGCCTCGCCATTCCGGACAGCCTGCGGCTGCCAGAGCTGGTCGGCACCGGCGGTCGCACGGTGGTGCCGGACCTGCCGCAGCTGCCGACGCCGCAGCGCGACCCGTCGACGCCCAGCTTCTGAGCCGGGCACCGACTCCAGCCATGTCCGGGGTGCGGGCCGAGGCGCGCACCCCGCAGCGAAGGGCGGCGCACCCGGCAACGGCCGGGTCGGACGACGCGGCAATTCTGCCTGCCATGCCGCCGTCCGCGCGCACGCCGAGCCCGTTGCAGCCGGGGACGCTGCAACGGGCGGCCGGTCGGCCCACCGCCCCCCGGTGGGCCGACTTCGGCTTCCCGTCCCGCAGCCGCGCGGCGTAGCCTGCCAGAGGTGCGGCTGCGATTCGGGCGGGGAGGTGGGCGTGAGCGAGACGAAGACGGCCGGCCGGGCGCGGTCGCTGGATCCGGTCAAGCTGGCCATGCGCCTGTGGCTGTTCGGCCTGGTCGTAGTGCTGACCATTGCCTGCGCGGTGCTGGCCGTGGCGCTGCATCCCGGCTTCCTGTGGCCGCTGATCCTGCTGGCCCCGCTGACCCTGCTCGGCATCTGGGACCTGGTCCAGCGCCGCCACGCGCTGTTGCGCAACTATCCCCTGCTGGCCCATGTGCGCTGGCTGTTCGAGGATCTGCGCCCCTATCTGCGGCAGTACATCGTCGAGAGCGACCTGGAGGGGCGGCCGATCCACCGCGATGCCCGCTCGCTGATCTACGAACGGGCCAAGGACGCGCCGGGCGTCCAGCCGTTCGGGACCGAGCTCGACGCCTATTCCGCCGAGTACGAGTGGATCACCCATTCGATCGCGCCGCTGCCGAAGGCGAAGGAGCCGTTCCGCGTCAGCGTCGGCGGGCCGCAGTGCGGCCGCCCCTATTCCGCTTCGGTGCTGAACGTGTCGGCGATGAGCTTCGGCTCGCTCGGTGCGCGGGCGGTGGAGGCGATGAACCTGGGCGCGAAGATGGGCGGTTTCTACCAGGACACCGGCGAGGGCGGCATCTCGCCCTATCACCGCAGGCACGGCGGCGACCTGGTCTGGGAGCTGGGCTCCGGCTATTTCGGCTGCCGCACCGCCGACGGCGGCTTCGACCCGGACAAGTTCGCCGAGCGCGCCGCCGACGACCGGGTCAAGATGGTCGAGATCAAGCTAAGCCAGGGAGCGAAGCCGGGTCATGGCGGCGTGCTGCCTGGCCCGAAGGTGACGCCGGAGATCGCGGCCACCCGCGACGTGCCGGTGTGGACCGAATGCGTCTCGCCGGCCGGGCACAGCGCCTTCTCGACGCCGCTGGAGCTGCTCGACTTCGCGGCGCGGCTGCGCGAGCTGGCCGGCGGCAAGCCGGTCGGCATCAAGCTGTGCATCGGCCATCCCTGGGAGTTCCTGTCGGTGTGCAAGGCGATGGTGAAGTCGGGCACGCTGCTGGATTTCGTCGTCGTCGACGGCGCCGAGGGCGGCACCGGCGCGGCGCCGCAGGAGCTGTCGGACCATGTCGGCGCGCCGCTGCGCGAGGGGCTGATCTTCGTGCACAACGCGCTGGTCGGCAGCGGCCTGCGCGAGCATGTCCGCGTCGCCGCCAGCGGCAAGATCGTCAACGGTTTCGGCATGGCCGCCAACCTGGCCCTTGGCGCCGACTGGTGCAACGCGGCACGGGCCTTCATGTTCGCCACCGGCTGCGTGATGTCGCTGCGCTGCCATACCGGTGGCTGCCCGACCGGCGTGACCACCCACGACGCCGCGCTGCAACGGGCGATCGTGGTGCCGGAGAAGGCCAAGCGCGTCGCCGACTATCACCGCCACACCGTCTCCGCCCTGGCCGAGCTGGTCGCCGCGGCGCGGCTCGACAGCCCGGCCGCGCTGGAGCCGAAGCACATCTACCACCGGGTCAGCCCGGTCGAGGTGAAGACCATGGACCAGATCTACGAGTTCCTGCAGCCCGGCCAGTTGCTGCACGAGCCCGGCGCGACCTCGTTCGCCGCGCACTGGCAGGCCGCGACGGCGGAAAGCTTCAGCCCGGCGGCCTGACCGCCGCGCCCGCTCGGGCAGCTACAGATCATGCGCTTCCGGCCCCGGCCGGCCCGCCCTAGTGCTGCCGCTTCGCGATCCTGTCCTGCGGCGGAGCGGCAACCATGCCCCGATATCCCGATCCTCGGCACGAGCTGCTCGGCCCCGACCTCGACTGGTCGAGGACCGGCGACGGCGTTCCGGGCCATGGCCCGCTGCCGTCTGGCAAGCCCGGCCCGGCCGGCGCAATCGCTCTCGCGTTCGGCTGGACCGGCGGCGGGCCGCTCGACGGCGGCGGCTATAACGACCTGCTCTATGGCGGTGCCCTGATCGTCCAGGTCAACCAGGTCGCGGTCGTCTACACCGTCGTTCTGGACGCGGCGCTGCGGCCGCTGTTCGCTCTGGAAGACCACGACGACGCGGCCGGCGGCATCCTGTTCGCGTAGGCGGAGCGCCTAGCGCAGCGCCTCCAGGATCGAGACGTAGTTGGCGACGGCGGCGCCGCCCATGTTGAAGACGCCGGCCAGCCGCGCGTCGGCCACCTGCATCGCCTCGGCGCGCCCGGTCACCTGCATCGCCGCCATCACGTGCATCGACACGCCGGTGGCGCCGATCGGGTGGCCCTTCGACTTCAGTCCGCCGGAGGGATTGACCGGCAGCTTGCCGTCCTTCTCGGTCCAGCCGCCGAGCGCGGCGCGGTGGCCCTCGCCGGGCCCGACCAGACCCATCGCCTCGTACTGGATCAGCTCGGCGATGGTGAAGCAGTCGTGGGTCTCGACCAGGCTGAGGTCGTCAAGCGCCAGCCCGGCCTGGTCCAGCGCGCGCGACCAGGCCAGCGCGCAGCCCTCGAACCGGGTCATGTCGCGCCGGCTCATCGGCAGGTAGTCGTTGACTTGGCTGCGGGCGCGGAACACCACCGCCTTGTCCATTGCCAGCGCCGTGTCCATGTCGGCCAGCACCACCGCGGCGGCGCCGTCGGAGACCAGGCTGCAGTCGGTCCGCTTCAGCGGCGGGGCGACCATCGGGTTCTTGTCGGAGACGGTGCGGCAGAAGTCGACGCCCAGGTCCTTCTGCAGCTGGGCCAGCGGGTTGGCGCAGCCGTTGCGGTGGTTCTTGGCGGCGATGTGGGCCAGCGCGTCGGTCTGGTCGCCGTATTTCTGGAAGTAGAGCTGGGCGATGCGCGCGAACACGCCGGCAAAGCCACCCTCGAGCTCGGCCTCCTCCTTGCGATAGCAGGCCTGCATCAGGATGCCGCCGACCTTGTCGCCCGGCGTGTCGGTCATCTTCTCCACCCCGATCACCAGCACGATGCGGCCGCGGCCGGCCTCGATCTGGTTCAGCGCCTGGTGGATGGCGGCGCTGCCGGTGGCACAGGCGTTCTCCACCCGGGTGGCCGGCTTGAAGCGCAGCCGGTCGTCGGCCTGCAGCACCAGCGAGCTGCCGAAGTCCTGTGCCGAGAAGCCGCCGTTGTACCAGCCGAGATAGATCGCATCGACGTCGTCCGGGCCGATGCCGGCGTCGGCGATGGCATCGGCGGCGGCGCGCACGATCAGCGATTCCGCGTCCTGGTCGGCCAGCTTGCCGAACTTGGAATGGGCCCAGCCGACGATGCAGGCGGTCATGGCGAATCTCCCGACGGAATGGCGGCCGGTCGCGCGGCCGTGCGGTGGCTCAGAACTATGCGTCGGCCCGGGCCGAGTCCAGCGCGGCGAAGGTATCGGCGTCGCCGGGCTCGACGCCGACCATGTGGCGCTGGTGCCAGAGGGCGTAGAACAGCAGGGTCCAGGCGGCGAAGCCGTGGCGCTTGTCGTCGCTGTCGAACAGCCGGGTCACCGCGTCCGGCCGGCACAGCGCGGCGACGCCGGCCTGGGCCGCGACCAGCGGGCCGAGGCGCTTGCCCTGGCCGCGCAGCCATTGCGCCACCGGCACGGTGAAACCGCGCTTGCGGCCGAAGGCGTCGGCCTCCGGCAGCGCCTTTTCCAGCCAGTGCCGCAGCAGCCACTTGCCGAGCCGGCCGCGCACCTTCAGCCGGTCGGGCAGCGCGAAGGCGAACTGCGCGACCGCCGGGTCCAGCAGCGGCACCCGCCCCTCCACGCCATGGGCCATCAGGCAGCGGTCGACCTTGGTCAGCAGGTCGTTGGGCAGCCAGTCGGTGAAGTCGATCATCTGCGCCACCTGCAGCCGGGTTAGCGCGCCGTGGCTGGCCGCCAGCGTCTCGGCGGCGTCCATGCCGTCGCGCCAGCCGGCCGGCTGGCTGCGCAGCACGTCCAGGCCGTCGAACATGCCCTTCACCCGCATGCCGCGCCCGCCCCAGAACCACGGCCGCACGGCGCTGCGATAGCGGCCGTAGCCGGCGAACAGCTCGTCGCCGCCCTCGCAGCACAGGATCACCTTCAGGTCCTGGCGCGCCCGCGCGGCCAGCAGGTAGGTCGGGATCACCGCGTAGTCCGCCACCGGGTCGTCCATCGCCGCGGCGATGCGCGGCAGATGGCGCCAGACGTCGTCCTCGCCGATCTCGACCTCGACATGCTCGGCCCCGGCCGCCTTGGCGGTGGCACGTGCGCGTGCGCGCTCGTCGTGCACGTCGGCGCCGCGGAAGCCGGCGGTGTAGGCCCGCACCGGCCGATCGTTCAGCCGCGCCATCACCGCCAGCAGCGCGCTGGAATCGATGCCGCCGGACAGGAACATCCCATAGGGCACGTCCGAGCGCTGGTGCAGGTCGACGCTTTCCATCAGCACGCGGTCGAGGCTGGCCAGCGCCGCCGCCTCGTCGATCGGGCGCGGTCCTTCGACCGGCAGCACGCTGCGCCGCCTGCGCTCCAGCACGCGGCCGCCGGCCACCACCACCGTCTCGCCGGGCAGCAGCCGCTTGACGCCGGCGAACGGCGTGTTGGCGCCGGTGGAGAACTGCATCTGCAGCAGCTCGGCACGCGCCAGCGGCTCCTCATTCCGCTCGACCAGGCCGGCGGCGACCAGCGCCTGCGGCTCGGAGGCGAAGGCGAAGTGGTCGCGGTGCTCGGCGTAGTACAGCGGCTTGATGCCGAACGGGTCGCGGCTCAGCACCAGCCGGCCGCTGGGCCGGTCGTGGATGGCCAGCGCGTACATGCCGCGCAGCCGGTCGGCGAAGCCGGTGCCGCCGTCGGCGTAGAGGAACAGCGGCGGCTCGCAGTCGGAGCGGGTGGCGAAGCGGTCCTCGCCCAGCTCGGCGCGCAGCTCGCGGTAGTTGTAGATCTCGCCATTGGCGATCAGCGTGGTGTGGTTGGGGCCGTGCAGCGGCTGGTCGCCGGTCTGCAGGTCGATGATCGCCAGCCGGGTCTGCACCATCGCCACCCGGTCGGCCTGGTAGGTGCCGCGACCGTCCGGCCCGCGGTGGGCCAGCGCGTCGCCCAGCCGGGCCAGGATGGCGTCGTGGGAATGGCCGTCGCTGGTCGGCATCACCCCGGCGATGCCGCACATCAGCTTTCTCCGCCCAGGCGAATCCCGCGCGCGTCGAGCAGGCGGCGGAACAGTTCGACATACTGCGCGACCACCACGTCGGGCGTGTAGGCGGCGCGGTAGACCCGGTGGCCGCCGGCGGCCAGCCGCCTGGCCAGCGCCGGCTGCTCGATCAGGCGGGTCAGCCCGACCGCCATCGCCTCGGCGTCGTCGACCGGGACCAGCAGGCCGGTCTCCTCGTCCTCCAGCAGCGCGCTCGGCCCGACGCTGGCCGCCGCCAGCACCGGCTTCTCGTGCGCCCAGGCCTCCAGCACCACGTTGCCCAGCGGCTCGTGCCGCGACGGGCAGACGAACACGTCGGCGGCGCGGTAGTAGCCGGCGACGTCGTCGCGCCAGCCCGGCAGCCGCACCCGGTCGGCGGCGCCGCACTCGGCCGCCAGCGCCTCCAGCCGCGCCCGCTCCGGGCCCTCGCCCAGGATCCAGCAATAGACGCCCGGCATGGTCGCGACCGCACGGATCAGGATATCGAACGCCTTGTTGGCGTGCAGGCGGCCCATCGCCAGCACCAGCGGCGCCTTCGCCGGAGTGTCCAGGCTGGCCCGCGCGACCGGGGCGCCCGGCTCCACCGTCACGAAGTTCGGCAGGTAGTGCACCCGCGCCGGCTGCCAGCCCTGGCGCAGGATCCAGTCGGCGATGTCGCGGGTGTTGGCGATCAGCGCCTCGCAGTGCTGGTAGTATTTGAGGTCGTAGTAGCCGCCCAGCCGCGCGATGTGCAGGAACGGCGACGAAGGCGAAGCGCGCGGGCACATGTGGCTTGCCCGGCTCATCCAGGTCAGCACGATATGCGGCATGAAGCGCGAGATCTCCGCGCGCAGTCCGCGCCGGGTGGTGAAGTCGAGCCAGCCGCTGAACGGCAGCTCGGTGACCGGGATGCCGGCCGCGCGCAGGGCGGCGACGCGGGCGGCATGCGGCCGGCTGGCGATGTGCTGGGTCACCGAGACCGGCCCGGGGGCATCCTGCAATGCCTTGGCCAGCCTGACGAAGAACGCCTCGGCGCCGCCGTGCTCGGCGCCGGCGATGGCCTGGAACAGGCGGATCACTCGTCCTCCAGCGTGGCCTTGAGATAGCTCAGGATCGGATACAGCGCGGCCATCAGGGCGATCAGGATGCCGTAGCGGCCCTCGCGATAGCCCTTGCGGGCGACATAGCATTTCCAGAAGCGCGAGAAAATCCGGCGCAGGTTGCGGCCCAATGTCCCGACCTCGCCGCTGGCACGCATGTCGCGCGCGGCCAGCGTGGTGTAGCGGTCGAGCCGGTGCAGCATGTCGGAGATGCCGGTGTCGACATGATGGATCATGCGCGCGTTCAGCGTCATCTTGGCGCCGTCGAGGGCAAGCTTGGGGTGGACCCGCTGCGGTCCCCAGCGCTTCGCCCCCCGCGCGAACAGCCGGATGGCGGCGCTGACGCCGATCTGCGCGCCCCAGCCGTAGCGCACAAGCCGGTCGCCGACGTAGTTGTCGTAGGGCACGACGAAATAGCCGTAGGGCGCGCCGGCGATCGCGGTCCGGATCTCGGCGGCCAGTTCCGGCGTGACCCGCTCGTCGGCGTCGACCTCCAGGATCCAGTCGCCGGTGCAGGCATCGATGCCGGTGTTGCGGCGGTCGCCCTCGACCGGCCAGGCGCCGGCGACGATGCGGTCGGTGAAGCGGCGCGCCACCGCCTCCGAACCGTCGGTGCAGCGGTCGAGCACGACCACCAGCTCGTCGGCGAAGGCGAGCCGTTCCAGGCAGGCGGCCAGCTGGTCTTCCTCGTCGTGCGCAACGACCAGGGCCGACAGCCGCGGGGCGGCGACGGCCGGGGGCGTGACCGGGCGGTAGGGGCTATCCATCGGCTGCCGATATGCACGCTCGCGCGGCCGCTGTAAACGCCCGCCGCGCCCGTCGCCGGGCCGGCGCCGGCGACCCGGCGGAACCGTCGACCGAGGGCACATGTAAGTAATATCGTCTAGTACTGTGAGAAAATTGACAGTTCTGTTTCATGGTCCTGTGTGAACATTTTTTGAATTTTGCTTTCACACGAATCATTTCCATTGAATTCGGCCGTTGACTTGCCCACCGTCCCGGCGGATTCAGCCAGGGCCGAATCGGGAGCGGGGGTTGCCGGGCGACAGCAAGCGCAGGAGCGGGCGATGAACGCGCATTCGCCGCGCAGACAATATCGCACCGTCTGGATCTCCGACATCCATCTCGGCAGCCGCGGCTGCCAGGCCGAGCTGCTGCTCGACTTCCTCGCCCATGTCGAGGCCGAGACCTGGTATCTGGTCGGCGACATCATCGACGGCTGGCGGCTGGAACGCAGCTGGTACTGGCCGCCGGCGCACGACCGCGCGGTCAGGTCGTTCCTGCGGCTGGCCGAGCTGGGCCGGCGCGTGGTGCTGGTGCCCGGCAACCACGACGAGGCGCTGCGCCGGTTTGACGGCCGCTTTTTCCAGGGCATCGAGGTGCGCGAGGACGCGGTGCACCGGACCGCGGACGGCCGCCGGCTGCTGGTGCTGCACGGCGACCAGTTCGACGGCGTGGTGCGCTGCCACCGCTGGCTGGCGCTGCTCGGCGACGGCGCCTATGGCGCCGCGCTGGCGCTCAACCGGCATTTCAACGGCCTGCGCCGCCGGCTCGGCTTTCCCTACCGGTCGCTGTCGGCCGTCCTGAAGCTGAAAGTGAAGGAAGCGGTGCAGTACATCGGCCGCTTCGAGGAAGCGGTGGCGGCCGCGGCGCGGCAGCGGCGGGTCGACGGCGTGGTCTGCGGCCATATCCACCATGCCGAGATCCGCACCATCGACGGGGTGCTCTACTGCAACGACGGCGACTGGGTGGAGAGCTGCACCGCGCTGGTCGAACACTTGGACGGCCGGCTCGAAATCCTGGGCTGGGCCGACCTCAGGCCCGACGCCCATTGCGCCGCGCCGGCGCCGCGCGGCCGCTCGCTGCCGCGCGACACCGTGCTGGCCGGTTATGGCATCTCGCTCGAGGAGCCGGAATGCGCATTCTCATCGTCACCGATGCCTGGCTTCCTCAGGTCAATGGCGTCGTCCGCACGCTGAGCCAGCTCGACCGCGAGCTGGCCGGCCTCGGCCACCGTGTCGTGCTGGTCGCACCCGACCGCTTCGCCACGCTGCCGTGCCCGACCTATCCGGAGATCCGGCTGGCGCTGCGGCCGCGCGCCGGCGTGGCGCGGGCCTTTGCCGCATTCGATCCCGAGGCGGTGCACATCGCCACCGAGGGACCGCTCGGCTGGGCCGCGCGGCGCCATTGCCTCGACAACCGGCTGCCGTTCACCACGGCATTCCATACCCGCTTCCCGGACTACCTGCATGCCCGCTTCGGCGTGCCGCGCGCCTGGTCGTTCGCGCTGCTGCGGCGCTTCCATGGCGCGGGCGCCGGCGTGATGGCGGCGACCGCCTCGCTGGCGCGCGAGCTGGCGGGGCGCGGTTTCGGCAACGTCCGGCCGTGGACGCGGGGGGTCGACACGGCGCTGTTCCGACCTCTGGCAGACGACGAGGTTCCGCCGCTGGCGCTGCCGCGCCCGGTGTTCCTGTTCGTCGGCCGGCTGGCGGTGGAGAAGAACCTGGAGGCGTTTCTCGGCGCCGATCTGCCCGGCACCAAGCTGGTGGTGGGCGACGGGCCGCAGCGTGCCGCGCTGGCCGCACGTTTCCCGGAGGCCGTGTTCGCCGGCGCCCAGCACGGCGAGGCGCTGGCGCGGCACTACCGGATGGCCGACGTGTTCGTCTTTCCCAGCCGCACCGACACCTTCGGCCTGGTGATGCTGGAGGCGCTGGCCAGCGGGGTTCCGGTGGCGGCCTACCCGGTGCCGGGCCCGCTCGACGTCATCGGCGACAGCGGTGCCGGCGCGCTCGGCGACGATCTCGCCGCGGCGGCCATGGCGGCGCTGTCGATTCCGCGCGCGGCCTGCCGGGCGCATGCGGCACGGTTCAACTGGCGCGCGTGCGCCCGGCTGTTCGTCGCCAACCTGGCCCCGTTCGGCGGAACAAGCGCGCGGGCGGCGTGAGGGCGCGCGGGCGATGCGCCGGCCGGAACCGGCGCACCGTCACCGCGACCGGTGGTGCCGGTCAGTTGAAGGCGGCCCAGTCCAGGTCGGACTCGATCACCGTGTAGCCGGGGGTATCGGTGTCCCATTCCGGCATCGCCTCGAGCGCGGCTTCCGACGTGTCGAGCAGCACGAAGGCGTCGCGCTCCGGCTCGTAGTCGAACGCGCTCAGGCTGACGGCGCGTTCGCTGTCGCCGATGCCGAGCACGCCGTCGTCCAGCGACACGATCAGGAACAGCTCGCCCTGGCCGTTGTGGGCGATCTCCTCGACGCTGCCGATGTCGTCGCCGGCACGGTCGAGGATGTCCAGCCCGACGATCTCGTCGACGCCGCGGCCGTCGATCAGCGTCCGTGCGTTGCCGAACAGGTCGGCGACCGCGTCCTCCACGTCCTCGGCCATATCCGACAGGTCGACCGCATCCTCGTCGGCGGCCGCATCGTCCCAGCGATAGACCGCCGGATCCGTCGCCACCGCGTCGATCACCGTGTCGGCGGCGACCACGCTGTACAGCCGTGCCCGCGCGCCATAAGGGTCCGCCATCGCCGGCGCGGCGCCGTGGCTGCCCCACAGCACCAGCGCCTCGGCCTCGTCGTTGTAGTCGAAGCGGGTCAACGGAATGGCCTGGTCGCCGACGCCGGCCAGCGTGCTGGCTTCGTCGTAGCCGACGATCAGGAACAGGCCGCCATTGGCGTTGCGCGCCACCATGGCGACATGGCCGATCAGGTCGCCGGCCTCGTTGTAGACCGCCATGTCGGCGATGTCGCCGGCCTCGCGGCCGACCAGGGCCTGCACCGCCGACCCGACATTGTCGGGGTCGACCACGCCGTCGGCGCCCGGATTGCCGACCTCGACCAGCACCTCGGTTTCGGCTGCGGCCTCCGCCTGCGGCATGTCCTCGGCCAGGGCGGCGCCGCCGGCCATGACCAGCGCGCTGGCCGAAGCCAGCATGGCGCTGCGACTGATGAATGTCCTCATCGTGGTTCTCCTCAGCTTTGGTGTTTGCCGGATCGCGGCCGACCCGCGGCACGCGATCCATGCAAGGAGAAACGCACGAGGCGGATTCAGTTCCGCCGCGGCACCGGATTTCGGCTGCGTGCCGTCAGGCCGGATAGACCCGGATGCGCGCCAGGAAGGCGCGGCCGTGCCATTCCATGCCGGTCAGCTGGCGCCGGCCGACGCCTGGCCACGGGTCGCGCACCACCGCGCCGGTGACCTCGCCGTTGCCCTGGGCGTCGCGCCGGTAGAGGATCGAGGTCAGCACCATCGCATGGCCCATGGTGCCGATGATCAGCGGCTTGTTCTCGGCCAGGTCCTGCGCCGCCGTGAACTCGTTTGCGGTATAGGCGTCGGATTCCACCTCGAACGGCCGGCCGCCGTCGTCGCGCCACGGCCGGTTCAGGTTGCCGAGGATCTGCTCCGGCCAGGCCGGCATGTTGACGATGCCACCCCATGTTTCCTCGACGATGCGCTCCTGCGGCACGTGGAAGCCGTGGAAGCGGAACACCATCTCGATGCAGGCCGCCCAGCACCACTGGTTGAGGTGCTGGCTGCCGACCGCGGCCGCCGTGGCCGAGGCGACCTCGCGGCTGATGCCAGCCTCGCACTGCTGCAGCCCGTAGCCGTCGAAGGCGCCGCAGACCTTTTCCGCGGCTGCCGGCGTCGCCAGCGCCACGCCGACCAGCGCCGAGCCGGCGCCGATGCCGCGCAGCACCTGCCGGCGGTGGAGACTCACGTCCGTCATTGGCCAATCCCCCGATTCTGCCATCGCGGTGGCCGGGCGGCCGGCGGGCCGCCCGGGACATCGATCAGGGCATGAAAAAGGGGCCGTTCTGTGGCGACGCGCGTCGGCCTACAGCGCGCGCACTTCGACCCGTTCGGCCGCCGCGACCGCCAGCGGGTTGCGCAGGGCGCGGCCGAAGCAGCCCGCCTCGATCTCGAACACGTCGCCCGGTTCGACCCGGATGCCGTCGGCGAAGCTCAGCGTCGCGGTGCCGAAGCTGTGCACATGCACGTCGCCCGGCCGGCGGAACAGATCGTATTTGAAATGATGCGCCTCCAGGTTGGCGATGGTGTGGGACATGTTGGCCTCGCCGGACAGGAACGGCTTCTCCCATATCACCCGCTCGCCGCGCCGGATGCGCGAGGTGCCCTCGACCGAGGCCGGCAGGTCGCCGACCAGCAACTCCGGTCCGAACGACAGCGTGCGCAGCTTGGAATGGGCCAGCCACAAATAGTTCTGCCGCTCCATCACGTGGTCGGAGAACTCGTTGGCCAGCGCAAAGCCCAGCCGCCACGGCGTGCCGTCGGGACCGATCAGGTAGACGCCGGCCACTTCCGGCTCCTCGCCGCCGTCGTCGGCGAAGGCGGGCGACACCAGCGGCTGCTCCGGCGCGGAGACCAGGCTGCCGTCGCCCTTGTAGAACCACTCCGGCTGCACGCCGACGGTGCCCGGCGCCGGCTTGCCGCCCTCGAGGCCCATGCGGAACATCTTCATCGAGTCCGTCAGCGTCTCGACATCGGCGCCGGTCACCTTCTGGTGCATCGAATCGCGGGTGGCGGCGGAGCCGAGGTGGGTCAGCCCGGTGCCGGTCACCAGCAAGTGGGCGCCGTCGGCGTGGTCGACCGGACAGAGCAGGCGCCGCTCGGCGACGATCGCGTCATAGTCGTCGCCGCCGGCGCTGGCGATGCCGGCGGCCAGGTCGGCCAGCCGGGCACGCTCGGCGATCGCGCGGCCGGCGAGCTGGTAGGTGGTCTCGATGCCGGCAAGGCGCTCGAGCGCGGCACCGTCGCCGGCGATGCGGCCGACGGCGCGCTTGCCGTCGGCGGTGGTGTACTGGATCAGGCGCATGGGGCGTTTCCAATCGGCTTCGGGTTGGTGGCGGCTTCTCGTTGGAGGCCCAGGTCTTACGGCCTGCGCGGCGGGGCCGCAATGGGCGCGCGAACGCGGCCGGCGTCCCGGTTACGAACCGTCGCGCCCTTCCATGAACTGCTCGCGCGCCTGCTCGACCCGGCGGCCGACCACCTCGGCCTGGGCGCCGAAGGCGGAAAGCAGGCTGGCGCCCAGCTGCAGGCTCGATTCCAGCGTTTCCGGCGTGGCATGGCTGGCGCCGATGCCCAGCAGCTGGCGCGCGGCGTCGCGGTCGCTGGCGCGGCAATGCAGCGGCAGGGTCTGCCATTCGCGGCGCACCGCGCGCACGATGGACTCGGTCGCGCGCGGCTCGTCGACCGTGACCACGACGGCGCGCGCCCGGTCGGCGCCGGCCCGGCGCAGCAGGTCGGGGCGGGTGCCGTCGCCGAACATCGCGGCATAGCCGGCCCGGCGCAGCTGGGCGACCCGTCCCGGGTTGCGGTCGACGGCCAGCACCGGGATGTCCTCGGCCTCGAGCATGCGCGCGACCTGGCGGCCGACCCGGCCGAAGCCGATGACGATGACGTGCTCCGACAGGCTTTCGTCGTCGGCCGTCGCGGCATCGGCGGCGGCGCGCCGCGCCTCCAGCCGGGTGGCGAGCAGGCCGGCCGGCGCCGCCAGGAACGGCGTCACCATGATCGACAGCGCCGCCACGATCAGGGCCGCCTGGGCCACCGCCGGTTCGACGACCCCCTGGCTGCCGGCAAGGCTGAGCACGACCAGTGCGAATTCGCCCGCCTGCGACAGCAGCACGCCGGTTTCCATCGCCCGCGGCCAGTCCAGCCCGAACAGGCGGGCCAGACCGGCGACGATCGCCGCCTTGACCAGCATCAGCCCGACCATCGCCAGCGCGATCCAGCCCAGTTGCGGCCAGACCGCGGCCGGCTGGATGGTCATGCCGATCGAGGCGAAGAACAGGCCCAGCAGCAGGCCCTTGAACGGCTCCAGGTCGACCTCGATCTGGTGGCGGTACTCGGTCTCGGCCAGCAACATGCCGGCGAGGAAGGCGCCGAGCGCGGCCGACAGGCCGGCCGCCGCGGTCGCGACCGAGGCGCCGACGGCGATGAACAGCGTGCCGGCCATGAATGCGTCCGGCGCGCGCGAGGCGCCGACCAGCTGTAGCAGCGGCCGGGCGACGAAGCGGCCGGCCGCCACGATCAGGCTGACGATGACCGCGCCGCCGAGCAGCAGCTCGCCGAGCGACAGCCACACCGATTCCGCCTGCGCGCTGTCGCCGACCGCCAGCAGCGACGTTGCCAGCAGCAGCGGCGCCACCGCCAGGTCCTGCAGCAGCAGGATGGCGAAGGCGCGCCGGCCGACGGGGGTGGTGGTGCGCCGCGATTCGGCCAGCAGCTGCATCACCATGGCGGTCGACGACAGCGCCAGCGCGGCGCCCAGGATGACGGCGGCGACGCCGTCGAGTCCGAGCGCGGCCGCCGCGGCCGCGATCACCAGCGCGCACAGCGCCAGCTGCAGCCCACCCAGCCCGAACACCAGACGCCGCAGGGTCCATAGCCGGCGGAACGACAGCTCCAGGCCCAGCGTGAACAGCAGTAGCGACACGCCGACCTCGGCAAAGAGGCGCACCTGCTCGGTTTCGGAGAACACCACGCTGCGCAGCCACGGCTGCGCCGGCACCAGTTGGCCGAGCACGCCCGGCCCGACGGCGACGCCGAACAGCAGGAAGCCGACGATCGGGCTGATCCGCAGCCAGCGACACAGCGCCGGCAGCACGGCGGCCGCGGCCAGAAAGGCCAGCGCCTGGCCCAGATACGGCAGCGACTGGTGGGCCTGATCGGGCGGCACGGTTCCCTCGCTGCCGGAACGGGAGGCGGTCGGTGCCCCGGCGCCCGGGGCGCCGCGCCGCGGCCGGGGTCAGTAGAGCGCGGTGAAGCGCCCCGCGTCCATCACCCCGATCCGGCGGCCGTTCTGCACGTCGACGACCGCGCCGTTCCCGTTCGGGCTGTTGCGGTTCCACTCGCCGCTGACGGTGACCCCGGCCGGCGATTCGCTGACGCCGAGGCCGTTGATCTCGCCGGCCACCCATTCGCCGGCGAAGACGACGCCGCCCGGATATTCGTAGACGCCGAGCCCGCTCGGCACGCGCGCCTGCTCCTCGCCGGCATAGCGGCTGTCGCTCTGGAACAGGTGGACGCCGAGCGTCGGCTCGTTGTTGGCGAACAACCCGGCGAAGCTCTGGCCGTTCGAGGCCTGCAGCACGCCGTAGCCCTCCAGCGTTGTGCCGTTGACCTCGCCGCGATAGACGCCGTCGGCCCACGAGATCTCGATGGCGTCGTCGGTCGCGGCCAGGGCCTGCGCCTTGGTCGCCGCCTCCTCGGCGCTGGCCGCGGTGGCGCGCGCCGTGTCGGCGATCGCTTCCGCCGCCGCCGCCGCCAGCTCGGCACGCTGGCGCAGGGTCATGCCGCCGCTGGCCGGCGGGTCGAGCGACTGCAGGTAGCGGTCGATGGCGCCCTGGGTGCCGGGGCCGTAGATGCCGTCCAGCGTGCCGTCGTAGTAGCCGAGCGCCTGCAGCGCCACCTGGGCGAAGCGCACCTGCGCCCGCGGTGCCTGGGCCGGGTCCCAGAGGGCGCGGCCCTCGGCCGAGGGTGCCGGCGTCACGCTGACCGGCATGCTGAAGGCGACCTCGCCGCCATGGGCGTCCCGGGCGAGCAGGGCGAACGCGCCGGCATCGCCGGAATGGCCGGGCTTCGGCCGGTATTCCAGCGCCGCCAGGGCCTCGGCGGCGAGCTCCTGGCCGACCGCGACCGCGGCGCCGCCGGCCAGGATCTCGCCGAAGCGGGGCAACTGGGTGACCGAGACGGTGACCGCGTCGCCGTCGGGATCAGACGGCGCCGGAACCGAGAACCGGACCGGCGTCGCATCGGCGGCGACGGTCATCGCGGGGATGTCCAGCGCGACCGGCGGACGGTTCTGCCGGGCGGCGATGTGCAGCACGATCTCGGCGACCACGGCCGCCTGCGACGGGTCCGCGATCTGCAGCGACAACAGCTCGTCGACGTCGCCGGTGTCGCCGGGCGTCAGCACGACGCTGTCGAGCTGAGCCGCGGTACGGCGGTCGCCCAGCGCACGGGCGGTGCCGCCGGCGGTCACCGCCACGGTCGACGGCAGCGACACGACCTCGATGGTCAGCGCGTCGCCGTCGGGATCGCTCGGATCGGGCAGGTCGACGGTCACCGGCGCACCGCCGGCGACCAGGTCGACCGGCGGAATCGCAGCAATCTCCGGCGGCCGGTTCTGCGGCGGCGCGGCCGTCCCGTCCTGTCCGCCGGCCTGGCTGCCCGCTTCGGCGCCGCTGGTCATCCGCTGGCTGGCCAGCAGCTGCAGCAGCATCTGGCGCGCCTCGGTGGTGAATGCGCCGGCCGGGTAGTCCTGCAGATACTCCTTCAGCGCATCCAGCCGCTCGGCGTCGGTGGGCTGCAGCAGCACGCGATCCCAGGCCCGGCGCTCCTGTGCATTGACCGCGGGCTCCTGCACCGGGTTCAGCGCCAGCGGCTCCGACAGCGTCTCGCGCACCCACGGCGGCGGCGCGACGCCGCGCCGCTCCGCCATCTCGTCGCGGGCCATGACCAGCGCGTCCTCGAACTGGACACCCGGCCGGTTGGCATAGTCGAACACCTTGGCGGTAAAGTCGCCCAGCGTCGGGTCGGCCGCGACGATGGTCTTGCCCGGCTCGACCGCCAGCGCGAAGGCCGCCGGAATCGTCGTCTCGCGCGGCTCCGCCATCGCGCCGGTCAGGCCGCCGGCATCCGCCTGGGCCAGCGCGACGCCGCCTTCGAGGAAGAACCAGGCGCTGTGCACGCCTGATCGCTCGATACGCTCGATCAGCGGGTCGACGGCGACGCCGGCGGTCAGCAGGTCGGTCGCCGCGGCGATGCGCACATTGGTCGGCACCATGAAATTGCGGCCGTCGAGGTCGAGGATGTGGCCGGCGAAATAGACCACGGCGACGTCGGCGTCGGGCAGCAGGCGCAGGAAACGCTGGCTGGCGGCAAGCATCTCGCCGCGGCTGGCATTGGCGTAGCGCAGCACCTGGAAGCCGGCGCCGGACAGGAACTGGGCGACCACGGCGGCATCGGCGGTCGAACCCGGCGCGGCAGGCAGGTGGTCGTAGCCCTCGTTGCCGATCACCAGCGCCACGCCGACAACGCCGCCGGGGCCGGGCTGCGCCTCGGCGCCGTTGTGCGCGAACGTCGCGACGAGGACCGCGAGAATCAGGCCGAGTGCCGGATGGCGGCGTTTCCGCATGGTCGGTCGCCCTGTCGCTGATCGCTGCCCACTACAGTCCCAGACCCGATGGATGCCGGTGCCTGGCCGCCCATCGCAGCGCTGCCGGTTTAGTGGATTCATGACCCCCGTGCAATAGAGCCCGCCCGCCTCGGCGATGGCCGCGGGACATTCGGATTGACCCTCCGGTCGCCTATGATAGCGTGTCGCCGCCCGTTCCGCCCCACCCCCGCGGCGCCCGGATTTCTGCGCCGGCAGAGGAAGAGTCCCGCATGGCGACAGCCCCCGTGCTCGATCTCGATTCGCTGGTTGCGCCGATCTCCGACGAGGCGCCGACCGGCGAGGACCTGCGCGCCGACGCCTCGCCGACATCGATCTACTACCAGCTGAAGGACGCGCGCTCGTCCGCCCGCGCCGCCGAGCGGCAGAGCGCGGCGGAGGGCGAGAGCGGCAGCGTGCCCGACCAGTGGCGGGTGATCCTGGACAAGGCGCCGGCGGTGCTGGCCGAGCGCAGCAAGGACCTGGAGATCGCCGCCTGGCTGATCGAGGCCCTGGTCCGGTTCCACGGCTTCGCCGGGCTGCGCGACGGCTTCCGGCTGATCACCGCGCTGGTCGGGGCCCATTGGGCCGGCCTCTATCCGGTCGAGGACGAGGACGGGCTGGAAACCAAGATCGCGCCGCTGACCGGCCTGAACGGCGAGGGCGCCGACGGCACGCTGATCATGCCGATCCGCCAGATTCCGTTGACCGAGCCGGGCGATACCGGCCCGCTGGCCTATTGGCACTACCAGCAGGCCGATGCCGTCGGCCGCATCGCCGACGAGGACAAGCGCCAGGCCCGCATCGACGCCGGTGCGATCACGGTCGACCAGTTCAATGCGGCGGTGAACGCGACCTCGCCGGGATTCTATCAGCGGCTGTTCGAGGATGCCGCGGAAGCGACCGCCGCCTTCGCCGAAATGGAGGCGGTGCTGAACGAGCTCTGCGGCGCGGACGGACCGCCGACCGGGGCGATCCGCTCGTCTATGTCCGACGTGATCGACCTGGTGCGGTACGCCGCCCGCGACCGCATGCCGGTGGCGGCGGCGGAGCCGGAAGCGGCGGGCGATGCGGCCCAGGCGCCGGCGGCGGGCGGCGGCGGCGAGGCCGCCGCGGCCGCGCCGCGCGGCGGCAGCGACGTCATCGCCAACCGCGAGGATGCGTTCCGCCTGATCCTGAAGGCGGCGGAGTTCTTCCGGCGCAACGAGCCGCATTCGCCCATCGCCTATACGCTGGAGGACCTGGTCCGCCGCGGGCGCATGTCGCTGCACGAACTGTTGATCGAGCTGCTGCCAGACGGCGACGCCCGCCGCGGGTTCCTGACTGCCGCCGGAATCAAGCCGCGGGCCGACGGCGGCGAGGAGTGACACGGTCGCGGGCCGCGGCGGCCCGGAGTGCGCCTGCGCACAGGCCGATGCCGTGCGGGCTGGCAAAACCGTTGCAATGACGTTAGGATGGGCGCAGCCGCTCGGGCTCCGGCGGTGAAGTGTCGTTCAAAGTCCCTCAATGAACGGACTCTCGGATTCATGCCGCCAACGGTTTTTGGGCGCCGTCGCGCACCGCAGGTGCCGGGCCGGCCACGGAAATGCAATCCGGCGATGTATTTAGAGTCTGTTCAAAAAGGCCAAAATAGTCTTTGCCCGCTGGTCTGCCCCGTGTGGGCGGCGCCGGCAGCCTGCCCCGCCTCGTTTTGCCCGACGACCATCCACACAATGGAGGCATGCTAAGCCATGGCGAGTATCCACGATAAGCTGGAACGGGTGCGCAAGCCCCGTGTCCACATCCGCTACGATGTAGAGACCGAGGGCGCCCAGGTCGAAAAGGAGCTGCCCTTCGTGGTCGGCGTCATGGGCGATTTCTCGGGCGACCCGACCGAGCCGCTGAAGCCGTTGAAGGATCGCAAGTTCATCCAGATCGACCGCGACAACTTCAACGACGTCATGAAGCGCATGACCCCCGGGCTGCAGATGAAGGTCGAGAACACGCTGGCCGGCGACGGCAGCGAGATGGCGGTCGACCTGAAGTTCAACTCGATGGACGACTTCGACCCGGTCAATGTGGTCAACCAGATCGAGCCGCTGCGCAAGCTGCTGGAGACGCGCGACAAGCTGCGCGACCTGATGTCGAAGGTCGACCGCTCGGAAGAGCTGGAAGGTCTGCTTGAGCAGGTGCTGAAGAGCGGCGAGGACCTGAAGGCGCTGGGCGCCCAGCTCGGCGTCGACGAGGAAGGCAAGAAATCCGACGGAGAGGGTGCGTAATGGCTGAAACCCAAGCTGCCGAAGCCCAGGCCGCCGAAGCCGGGGAGGCCAGTCTCCTCGACCAGATGGTCGCGGCGACCAAGCAGACCGAGCCCGACCGGGCCCAGGACCTGCTGAAGACGCTGACCCAGGAAGCCCTGGCCGGCACGGTCACGTTCTCGAAGAACCTGACCCAGACCTTCAACGCCGCGATCGCGGCGATCGACGCCAAGCTGTCGGCCCAGCTCGCCGCGGTGATGCATCACGAGAAGTTCCAGAAGCTGGAAGGCACCTGGCGCGGGCTGCATCACCTGGTGATGAACTCCGAGACCAGCGCCACGCTGAAGATCCGCGTGCTGAACGTGTCGAAGCGCGACCTGTACAAGGACCTCAGCAAGGCGGTCGAGTTCGACCAGAGCCAGACCTTCAAGAAGCTGTACGAGACCGAGTTCGGCTCGCCCGGCGGCGAGCCCTACGGTGCGCTGATCGGCGACTACGAGTTCACCAACCATCCCGAGGACATCGAGCTGCTGACCGGGATGTCGAACATCGCCGCCGCCTCGTTCGCGCCGTTCATCTCGTCGGCCGGTCCGAAGATGTTCGGCTTCGAATCCTACGAGGAGCTCTCCAAGCCGCGCGATATGGAGAAGATCTTCGAATCGATCGAGTACGCCAAGTGGCGCAGCTTCCGCGACAGCGAGGATTCCCGCTTCGTGACGCTGACCATGCCGCGCGTGCTGGCGCGCGCGCCCTACGGTTCGGCGACCAAGCCGGTGGAGGAGTTCGGCTACGAGGAAGGCCGGCTCGACGCCAACGGCAATCCGGTGGCGATGGACCACACGGAGTTCTGCTGGATGAACGCGGCCTATGTGATGGGCGCGCGGCTGACCGACGCCTTCGCCCAGAACGGCTTCTGCACCGCCATCCGCGGCGCCGAAAACGGGGGCAAGGTGGAGAACCTGCCGAGCTATGTTTTCAAGAGCGACGACGGCGACAGCGACCAGAAGTGCCCGACCGAGATCGGCATCACCGACCGCCGCGAGGCGGAGCTGAGCAAGCTCGGCTTCCTGCCGCTGTGCCACTACAAGAACACCGACTATGCCGTGTTCTTCGGGGCGCAGACCAGCCAGAAGCCGAAGAAGTACGACCGGCCCGAGGCGACGGCGAACGCCGCCATTTCGGCCCGCCTGCCGTACATCATGGCGACCGCCCGCTTCGCCCACTACCTGAAGGTGATGGCGCGCGACAAGATCGGCTCGTTCATGGAGGCGGAGGATTGCGCCGCCTGGCTGAACCGCTGGATCAAGAACTACGTCAACGCCAACCCGGACGCGAGCGCCGAGATGCGGGCGAAATACCCGCTGCGCGAGGCGACGGTGCAGGTGAAGGAGGTGCCCGGCGCACCCGGCTCCTACCATGCCGTGGCCTATATGCGGCCGTGGCTGCAGATGGAGGAGCTGACCGCGTCGATGCGAATGGTCGCGCGCATTCCGCAGATGGGCGGCTGAGGCCCACGGCCGTGGCAGCCCGCGCGCACGGCGGCCGATGAATGCTGTAACCGGCCGCCGCGCGGACGCCGCCTTCGGCGCCTATGTGTTCCGCGCATTGGAGAGGGCCCTGGCCAACGGCCGGGGCCCTTTGCGCGAGCGGCTCGTTGGCGCGCTGGAGCTGGCGATCGCCCTGATCGACGAGCTGGTGCAGGACCAGCTCAACGCCGTGCTGCACAACCCCCGCTTCCAGCGCCTGGAGGCGACCTGGCGCGGGGTGCGCTACCTCGCCGGCCAGCTGTTGCCGAAGGACAACGTCAAGATCCGCGTGCTCAACATCCGCTGGCGCGACATCTGCCGCGACATCGAGCGGGCGATCGAGTTCGACCAGGCGGCGCTGTTCCAGCTGATCTACGACCAGGAGTTCGGCATCGCCGGCGGCGAGCCCTACGGCCTGCTGGTGGTCGACCACGAGGTGCAGCACAGCCCGAGCGCCGACCATCCGACCGACGACATCTCGGCCCTGAAAGGCCTGGCGCAGATCGCCGCGGCGGCGTTCGCGCCGTGCATCCTGGGCTGCGCGCCGGCGCTGCTGGAGGTCGACCGCTTCACCGGCATCGGCGCGACCACCGGTTTCACGGGCGTGTTCCGCAAGCCGGTCTACGCGCGCTGGCGCGCGATGCAGGAATCCGAGGACGCCCGCTTCGTCGGGCTGACCCTGCCGCACGTGCTGATGCGCCTGCCCTACACCGATGCCGGTCGCGCGCGCGACCGGTTCCGCTTTCGCGAGGACGTCAGCGACCCCACCGGCGACGCCTATCTGTGGGGCAGCGCCGGCTTCGCCTTCGCCGGCATCGTGATCCGCGCGTTCCAGCGCTATCGCTGGTTCGCCGACATCCGCGGCGCCCGGCGCGATTCGCTCAGCGGCGGCCTGGTCACCGACCTGCCGGTGCACTGCTTCGCCACCGACCGCGACGGCGTCGCCATCCGCATCTCGACCGATGTCGCGCTGACCGAGACCCAGGAGATCGGCCTTAGCGACGCCGGGATCATTCCGCTTATGAAATGCAAGGACACCGACTATTCGGCGTTCTACGGCAACCCGTCGCTGCAGCACTATCGCGAGTACAAGGACGCCGCCGCCAAGGTCAACGCCCGGCTGTCGTCGATGCTGCAGTACGTGCTGTGCGTTTCCCGCTTCGCCCACTACGTCAAGGTGATCGGCCGCGACAAGGTCGGCTCGTTCGCCACCCCGGAGGACTGCCAGGCTCATATCGAGCGCTGGCTGCGCAACTATATCGACGCCAGCCCCGACGCTTCGGACGAGCAGCGCGCCCGCTATCCGCTGCGCTCCGCCAGGGTGTCGGTGGTGGAGCGGCCGGGCCGGCCGGGCGACTATGTCGCCACCGTGCACCTGCAGCCGCACTTCCAGCTCGACCAGCTGATCTCGGCCTTCGAGCTGGTCACCGAGGTCAGCGCGCGGCGGGCGGCATGACCGGCGCCCGCGCGACAGGGCCGGAGGCGTGAAGCCCGATGGCCCGTGACACCGCCCAGCCGCGGCTGCTGCTGTCGGTGCTCGACCGGCTGCTGATCGAGACCGAAATGACCTCGATCCGCGACAGCGAGCGCTATACGGTCGACCATCTGCGCCAGGCGGTCGGCCGCGACCTCGAGCTGCTGCTGAACACCCGCCAGCGCTGCCTGCCGCTGCCCGATGGCATGAGCGAGCTGCCGCGCTCGGTGGTCAACTACGGCATTCCCGATTTCGCCGGCGCCAACCTGGCGCGCGAAGCGGAGAGCCGGCAATTGCGCCGCGACGTGGAGGAGGCGATCCGGCGCTTCGAGCCGCGGCTGCGCGACGTCAAGGTCGAGCTGCTGGAGCCGGGCGAGAGCCTCGACCGTTCGTTGCGCTTGCGTATCGACGCCACGGTCGAGGCGGAGCCGTTTCCCGAGCACGTGGTCTACGACTCCGTGCTGGAGCCGGTCACACGGACCTTTGCGGTGACGAGCGTGCTCGATGTCTGACCGGCTGCTCGACTTCTACAACCGCGAGCTCTCGTTCATCCGGCAGATGGGCGAGTCCTTCGCGCGCCAGCATCCGGGCATCGCCGGCCACCTGCGGATGAGCGGCACCACGGTCGAGGACCCGCACGTCTCGCGGCTGATCGAGGCGTTCGCGCTGCTCAACGCCCGCACCCGGCTGAAGCTCGAGGACGACTTCCCGGAGCTGACCCAGTCGCTGCTCGATCTGCTGTACCCGCACTATCTGGCGCCGATCCCGTCGATGGCGATCGCGCGGCTGCGCGCCGATCCGGCGGCCGAGGGCGTCGCCAGCGTGAAGCGGATGACCGAGGTCGACACCGAGCCGGTCGCCGGCGAGACCTGCCGCTTCCGCACCTGCTTCGACACCGACGTCTGGCCGGTCGAGCTGACCGCGGTGCAGTTCAGCGGCAGCCCGGTGGTGGCGCCGGCAAACCGGCAGGCGCCGAACGCCGAGGGCGCGCTGCGGATCACGCTGCGCTGCATGAACGAGCAGGCGACGTTCAGCGACCTGCAGCCGGACCGGCTGCGCTTCTTCATCAGCGCCCAGCCGCAGATCGCCTATCTGCTCTACGAGCTGATCTTCAACCACACCCAGTCGGTCGCCTTCGCCGACGGGCCGGCGGACACCGAGCCGGTGATCGTCGACAAGTCGGTGATCGAGCCGGTCGGCTTCGGGCCGGACCAGGGCATGCTGCCCTATCCGGCCCGCTCCTTCGCCGGCTACCGACTGCTGACCGAGTTCTTCGCCTTCCCCGAGAAGTTCCTGTTCTTCGACATCGCCGGCTTCGACGCGAAGACGCTGATCGGCGCCGGGCGTACGCTGGAGCTGTTCCTGTATTTCGACCGCAGCGCCACCGAGCTGGAGCGCGGCGTCTCCGCCGATGCCCTCACCCTCGGCTGCACGCCGATCGTCAACCTGTTCCGGCAGCGTGCCGACCCGGTGCGGCTGACCCACAGCCAGAGCGAATACCGCGTGGTGCCGGATGCGCGCCGGCCGCGCGGGACCGAGGTCTATTCGGTGGACAACGTCAGCGGGCGCACCGCCGAGGGCGACGCCGTCGCGTTCGAGCCGTTCTTCGCGCTGCGCCACAGCCATGAGGACAGCGCCGGCAGGCGCTACTGGCATGCCCGCCGCTCGGCCGCGGTCGGCGACATCCCGGGCACGCAGACCCACCTCGCCTTCGTCGACCTCGACTTCAACCCCAATATCGCCCACGACCTCATCGTCTCGATCGAGACCACCTGCCTCAACCGCAACCTGCCCGACGACCTGCCGTTCGGCGGCGGCCACCCGGAGCTGCGCTTCGTCGAGCCCAACGCGGCGGTGGCCGGCATCGTCTGCGTCACCGCGCCGACATCGACGCTGCGGCTGAATTTCGGCGAGGCGGGCTATGTCCGGCTGATGTCGCACCTGGCGCTGAACCACCTCTCGCTGACCGGCGACGAGGCCGCGGCGACGCTGCGCGAGATCCTGACGCTGTACGATTTCCGCGACGCGCCGGAGACACGGGCGGTGATCGGCGGCATCGTCGAGGTGTCGACGCGGCCGACGGCCGCGCGTGCGCCGGGCGCCATCGTCGGCGCCATCTGCCGGGGGCTGGAGGTGAGCGTCACCTTCGACCCGTCGCGCTTCTCCGGCAGCGGCATGTTCCTGATGGCCAGCGTGCTGGAGCGCTTCTTCGCGCTCTATGCCTCGGCCAACTCGTTCACCCAGTTCGTCGCCCGGGTCAGGGGACGCAAGGGCCCGATGAAGAAATGGCCACCGCGCGCCGGTCAGCGACAGATTCTGTAGCCGATCGGCTGCACCACGAACCCGAGCGGTTCGCGCTGTTCCAGGCGGTGCGTCTGCTGGAGCAGGCGGCGCGCGTGGGCGCCGCCGCGCCGCCGTCGGCCGACCGCCCGGTCGGCCAGGACGCGCGGCCGGACAGCGAAGTGGTGCGGTTCCGCGCCGCCACCGGGCTCGCCTTTCCGGCCGGCGAGCTGCAGCGGATCGCCCTGGCGCCGGACCAGGAGCCGGCCGAAGGCGACGAGGCGCTGACGCAGACCGCGATCCGCCGCCGTGTCGGCCCGCAGCAGCCCGAGCTGTCGGTCAACCTGATGGGCCTGACCGGGCCGAGCGGCGTGCTGCCCCAGGGCTATTCCGAGATCCTGGTCCGGGCGCTGCGCGAACGCAGCGGCGCGATGCGCGACTTCTTCGACATGTTCAACCACCGCGCCATCGCGCTGTTCTACCGGGCGTGGGTGAAGTACCGGATGCCGTTCTCGTTCGAGCGGCACGGCGGGCGCGGCGACGACGGCGTCACCCAGTTCCTGGCCGGGCTGGTCGGGCTCGGTCACGGGCGGGCACGGCGCCGGCACGCCGCCGCCGACGAGGCGTTCTTCCACTACGCCGGGCTCTATGCCCACTGGCCGCGTTCGGTCAGCGGGCTGGAGGCGATGCTGACCGACTATCTGGACCGGCCGGTCGTCGCCGACCAGTTCTGCGGCCAGTGGCTGAAGCTGCCGGCGGAGGTGCAGACCCGGCTGGCCGGCCCGGGCAGCCCGGTGGAATCGAACTGCCAGCTCGGCGTTTCCGCGATGGCCGGCAGCCGCGCCTGGGACGTGCAGGGCACCATCCGGCTGCGCATCGGGCCGGTGCGCGGCCGGCTGTTCGAGGACCTGCTGCCCGGCGGCACCGCCTTCGCGCGCCTGCGCGACCTGGTGAGGATGTATCTGGGCCTGGAATATGCCTGCCGCCTGCAGCTGACCGTCGCGCGCGACGAGGCTCCGCCGGCCGCCCTGGACGGCCGCACCCGGCTGGGCCTGAACGGCTGGCTGATCGCCCATGCACCCAAGGCGGACCTCAAAGATGCCGAATTCGCGCTGGTGTGACGGCCGGCACAGCGAAGCGGGGTGAAGGCACGCCATGTCTAGGGACGTTAAGTCGCTGTGAATGAAATCCGGTTCACAAACAACGGTATCGTTCGGGACTGGAACCCGTGTATAAAGCGTCCGCACCGGCTGCCGCTCCCCGCGGCAAGGATGGTGCCGGGTCGCGACGGACGGCGTTTGCAGCGGACGTGTCAGCAGTCGGCCTGCCGAGCCAGGTATCAAAGCGCGAAACAGGCCAGTCGCAACAACATCTGGAACCGCGCCCCTGCGGTGAGCATGGAGTAGACCTATGGCGATCTACATGAAGCTTGGCGACAAGATCAAAGGCAACGTCACGGCGGAAGGGTTCAAGGACCAGATCGAGCTGCACTCGCTGCAGTGGGGCGTGGGACGCGGCATCTCGACCCCGGTCGGATCGTCGGCCAACCGCGAGGCTTCGGCGCCGTCGATCAGCGAGGTGACGGTCTCCAAGGAACTCGACAACGCTTCGGCCCAGCTGTTCACCGAGGCGACCACCGGCAAGGCCGACCAGGGTCTGAAGTGCGAGATCACCATCGTCAAGACCGGCGACAAGCTGGAAGAGATCGCCAAGTTCACGCTGGAGAACACCATGATCAGCGGCTATTCGCTGAGCAGCGGCGGCGACCGGCCCTCGGAATCGCTCAGCCTCAACTTCACCAAGGTCGAGTACAAGGTCACCCCGACGCAGCCGGACGGCAAGGCCGGCGACCCGGTGACCTCCTCGTTCAACCTGGCCACCGGCAAGGCCTGATTCGCGCCAAGGTCCCGGCCGGCCTCGCGTGCGGGGCCGGCCGCCTCTCTCCGGCAGGCGCGACGGGCACGGCAGCCGTGACCCTCGGCCGGCCAAGCCGTGCAGGGGCTCCGGCCATTGGCTGACCAGATCACTCAGGACGAACGCCGCCTTTCCGTCGAATCGCCGCTCGGCGCGGACGTACTGCTGATCTCCGGGTTCAGCGGGACGGAGGGCCTGTCGCAGCTGTTCGATTTCCGGCTCGACCTGCTCTCGGCGACGACCGACATCACGCCCGACAAGCTGCTCGGCAAGTCGGTGACCGTGAAGATCGACCGCCCCGGCGGCGACCCGCGCTATTTCAACGGCGTCGTCCGCCGGTTCGCGCCCGGCGCGATGGGCGCGCGCGGCCTGCGCAGCTATGTCGCCGACATCGTGCCGACGCTGTGGCTGCTGACCCAGACGGCCGACCACAAGATCTTCCAGGAGAAGACCGCCAAGGACATCATCGAGGATGTGCTGAAAGGCCACGACGTGACCAACTACCGGTTCGGCGTGATCAAGGAGAGCCATCCGACCCGCGAATACTGCGTCCAGTACGGCGAGACCGCCTTCGCCTTCGTCCAGCGGCTGATGGAGGAGGAAGGCATCTTCTTCTTCATCGAGCACAAGCAGGGCGAGCACACCATCGTCATCGCCGACGACAAGGCCGCCTATGTCGACTGCGCCGACGCGCAGGTCGAGCTGACCGGCGACGCCATGCTCAGCAACGCCGTCAGCCAGTGGCAGCCCAACTACCGCTTCCAGACCGGCAAGTGGACCCAGCGCGACTTCGACTTCGAGCAGCCCGGCACGGTCAAGGACCTGCAGACCGAACAGGCCACCGGCATCTCGATCTCGGCCTTCTCCAGCTACGAGCGCTTCCAGTATCCGGGGCTCTACGTCAAGAAGACCGACGGCACGCTGCTGACCCGCCTGCAGATGGAGACCGTCGAGGCAGGGTATCACGTGGTCGACGGCGCCAGCGACCTGGCCAGCTTCGTGCCCGGCGCGAAGATCAAGGTGAAGAACGATCCCGACGGCGCCGACAGCAGCTATGTGCTGACGGCGGTCAGCCACACCGCCAGCGGCGGCTCGCTGCAGGCCGGCGGCGGCGGTGGCGAGAGCTATGCCAACGGCTTCAGCTGCATTCCGGCGGACGTCGTGTTCCGCCCGCCGCGGCTGACCCCGAAGCCGATGGTGCACGGCCCGCAGACCGCCATCGTCGTCGGCCAGTCGGGGCAGGAGATCTTCTGCGACAAGTACGGCCGCATCAAGGTGCAGTTCCACTGGGACCGCTACGGCAAGTCCGACGAGAACAGCTCGTGCTGGATCCGCGTCGCCCAGGCCTGGGCCGGCGCCAAGTGGGGCACCATCTTCACCCCGCGCGTCGGCATGGAGGTGGTGGTCGAGTTCCTGGACGGCGACCCGGACCGGCCGCTGGTCACCGGCTGCGTCTACAACGGCGACAACGGCGTGCCCTACACGCTGGCCGACAACAAGACGCAGTCGGGCGTGCTGACCCGCAGCTCCACCGGCGGCGCGGCCGCGAACGCCAACGAGCTGCGGTTCGAGGACAAGAAGGGCTCGGAGGAGGTCTTCTTCCACGCCGAGAAGGACTTCAAGCGCGAGGTCGAGAACGACGACACGCTGACCGTCGACCACGACCGCAAGAAGACGATCAAGAACGACGAGACCATCGAGGTGCAGGGCAACCGCACCGACACGGTGAAGAAGGACGAGACAGTCACCATCGAGGGCAACCGCACCAAGACGGTCAAGAAGGACGACACGCTGACCGTGGACGCCGACCGCAGCGCGACCGTCAAGGGCAAGGACACGACGACCGTCACCGGCGACACCACGGTCACCGTCAGCAGCGGCAACTTCTCGCTGCAGGCGTCGGCCGGCCAGGTAACGATCGAGGCGGCGCAGTCGATCGAGTTGAAGGTGGGCGGGAACAGCGTCAAGATCGACCCGTCCGGCGTGACGATCAACGGCACCATGGTCAAGGCCTCCGGCTCGGCCTCCGTCACCGTCGAGGGCTCCATGACCAAGGTCGCCGGCAGCGGCATGCTGCAGCTGCAGGGCGGCCTGGTGAAGGTAAACTGACCGCGATGCACGTCGACATCGGCCCGCTGAAGAAGATCGTCGCGCCGTCGGCCGACCCGTTGCTGGCGCCGGCGCATCTGGGGGCAGAGGCACAGGCGCTGGCCAGGCCGGGCATGACCGTGCGCGACCTGCTGGCCGCCCTGGCCGAGGCCGACCTGCTGACCGATGCGCTGCGGCTGCTGGCCTATGCGCTGCCGCGGCGCGAAGCGGTGTGGTGGGCGTGCCAATGCGCCCGCCAGGCCCAGCCGGCCCAGCCGCTGGCGCCGGACATGGAGATCATCCAGGCCAGCGAGGCCTGGGTCTATCGGCCGCACGACAAGAGCCGGCGCGCGGCGATGGACCTGGCGATGCAGACGGAATTCGACCGCGCCGCCCACTGGACAGCGGCGGCGGCGTTCTGGAGCGGCGGCAGCATCGCCCCGCCGGAGGCGCCGCCGGTCGAGCCGGCGGAGACGCTGACCGGCAATGCCGTCGTCGGCGCGGTGCTGCTGGCGGCGGTGCAGCCGGATGCCGACGACGCCGATCGCAAGCGCCACCGCTTCCTGCTGCAGGCGCTCGACATCGCCGAGGGCGGCGACGGCCGCAAGGTGGCCGCCGGGTGAGGCGTTGCCCGGTCGCATCCTGCGCCCGATCGGCTATAGTGTCGGGCAGACCGCTGCCGATGCGCAGGATTTCGAGGCGGACATGAGCTTGCGACTGACCATCACCAACCCGCCCCGGGTGCCGCCGGGATTCGACCAGTCGGTCACGCTGCAGGGCGGGTCGGTCCGCATCGGGCGCGCGCCGGACAACGACCTGGTGCTGGCCGACCCGGGCCGCACCCTGTCGAAGTACCACTGCACCGTCACCGCGGCCGGCGGCGGCTACACGCTGACCGACACCAGTTCCAACGGCGTGTTCGTCAACGGGTCGGCGCAGCGCACCCCGCGCGACCAGCCGGTGCCGGTGTCGCCGGGCGATGTGCTGCAGCTCGGCGACTACGAGCTCAGGCTCGACCCCGTCGGCCCGCAGGCGGCGGCCGCGCCGCCCTTTGCCGCGCAGCCCCGGGCGGCCGCGCCCATTCCGGCCGACGACGATGCCGACGACCCGTTCCTGCCGCCGCTGCCCGACGAGCCCGACACGCGCAAGGAGGTGGAGTTCGACCTCGGCTTCGCGCTCGGCGACGACGACGCGGACGACGGCCTCGGCGTTTCCGGCGCCAATCCGTTCGCCGACGCCGCCCGGCTGCTGCGCGAGACCCAGGTCGGCCGACGCCGGGCGTTCGACACCCTGGGCGACGCGCTGGATGCGCCGGGCGGCGGCGAATCGCTGTTGCCGCACGGTCCGGAGGGCACGCTCTACGCCAAGCCCTCGCCGGGCCGCGTCTCGCTGAACCCGTTCGCGGCCGACGATCACGGCGACGACTGGGATGCGCCGCCGGTCCCCGACGATGTGCCGGCGCCGTCGGCCGGGTTCGCGCCGCCGCGGGTGGCCCCCGCGCCACCGCCGCCGCCGCCACGGGCGCCGCAGCCGGCCGCGCCGGCCGCCGGCGGCGCAAACCTGATCCCGGACGATTGGGACGACGAGGGCGACGATTTCGCCCCCGCGCCGGACGACACCCAGGCCGGCTCCCCGTTCTTCGCCGCACCGCCGCCGGCCGCACCGGCGCCGGCATCGCCACCGCCGTCGGTCGACCCGTTCCGCGCCGCGGCCCCGGTCGCGCCGCCGCCGCCGCCGGCCCCGGCCATGGCGGGCGAGGGTGCGGCCGATGCCCTGCGGGCCTTCCTGCAGGGCGCCGGGATGGGTTCGCTGCGGGTCTCGGAGGCGGAGACGGCCGCCATGCTGTACGAGGCCGGCCGCGTGTTCCGGGCGATGGTCGCCGGCCTGCAGGAGGCGCTGGCCACCCGCGCCGAGATCAAGGAGGAGCTGGACGTCTCGCGCACCATGATCGGCGCGACCAGCAACAACCCGCTGAAGCTCGGCCTGTCGCTGGAGGAAGGCATCGTCGCACTGCTGCGCCGGCCCGGCGGCGGCTTCCTCGCGCCGCAGGATGCGGTCGAGCTGGGCTTCCGCGACGTCCAGGCCCACCAGGTGGCGACGATGGCGGCAATGCACCTGGCGCTGCGCCGGCTGCTGGCCAAGTTCGATCCGCAGGCATTGTCGCGCCGGCTAGAAGAGACGTCGGTGCTGAACAGTCTATTGCCGGGGGCACGCAAGTCGAAATATTGGGAAGTGTATTGCGATTTCTACGCCTCGATTGCCGGCGATGCCGAGTCGGAGTTCCACGAGTTCTTTACAAAGGAGTTTTCGCAAGCGTATGAAGAGCAGTCCCGCAAGCTGAAATAACGGTAAGAACCGATCGTCGTGCGCTTGAGCAGGTTACATCATCCGGCGCCGCCGCCCCTGCGGGCCGCGGTCCGCGGGCCGGGTCGGAAACCTGCACCGCAGACGTCGCGCCCGTGGGCGGCCGCGCTGGCCGGGGCCATGGCGCTTGCCGTCGCCGGCTGCGCCGACGACCCGGCTGAAGGACCGCCGCCGACCGCGGTCACCCTCAGCGTCGAAGCCTCGCCCTTCCTCAACCCGGACCGCACCAACCGGCCGTCGCCGGTGGTGGTGGTGATCTACGGGCTGACCGACGATGCCGCCTTCAACAATGGCGGCTATTACGAGCTGTTCGAGCAGGACCAGCAGACGCTGGGCGAGGCGATCAAGACCAAGCAGCAGTTCATCATCGCCCCGGGCGACATCAAGGATGTCGAGCTTGCGCTCGACCCGGCGGCGACGTTCCTGGCGGTGCTCGCCGCCTTCCGCGACATCGACAACGCCAAGTTCAGCGCCAGCGTGCCGCTGACGCCGAGCCAGGCGGTCGAGATCCAGGTCAAGCTGCAGAGCAACGAAGTCGTCCTGATCGCGCCGGAACCGCCGGTGGTCAGCGAGGACGGGGAAGAGCAATCCGATGAAAGTCAGTAATATCAACGCGATTCGGTCCCGGGCGCTGACAGCGCGTCCGGCCGGCACAGGCTGAGGCGGGAACAACCGGATGTCGTGGGACAACAAGGTCGTCTGGTCGGAGGGCATGTTCCTTCGCCCGCAGCACTTCCAGCAGCACGATCGCTATGTCGAGCACCTGGTGCGCGGGCGCACCGCGGGCATCGCGCCCTATCGCTGGGGCATCTCCGAGCTGGCGGTGAACCGGCAACTGCTGGAGACCGGCGGCTTCGCGGTCAGCGTCTGCCGCGGCGTGCTGCCCGACGGCACGCCGTTCAGCATCCCGGAGGACACCGATCATCCGGTGCCGCTGGAGCCGTCGGAGAACGTGCGCGACCGCATCGTCTATCTGTGCCTGCCGGTGCGCCAGCCGGGCGGCTACGACTTCGCCGGCAAGTCCAACGTCGACGCCATCACCCGCTACCGCTCGTCGGCGTTCCAGGCGACCGACGCCGTGGTCGGCTCCGAGGCGGTGGCGGAACTCGAGATCGGCAAGCTCGACCTGACCTACGCCCTGCACGGGGCGGAGACCGCCGGCTACGTCCGCATCGGGCTGGCCCGCATCCAGGAGGTCGGCGCCGACCGCAAGATCAAGCTCGACGAGAGCTACATTCCGCCCTGCCTGGACTGCGCCACCTCGTCGATGCTGGCCGGCTACATCACCGAGCTGCAGGGCCTGCTGCACCAGCGCGGCGCGGCGCTGGCCGGCCGGGTGGCGGAGGCCGGCGGCAAGGCGACGGGCGAGATCGCCGACTTCCTGTTCCTGCTGCTGGTCAACCGCAGCCTGCCGCTGGTCAGCCACCTGGCCGCCTGCGCCGACCTGCACCCGGAGACGCTGTACCAGGCCCTGGTGGCGATGGCCGGCGAGATGGCCACCTTCACCGAGGCGTCGAAGCGGCCGCCGGAGTTCCCGGCCTACGACCACGAGAACCTGCAGGCTACGTTCCAGCCGGTGGTCACCGCGCTGCGCCGGTCGCTCAGCGCGGTGCTGGAGCAGACGGCGATTCCGATCCCGCTGCAGGAGCGCAAATACGGCATCCGCGTCGGCCAGATCGCCGACCGCAGCCTGCTGACCTCGGCCAGCTTCGTGCTGGCCGTGCGTGCCGACGCGCCGTCGCAGGACATCCGCCGCCATTTCCCGGCCCAGGTGAAGATCGGCCCGGTCGAGCAGATCCGCAACCTGGTCAACGCGGCCCTGCCCGGCATCACGGTGCGGCCGTTGCCGGTTGCGCCGCGGCAGATCCCGTTCAGCGCCGGCGTCACCTATTTCGAGCTCGACCGTACCGGCCAGTTCTGGAAGCAGCTCGGCCAGTCCGGCGGGCTGGCAATCCACCTGGCCGGCGACTTCCCGAAGGCCGAGCTCGAACTGTGGGCGATCCGTGGCTAGCCGATGAGCAGCGACGACCCCTTCGCCGACCACGGCGAGACGGAATCGACCGTCATCCGGCCCAGCCCGGGCGGGCGGCGGGCGGCCGAGCGGCTGCGCGCGGCACAACCGACCGCGCCGCCGCTGGCGCGGATGCCCGGCATCAACCCGCTGGTCACCGAGGCCTCGCCGCTGCTCGGCCTGATCAACCGCATCCGCAACACGGTGCGGCACGACGACGTCGACCAGCTGCGCCAGCTGGTGATCCAGGAGATCAAGCAGTTCACCCGCCGCGCCATCGCCGCCGGCATCGAGCCGAAGGTGGTCGGCGCCGGCCAGTACGCGCTGTGCGCCACCGTCGACGACGTGGTGCAGAACACGCCCTGGGGCAGCGCCAGCAACTGGTCGCGGCGCGGCATGGTCACCACCTTCCACCGCGAGGCCTGGGGCGGCGACCGCTTCTATACCCTGCTCGACTACATGCAGCGCGATCAGGAGCGCAACCAGCCGGCGCTGGAGTTGATGTACCTGTGCCTGGCGCTGGGGTTCGAGGGCCGCCTGCGCGTGCTGCCCAACGGCGCGTCCGAGCTGGCGCGCATCCGCGACGCGCTGCACCGGCTGATCCGGCGGCGCCGCGGCGACTATGAGCGGGCGCTGTCGCCGCACTGGATGGGCGTCACCACCACCCGGCGCGGCACCAAGGCGGTGGTGCCGCTGTGGGTGGCGGCGCTGATCGGCCTGGCGATCGCGGCCATCGTCTATCTCGGGCTGCGCTTCTGGCTGAACACCGACAGCGACGGCACCTTCCGCGACCTGTTCCGGCTGCCGCCGCAGGGCGAGGTCACGCTGGTGCGGCCGGAACGGACCGAGCCGGCCCCGGCGCAGAGTGCGCTGGACACCGCCGCGGCCACGCCGCCGCCGCCCGGCAACTACGACATCCTCAACGACTTCCTGCGCCCGCAGCCGGGCGGGCCGATCGAGCTGCTCGGCGACAACCAGCGGGTGATCGTGCGCATCGGCACCGACGGCATGTTCGGCAGCGGCAGCGCCACCATCGCCGAGAGCTTCGAGCCGACGCTGGGCGAGGTCGCCGGCGGGCTGGAGAAGGTGACCGGTACCATCCGCGTCATCGGCCATACCGACAACGTGCCGATCAGCAACCTGCGCTTCGCCTCCAACGTCGAGCTCTCCGAGGCGCGGGCCGAGGCGGTGGTGCAGGTGCTGTCGCGGTTCATGGACGGCACCGAGCTGGAGGCGATCGGCCTGGCCGACGCCGATCCGGTGGTCGACTGCAGCGCGCGCAGCTGCACGGCGAGCGAGCTCGCCAAGAACCGCCGGGTCGACATCGAAGTCGTGGCGCCGCGGTAGCCGCCATGCTGTCGCTGCTCGGTCGCTTCATCCGCTCGCCCTGGTTCTGGTCGCTGATCGGCGTCCTGATCCTGTGCGTCGCGATCTGGTTCCTGTTCGGCGCCATCGGCATCGGCGGCGTCTATCCGTTCGAGGACCCGATCTATCGCCTGGGCGCGATCCTCGTCGTGGTCGTGGTCTACTTCGCCGTCGTCTTCATCTCGATGCTGCGCTCGCAGGGCGCCAACCGGAAGATGGTCGAGGACCTGGAGACGGCGGGCACCGCCGCGGTCACGGCCGAGGACGAGGAGATGACGGCGCAGGAGGTGGCCACCCTGCGCGAGCGGATGCGCGAGGCGATGCGCCTGCTGCGCAACGCCAAGTTCGGCCGCGGCCTGGGCCGGCGCTATCTCTACCAGCTGCCCTGGTACATGCTGGTCGGCCCGCCGGGCTCCGGCAAGACCACGGCGCTGGTGAAGTCGGGCCTGCGCTTCGTGCTGGCCGACAAGCTGGGCACCGAGGCGGTGCGCGGCGTCGGCGGCACCCGCAACTGCGACTGGTGGTTCACCGACGAGGCGGTGCTGATCGACACCGCCGGCCGTTACACCACCCAGGACGCCCGCGCCTCGGTCGATGCCGGCGGCTGGCAGGCTTTTCTCGACCTGCTGCGCCGCAACCGACCGCGCCAGCCGCTGAACGGCGTGTTCATCGTCATCGCCATCAACGAGGTGATGGGGATGGACGACGCGCACCGCGCCGAGCACGCCAAGATCATCCGCAACCGCATCAACGAGCTGCACGAGCGGCTGCGCCAGCGCTTCCCGATCTACGTGATGCTGACCAAGTGCGACCTGGTCGCCGGCTTCACCGAGTTCTTCGACGAGATGGGCGGCGAGGAGCGCCAGCAGGTCTGGGGCACGACCTTCGCGCTGGACGACGACCGCACGGTCGACGGCACCGCGGCGGGCTTCAGCCGCGAGTTCGACCTGCTGGTCGACCGGCTGAACCAGCGCCTGGTCGACCGCATGCACCGCGAGCTCGATATCGAGCGGCGGGCGCTGGTCTACGGCTTCCCGGCGCAGATGGCCTCGCTGCGCGACCTGCTGCAGGAGTTCCTCGACGCCGTGTTCCGGCCGAGCCAGTTCGAGGAACGGCCGATGCTGCGCGGCGTGTATTTCACCAGCGGCACCCAGGAAGGCACCCCGATCGACCGGCTGATGGGCTCGCTGGCCGCCCGCTTCGGCGTCAGCCGCAGCACCCTGCCGGCGTTCAGCGGCGGCGGCCGCTCCTATTTCGTCACCCGGCTGCTGCGCGAGGTGGCCTTCCCCGAGGCCTATATCGCCACCGCGCGCTCGGCGCGCGAACGGCGGCGGATCTGGATCCGGCGCACCGGCTACGCCGCGATCGCGCTGCTGGTGCTGGCCGCCGGCGCCGCCTGGGCGCTGAGCTATCTCGGCAACCGCGAACTGATCGCCGATGTCGAAGGCGACATCGACAGCTACAACGCCGCGCTGGCGCAGATGGACGTGGCTGCGGTCGACGACACCGACTTCGCCAAGGCCAGCGGCGTGCTCGACATCCTGCGCGCCATTCCGGTCCGCGACCCGGCGGCGGTGGCGTCGCCGCCGCTGGAGCTGACCTTCGGCCTCTACCAGGGCGACAAGCTGCAGGTGCCGGCGGAGCAGTCCTACATCCGCGCGCTGAACAAGCTGCTGGCGCCGCGGCTGTTCCTGCACCTGGAAGACAAGATCGACCAGTATGCCGACGCGATGCAGAACGGCGGCAGCCAGGCCGACCAGAACGCGCTGTACGACGAACTCAAGGCCTATCTGATGCTCGGCAAGGGCGGCGAGCTGGCCGCCGACGAGCGCGACGCCATCGTCAAGGTGTTCGACGCCGACTGGCGCGCGCTCTATCCCGGGGCGGAGAACGATGCGCTGCGCAGCGCGCTCGGCGCCCATCTCGACACGCTGCTCGACAACCGCACCTACGACATCGGGCTGGACAGCGGGCTGGTCGAGCGCGCCCGCCAGGCGCTGACCAACATCCCGCTCGAGGGCGAGGCCTATGAGGCGATCCGCGGCAGCGAGGCGGCGCGCAACCTGCCGACCTGGCGGGTAATCGACCACATCGGCTCGCAAGGCGACCGGGTGATCGTGCGCCGGTCCGACGGGACGCCGCTGACCGCCGGCGTGCCCGGGCTCTATACCTATCGCGGCTTCACCGAGGTGTTCCTGCCGGCGCTCGACCGCATCACCGACAGCGTGGCGCGACAAGGCTGGGTGCTGAGCGACGACACCGGAGCCGACCAGACCGCGGCGATCGCGCGGTTCCGCGACGGCGTCACCCAGGCCTACATGAACGACTACATCGAATACTGGGACCGGCTGCTGAACGACGTCACCGTCGTGCCGATCACCTCGCTGGACCAGGCCCGGATGGTGCTGAACATCCTCGCCAGCCCGTCGTCGCCGCTGAAGACCTTCCTGTCCGACGCGGCGCAGGAGACCACGCTGGCCAGGCCGCAGCCGGCGCCGCCGCCAGGCACCGCCCCGGCCGACGGCAGCGCGCCGGCGGACGGCAGCGCACCGGCGGCCGGCGGCGACGCCGCGGCAGGCCAGGGCGCCGACGCGGGCGGCAGCCCGGTGCTCGGCACCGGCGGCGCGGCCGCGCCGGCCGGCCCGCAGCCGGGCCAGTACGTCAACGACCATTTCCAGCCGCTGCACCAGCTGGTGCAGGGCGCCGACGGCCAGCCGCCGCTGCTGGACCAGATGGTGTCGGATTTCGCCGGCCTCTATGCCGGGCTCAACGCGCTGCAGGCGGGCGACGGCACCGTGCCGGCCAGCCTGACCGAGGCGATCCAGAAGGCCAACGCCACCGCCGGCGCCGCGCCGGAGCCGGTGGCCAGCGTGGTGGCGGAGGTGATGGCGGCCGCGGCCTCGGTCGGCGCCGGCGGCGCGCTCGACTCGCTGCGCGAAAGCTACCTGACCACGGTCTATCCGCAGTGCAGCCAGCTGCTGGCCGACCGCTATCCGTTCGAGCCGACCAGCAACGACCCGGTCACCCTGGCCAACCTGGCGGCGGTGTTCGCGCCGGGCGCCCTGCTCGACGGCTTCTTCCAGGCCAACCTGGCCCAGCATGTCGACCAGTCGGTGAAGCCGTGGCGCTGGAAACCGGAATCGGTCAGCCTCAACATCTCCAACGCCGCGCTGCAACAGTTCGAGCGCGCGGCCGACATCCGCTCGGTGTTCTTCGCCGCCGGCGCGGTGCCGTCGGTGAGCTTTACCATGAACCCGCTGCTGACCGCCGGCACCATCAACCGGGCGCTGCTGACCATCGACGGCAAGACCTATGTGTACGAGAATGCGCCGGTCGACCCGTTTCCGGTGAAATGGCCGGACCCGGCCGGCCCGCCAGGCGCGCGCATCGAGTTCACGCCGCGGGTCGACGGCCAGCCCAACGGCGCCACCTTCGACGGCGAATGGGGCTGGTTCCACATGCTCGACGCGGCGCGGAACGCCGGCAATGTTCAACCCGGTGCAACCTCTGATAAACTCACCGTAACCATCTCGGCGGGCAATCGTTCCGCCACCTACGCGGTGCAGACCAACGGCGTGATCAACCCGTTCAATGCGCCCGACCTGTGGGAGTTCCGGTGTCCGACCACGCTCTGAGGCTGATCGACCGGCCGTCCTGCGGCTACTTCGGCAAGGTGCCGCTGACCGGCGACTTCGTCCGCAGCGCGCTGCCCGACGGTTTCCTGCGGCCGTGGGACCTGTGGTTGCAGACCGCGATCGAGCGCAGCCGCGCCGACCTCGGCGAGCGGTGGCTGAAATACTACCTGACCAGCCCGGTGTGGCGCTTCGCGCTGTCCGGCGGCATCTGCGGCGAGCGCCCGATCGCCGGCGTGATGATGCCCAGCGTCGACCAGGTCGGCCGCTATTTCCCGCTTTGCCTGGCCGCGGCGCTGCCCGCCGACGCCCGGCCGGCCGTGGTGGCGGCGACCGAGAGCGACTGGTACTGGAAAGCGGAATGCACGGTTCTCGCCTCGCTGGAGGACGAGTTCGAGCTGAAGGTGCTGGACGCGGCGGTGCGCGACATCGGCCTGCCCGCCTGCTGCGCGCCGCGGCATGGGACGGCGGCCGGCCGCGACGGCCCGCGGGTGGCGCAGGGGTGGGATTCGTTGCGGGTCGAACTGGCCGGCGAGGACCTGCAGCTGGTCTATCCCGGCCTGCTCGACCAGTTGCTGGCGCGCATGCTGCAGCCCTGCAGCCTGTGGTGGACGCTGGGCTCGGAGGACGTCGACCCGGTGCTGGTCGCCTGCCGCGGCCTGCCGCCGGCCGACCAGTTCGCGGCCTTCCTCGACGGCGACTGGGCCGCCTGGGGCTGGAACGACGGCATCGCGCGCCACGGCGCCGGCACCGTCATCGCCGGCGGCCGCTGAGGGCGGGGCGGTGAGCGTGGACCAGGATGCGGCGACCCGGGCCGGCGGCCAGTTCGCGCAGTTCCGCTTCCGCTCGCACGGCGTCACCCACATCGGCAATGTGCGCAAGCTGAACGAGGATGCGTTCCTCGACCGCGGCGACATCGGGCTGTGGGTGGTCGCCGACGGCATGGGCGGCCACCAGAGCGGCGACTATGCCAGCCGGCTGATCGTCGAGACGCTGGCGGCCGTGCGCGCGCCGGACTCGGCCAGCGCGCTGCTGCACGACGTCAAGCACCGGCTCGACCAGGTCCATATCGCCCTGCAGACCGAGGCGGCCTCGCGCGGCGAGGGCGCGGTGATCGCCAGCACCGTCGCCGCGCTGATGGCGCACGGCGCGCACTATGCCTGCGTGTGGGCCGGCGACAGCCGGGTCTATCGCTGCCGCGGCGGCGAGCTGCGCCAGCTGACCACGGACCACAGCTATGTGCAGACGCTGGTCGACCAGGGGCTGCTGGCGCCGGACAAGGTCGCCGCCCATCCCTATGCCAATGTCGTCACCCGCGCGGTCGGCACCGACCAGACGCTGGAGCTCGACATCGCCACCGGCGAGCTGGCCGCGCACGACCGCTTCCTGCTGTGCAGCGACGGGCTGAACCGGCAGGTGCTCGACGGCCAGATCGCCGGCGTGCTGGCGGGGGCGGACTGCGCCAAGGCGGCGGCGGCGCTGATCGATCTGGCGCTGAGCACCGGCGCGCGCGACAACGTGACCGCCGTGGTGATCGATGTCGAGTCCGCGCCGGTCGGCACGGGCCTGGGCTGAGCGGACGGCAGGCGGGAGAGCGACGGCGCGATGGGACTGAGAACGAAGTTCAACCTGGTGCTGGTGGTGGCCTTCGCGATCGGCCTCGGTCTGGCCGCATTGCTGTCGTTCCGGATCATCGAGCGCAACGCGACCGAGGAGGTGATCCAGAACGCCAACGTGATGATCGAGGCCGCCAGCGCCGTGCGCACCTACACCAGCACCGAGATCGCGCCGCTGCTGAACTTCGAGGTGGAGGTGCAGGAGGCCGAGGCCGCCGCCGCCAACGACCCCGACTTCCGCCTGTTCCTGCCGCACACCGTGCCGGCGTTCGCGGCCAAGGCCAACCTCGGCCTGATGCTGGGCAAGTTCGAAGACTATTCCTATCGCGAGGCCGCGCTGGCGCCGACCAACCCCAGCGACCTGGCGACGCCGTTCGAGGCCGACATCATCGGCCAGTTCGGCGCCGACCCGCAGCTGACCGAGATCGTGCGCCAGCACGAGGAGGACGGCGAGCAGTACATGGTGCTGGCCCGGCCGATCCGGGTTTCCTCGGAAAGCTGCCTGGTCTGCCACTCGGTGCCGGCCCGCGCACCGCAGGCCATGCTGGACCTCTACGGCGAGGAGAACGGCTTCGGCTGGCAGATCGACCAGGTGGTGGCGGCGCAGATCGTGACCGTGCCGATGTCGGTGCCGCTGGACCGCGCCGACACGGTGTTCCGCTTCTTCATGATCACGCTGGCTGGCGTTTTCGTCCTCGTGTTGATAATCCTTAACGTGATCCTGCAATATGTGGTGATTAAGCCGGTCTTGCGGATGTCCGACATCGCAGGCCGGGTTAGCATGGGCGAGAGCGACGTGCCGGAATATGTGCGCCCCGGCAAGGACGAGATCGCATCGCTTTCAGTCTCGTTCAACCGGATGCGGCGTAGTCTGGAGAACGCCATGAAACTGTTGGACGAATGAGCTTGCGGCTGGCACGGGAATCTGGGCGGTGAACACACCTGGCGAAAGCACGATCGAGAGCATCGGCCGGTACAAGATCGAGAAGGTGCTCGGCCGCGGCGCCATGGGCGTGGTCTACAAGGGCTACGACGAGGGCATCGACCGCTTCGTCGCCATCAAGACCGTTCACCGCAACCTGCTGATCGGCGAGGAGGGAGCGGACTGGCTGCAGCGCTTCCGCCGCGAGGCGCGGGCCGCCGGGCGCTGCCTGCACCAGAACATCGTCACCATCTTCGAGTTCGGCGAGCAGGACGGCATGCCGTACATCGTGATGGAGTATGTCGAGGGCCGCGAGCTGGGCGACATGATCCGCGGCGGCGAGCGGCTGGATCGCAAGCAGGCGATCGACGTGGTCGCGCAGGTGCTCGACGCGCTGCAATATGCGCACGCCAACGCCATCGTCCACCGCGACATCAAGCCGGGCAACATCATCATCCTGAAGGACGGCACCGTGAAGGTGACCGACTTCGGCATCGCCCGCATCGACAGCACCAGCATGACCGCCCACGGCTCGGTGGTCGGCACGCCCAGCTACATGTCGCCGGAACAGTTCACCGGCGGCGAGATCGACCGGCGGTCGGACATCTTCTCCACCGGCGTGGTGCTGTTCGAGCTCCTGACCGGCCAGAAGCCGTTCCCGGGCAAGAGCGCCACCGAGGTGATGTACAAGCTGTTGAACCACGAGCCGCCGGCGGTGACCACGCTGAACCCGACCCTGCCGATCGCGATGAACGCGGTCGTGCTGAAGGCGCTGTCGCGCAATCCGGACGACCGCTTCGCCACCGCGGCCGAGTTCAAGTCGATGCTGCAGCAGGCCGCGGCGACCGCGCCGGCCGCCGACGACATGACCGTGGTGATGCCCTCGCCGCCGCCGCGGCCGGCCGCGACGCCGCCCACGCCGGCGCCGGGACGGCCGGCCGGCATCGACGACGAGGCGACGCTGAAAATGGTGTCCGACGCGCTCAGCTATCACATCGGCCCGGTGGCCAAGGTGGTGGTCGAGCAGGCGGCGAAGCAGGCGGCCAGCGTCGACAGTCTCTACGACACCGTCGCCACCAGCATCGCCAACCCGGACGAGCGCAACGCCTTCCTGCGCGGACGCACCGGCGCGACCGGCGTGCAGCCGACGCCCGCGCCGGCCGCGCCCAGCGCGCCGCCGTCGGCCCTCGGCGAGATCTCGGCCGACGACATCGTCAAGGTGCAACAGGAACTCGCCGTGCATCTCGGCCCGATCGCCAAGATCCTAACCAAGCGGGCGACCAAGACCGTCGGCGACCGCAATGCGCTGATCCGCGCGGTGGCGGAGCACATCCCGACCGACAAGGAACGCGCCGAGTTCTTCCGCCGGCTCGGGCTGCGCTGATGCCGAACCAGGTCGTCGCCACCGGCATGGCGCAGTGCACCTTCGGCACCGCGCCGACCGCGCTGATGGTCGTCGACCCGACCCGGCCGCTGGTCAGCAACATGCCGGCGGCCAACATCATGGACCACGCGCCGATCGTGAACCTGCCGACCTTCGGCATGTGCAACACGCCGTCGAACCCGATGGTGGCGGCGGCGACCGCGGCCGCGCTCGGCGTGCTCACCCCGATGCCGTGCATCCCGGCGACCGCGGCGCCCTGGGTCCCCGGCGCGCCGACCGTGCTGGTCGGCAGCATGCCGGCGCTGCACGACGGCTGCAAATGCATGTGCAACTGGGGCGGCGTGATCTCGATCAACTTCGCCGGCCAGGTGACCACCCAGGTCGGCTGAGCCGGCGGACATGGCCCGGGTCGGCGTGTTCAGGCGCCGTTAAGACCCTGGCGCCGAGACTTCGGCGGTCCCCGCCGCCGGCGTCGCTCGACGCCACCCCCGCATTCGGTTAATTTCGCGCAATCCTCACCTTGCCCCCACGCCCGAGGTACATGACATGGCCGCTCCGCTCCGCACGCTGATCAAGCGCTTGAACCCGGTCTGCTACGCCGCGCTGGAGAGCGCGGGCGGCCTGTGCCTGTCGCGCTCGCACTACGAGGTCGACCTCGAGCACTTCTTCGCCAAGCTGCTGGAAGGCAACAACACCGACCTGCACCAGATCCTCAGCCACTACGACCAGAACCAGGACCGGGTGCGCCGCGACCTCGACGCGGCGATGGACAAGTTCAAGACCGGCAACACCCGCACGCCGGTGTTCTCGCCGCGCATCCAACGGCTGCTGGAGGCGGCGTGGATGGTCTCGTCGGTCGACTTCGAGGCAGGCCAGATCCGCAGCGCCCACATCCTGATCGCGGCGCTGCGCGACACCGAGTTCGCCATGCTGCTGGAGCGCACCTCCGAGGCGTTCGGCGCGATCAACCCGGAGCAGCTGAAGGACCAGCTCGACGACATCACCGGCGGTTCGATGGAAGCGGTCGGCGGCGCGCGCAGCGGCAGCGCCGAGGGCGCGGCACAGCAGGGCGGGCCGGTGCCGTCCGGCCCGGCCGGCCAGGGCGAGCTCGGCAAATACACCATCAACCTGACCGAGCGGGCCAAGGCCGGCCAGATCGACCCGGTGCTGGGCCGCGACGCCGAGATCCGCCAGATGGTCGACATCCTGTCGCGGCGCCGCCAGAACAACCCGATCCTCACCGGCGAGGCCGGCGTCGGCAAGACCGCGGTGGTCGAGGGCCTGGCCCAGCGCATCGCCGACGACGACGTGCCGCCGATCCTGAAGGGCGTCACCCTGCTCACCCTCGACCTCGGCCTGCTGCAGGCCGGCGCCAGCGTGAAGGGCGAGTTCGAGCGCCGGCTGCGCGCGGTGATCGACGAGGTCAAGGCCTCGAAGACGCCGATCATCATGTTCATCGACGAGGCGCACACGCTGATCGGCGCCGGCGGCGCCGCCGGCCAGGGCGATGCCGCCAACCTGCTGAAGCCGGCGCTGGCCCGCGGCGAGCTGCGCACGATCGCCGCCACCACCTGGTCGGAATACAAGAAGTACTTCGAGAAGGACCCGGCGCTGACCCGCCGCTTCCAGGTGGTCAAGGTCGAGGAGCCGGACGAGGCCCGCGCCACCGCGATGATCCGCGGCGTCGCCAACACCATGGAGACCCACCACAAGGTGCGGGTGCTGGACGAGGCGGTGCGCGCCGCGGTCAGCCTTTCCAACCGCTACCTGGCCGGCCGCCAGCTGCCGGACAAGGCGGTCAGCCTGCTCGACACCGCCTGCGCGCGGGTCAAGATCTCGCAGAATTCCACGCCGGCGCCGATCGAGGACATCCAGCGCCAGCTGGAGAACATCGCCGCCGAGACCCGCGCGCTGGAGCGCGAGCAGAAGACCGGTGCCGACCATGGCGACGCCATCGCCAAGCTGGCCGGCGAGCGCACGCGGCTGGAGGGCGAGCTCGCCACGCTGAAGGAACGCTGGTCGCAGGAAAAGGCGCTGGTCGACCGCATCGACGCCATGCGCCGCCAGCTCGAGGGTGCGCCCGGCGAGGACAAGCCGGCGGCGCCGGTGCAGGCCAACGGCGACGCGGCGGCGGGCGCGGCCCAGGCGGCGGCGGAGATGCCGGCGGAGCCGGCCACGCGCGAGGCGCTGGCCGGACTGACCCATGAGCTGCGCGCCATGCAGGGCGAGGTGCCGCTGGTCTATCCGGTGGTCACCGACCAGACCGTGGCCGAGGTGCTGTCCGGCTGGACCGGCATCCCGCTCGGCAGCATGGTCAAGGACGAGATCGCGGCGGTGCTGGAGCTGAAGGACCGGCTGGCCGAACGGGTGATCGGCCAGGACCATGCGCTCGACATCATCGCCCAGCGCATCCGCACCGCCCGCGCCAACCTCGACGATCCCGGCAAGCCGATCGGCGTGTTCATGCTGGTCGGCACCAGCGGCGTCGGCAAGACCGAGACCGCGCTGGCGCTGACCGAGCTGCTGTACGGCGGCGAGCGCAACATCATCTCGATCAACATGTCCGAGTACCAGGAGGCGCACACCGTCTCCAACCTCAAGGGCAGCCCGCGCGGCTATGTCGGCTATGGCGAGGGCGGCGTGCTGACCGAGGCGGTGCGGCGCCGGCCCTACAGCGTGGTGCTGCTCGACGAGGTCGAGAAGGCGCACCCGGACGTGATGGAGCTGTTCTTCCAGGTGTTCGACAAGGGCGACCTCGAGGATGCCGAGGGCCGCAGCATCGACTTCAAGAACACGGTCATCATCCTGACCTCGAACGTCGGCACCGACACCATCATGACCATGTGCGGCCGCGGCAAGGAACGACCGCAGCCGGATGCGATCATCGACGCGATCCGGCCGGAGCTGAACAGCCGGTTCAAGCCGGCGCTGCTCGGCCGCATGGTGGTGGTGCCGTTCTACCCGATCAACGACCAGATGCTGGACCGCATCACCCGGCTGAAGCTGAACAAGATCGTGCGCCGGGTGGAACACAACCACGGCGCCTTCATGAGCTACGACGACGCCGTGGTTCAGGCGCTGTGCGCGCGGTGCACCGACACCGATTCCGGCGCGCGCACCATCGACAACATCCTGACCGGCTCGATCCTGCCGGAGATCGCCCAGACCGTGCTGCAGCGCATGGCCGAAGGCCAGGACATCGAGATGATCAAGCTGAAGGCCGAGGACGGCGGCGCGATCGGCTTCGAGGTCAGCTGAAAAAAAGTTGGGCCGGCGCGGTCCAACAGCCGCGCCGGCCCGCGAGGCCGCCCTACATCTTCGGCAGCAGCACCGTGTCGACGGCATGCACCATGCCGTTCGACTGGGCGACGTCGGCCAGGATCACCCGCGCCGCGCCGCCGTTCTCGTCCGTCACCACCAGCGTGTTGCCGTCCATGCTGAGCGTCAGCATGCGCCCGGCGACGGTCTCGATGCTGGCCGAGCCGTCGGTCGCCATCGCGCGCGCGATCAGGTCGGTGGCCGAGTAGTCGCCGGCAACCACGTGATAGGTCAGGATTTCGGTCAGCTGGTCCTTCATGTCGGGCTGCACCAGCGCTTCGACCGTGCCCTCCGGCAGCTTGGCGAAGGCGTCGTCGGTCGGCGCGAACACGGTGAACGGGCCCGGGCTCGACAGCGTCTCGACCAGGTCCGCCGCCTTCACCGCCGCCACCAGCGTGGTCAGGTTGTCGGCGGTCGAGGCGTTTTCGACGATGGTGCGGTCGGGGTACATCGGCGCGCCGCCGACCATCACCGGCTCCTGGGCCAGCGCGGCCGATGCGGCGAACGTGCCGGCGGCCAGCGCGGCGGCGGCCAGCGCGGCGGCGGCAAAGGTCGCACGGGAAAGCAACGAAGTCGAGACGGCCATGTCAGTGTCCTCACCTGAACAAGCGAAATATTCGATGGTCGTGGTCGCAGCTCGACTGCGGCCAGCGGCGACCGGACCCGGTTTCGAAAACGGATCGTGTTGCGCCCCCGAACCTGCCGTCTTGACCATGCGGCGTTCGATTTCAGGTTCACTGCCGAACCGTCTTCTTGCTCTGGGGTACGCCGCGGGCGTCGGGCTGGATTTACAGATCGGCCGGCGTGGCTGCGGCGCCTGTGACGGCCGTCACACCGCGGCCGCTACAGCAGGGCCTCGGTCAGCGGATCGGCTTCGCCGGCGTAGTAGCGCTCCAGCACGGCGCGGAACGGCGTCGGGTCGTCGGCACCGGCGGCGAACAGGGTCATCGACGAGCGCAGCTTGATGTCGTCCGGGCTGCCGAGGATGGCGTGCGCGCTGCGGCCCTCGACCGCCAGCAGCAGCGCGACGCAGCGGTGCAGCCGCGGCCCGAGGACCGGATGGGCGAGATAGGCCCGCGCCTCGTCGCGGCCGGACAGCGCATAGCGCTGCGCCGTCGGGCTGCGGCCGAGGCCGGCGATCTGCGGGAACACGAACCACATCCAGTGGCTGGTCTTGCGGCCGGCGCCAAGCTCCGCCAGCACCCGGTCCCACACCGGCGCCTGGGCGTCGACGAAGCGCTGCAGGTCGAAACGGTCGGCGCCCGGCTGCGCCGCGTCGCCCATCTCAGCCGGCCGATTTCGCCGAGGGGCCGTTGGTCGCGGCCGGCACCAGCGTGTCGCCGCGCCACTTGCCCCAGCGGTTGTGCAGCCAGAACCACTCGCCGGGCCGCTCCTCGATCCAGCGTTCCAGCACGCGGTTGAGGGCGTCGGTCATCGCGGTGATCCGCTCTTCGGTGGTGCCTTCCGCCGGCGGTTCCACCGGCGGCTCGACGATAGTGCGCAAATGGCAGCCCTTGATCCGCACCGTGCGCGTCGGCAGCACGCAATAGCCGAAGCGCACCGCCAGGAAGGCGGGCAGGGTGGTGGTGTTGGCCGGGTGGCCGAAGAACAGCAGGGTCTCGCCCTCGTTCAGCTTCTGGTCGAACAGGATGCCCATCGGCTCGCCCTTGCGCGCCGCGGCGATCAGCTGGCGCGACCCGCGCACGCCCTTGGGCAGCAGCCGGCCGCCGCCCGGCTTGCGCATGCGGTTGATCAGCTTGTCGACGATCGGGTTGTTGGCGGTGCGATAGACCCGGACCACCTGCATGCCCAGCGCGAGGCCCGACAGCACCGGCATTTCCCAGTTGCCGTAGTGGCCGGAGATGCAGGCGATCGGCCGCTTCGCCGCCATTGCCGCGACCACATGCTCGCGGCCCTCGAACTCGTGGAACGGCTTGTCGCCGGGCAGGCCGTAGCGGGCCATCTGGGTCAGCTCCACCACAGTCCGGCCCATGTTGTCCCACATGTCGCGCACGATGCGGCGGCGGGCGGCGGCGTCGAGATGCGGCATCGCCAGTTTCAGGTTGCGCTCCGCCCGCTGGCTGACCGACAGCCGCGGCCCGACCGTGCGCGCGAACCAGCCGCCCAGGCCCGACGCCGCCGACAGCGGCAGCAGCCGCAGCAGCCCGGTCAGCGCCACCGCCAGTGCCGCTTCCAGCCAGTCGGTGACGTTGCGCCGGATCCAGGGCCGGCGTTCCTCGCCGTTCCTGTCGGGGGTGTCGACGGCGGTCATGTCGGTGCGGCCTCCTGCCGGCTGTTGCGCCGTGCGATCGCCTGCTGCGCCACCACCGGGGCGGCCAGCACGGCACCGGCGGCCATGGTCTCCAGCCCCGGCGAGACGAACAGCAGCGAGGCGAAGCCCAGCATCCAGCGCCCCCAGGCCGGCACCGGCGCCAGCATGTAGCCGGAGAAGGCGGTGCCCAGCATGGCGATGCCGATCATCGCGCCGGCCAGCGTGATCGCGAAGCTGTCCCATGTGAAGCCGTCGACGACCAGCAGCAGCGACGGCGAATAGACGAAGACGAACGGCACCAGCGCCTTGGCGATGCCCAGGCGGAAGGCGGTGTTGCCGGTGCGGAACGGGTTGGCCCCGGCGATGCCGGCGCCGGCATAGGCGGCCAGCGCCACCGGCGGGGTGATGTCGGCCAGCACGCCGTAGTAGAAGACGAAGAAATGCGCCACCAGCGGCGGCACCGACAGCAGGCCCAGCGTCGGCGCGGCGATCGAGACCAGGATGACGTAGGTGGCCGTGGTCGGGATGCCGGCGCCCATCACCACGCAGGCGATCGCGGTGAACAGCAGGGTGAAGAACAGGGTCAGCGCGCCGCGGCCGAGCCAGTCCTCGGGCAGCACCAGGGTGATCGAATCGGCGACGTTGGCCGCCACCTGCGTGACCATGGCGCCCAGGTTGAATCCGACGCCGCTGGAGGTGACCACCCCGACGATGATGCCGACCGCCGCCGCGGCCGCGCCGACGGCCAGCGCGTATTTCGCGCCGGTCGACAGGGCGGTCATCAGTGCCGGCAGGGTCAGCCGGTCGCGCGGATTGAGGAAGCCGACGACGATGCAGCCGACCACGCCCCAGAAGGCGGCATTGTCGGGCGAACGGCCGGCGACGATCATGTAGACCAGGGTGGCGAGCGGGATCAGCGTCGGCCAGTGGTCGCGGATCACCTTGACGAAGCGCGGCAGTTCGTCCGGGCGCAGGCCGCGCAGGCCCAGCCGCTTCGCTTCCAGGTGGACCATGACGAAGATGCCGAAATAGTGCAGCGCGGCCGGCACCAGCGCGGCCAGCAGGATCTCGCGATAGGGCACCTCCAGGAAGTCGACCATGATGAAGGCGGCCGCGCCCATGATCGGCGGGGTGATCTGGCCGCCGGTCGACGCCGTCGCCTCCACCGCGCCGGCGAAATGCGGCGGATAGCCCACCTTCTTCATCGCCGGGATGGTCAGCGAGCCGGTGGTCACCGTGTTGGCGATCGACGAGCCGGAGATGGTGCCGAGCATGGCCGAAGAGAAGATCGCCACCTTGGCCGGGCCGCCGGCATAGCGGCCGGCGACGCAGGAGGCCACGTCGATGAACAGCTGGCCCAGCCCGATCCGGGTCGCCAGCACGCCGAACACCACGAACAGGAACACATATTGGGCGACCGCACCGATCGCCACGCCGTAGATGCCGTTCAGCGTCATGTAGAGATGGTCGATCATCACCGCCCAGGTCATGCCGGGGTGACGCAGCACGCCGGGCGCGTCCTGGCCGAACACGGCATAGGCGATGAACAGGGCGGCGATCACCGTCAGCACCGGCCCGACCGACCGCCGCGTCGCTTCCAGCACCACCACGATCAGCATGGTGCCGAACACCATGTCGGTCTGGTTCAGGTTGCCGGCGCGCACCGCCAGTGCCGCATTGGGCAGCAGCGGGACATAGAGCGCACCGGCGACGCCGGCGGCGCACAGCGCCCAGTCCCACAGCCCGACCCCGCCGGGATGGAGCAGGCCGCTCCGCCGCGGCGGCTGGCGCGTCGCCCGCCTGGTCGGCGCGAACATCAGGAATACCAGCGCCAGCACGAAGGCCAGGTGGATTCCGCGCAGCATCTGCTCGCTGATCGGCCCGAATCCGGCGACATAGAGGTGGAACAGCGTCATCGCCAGCAGCAGACCGGTGACGAACAGGGCGAAATACGGATGATGCCGCCGGAAGGCGAGTTCCGGGTCGTACTGCTCTTCGCTGTGGCGGCGATCGTCCGCGCTGGCGTCGGTCATGGCGGTCGGGGACGGGCGGCGGGTGGCAGCGGCGGCATCGCGCCGGGCGGCGGGCCCCAACCGGGCCGGCGCGCCAGGGCACCGGCCCGCGGCCGTTCCCGCCGGCCGGGACCGACGGGAACGGCGCGGATAGGGCCGCGCCGGCCGGCGCGGATCCGGCCTACTGGATCACGCCGATCTCGCGGTAGTAGCGCTCGGCGCCCGGGTGCAACGGGATGCCGATGCCGTCCAGGGCGGTGTCCAGCGTGACCAGCTTGCCCTTGGCGTGGCCCACGTCCAGCAGCACGCGGGTGTTGTCGTTCCACAGTGCCTTGGTGATGTCGTAGATCAGCGCCTCGTCCTCGTTGGCGCTGGTCAGCCACTGGGCACCGACGGCCAGCGTCTGCACTTCGGCCACGCCCTCGTAGGTGTCGGCGGGGATCACGTCGCTGGAGAAGAAGCCGAGGTCGGCGATCATGCCGTCGGCCTCGGGCCCGGCGATGGGCACCAGCACGACGTCGGCGCTGGCGGCCAGCTCCACCACCGCGCCGGTCGGATAGCCGGCGACGATGAAGAAGGCGTCGAGCTGGTCGTTGCGGATGCCGTCGGAGGCCGGCCCGGGCTTCAGATACTCGGCCTCGATGTCGTCCTCGCTGAGGCCGTAGGCGTTGAGGATCAGGGTGGCGTCGACATAGGTGCCGGAGCCGGGCTCGTCGAGCGACACCCGCTTGCCGGCCAGGTCGGCGACGGAGGCGATGCCGGCGTCGGCGCGGGCGACCAGGTGGATGTGCTCCGGATAGAGCGCGGCGATGGCGCGCAGGTCCGACATCGCCTCCTGCCCGTCGAACACGCCGGTGCCGGTATAGGCCCAATAGGCGACGTCGGACTGCGAGAAGCCGGAGTTGAACTGGCCGGAGGTGATGCCGTTGACGTTGTTGACCGAGCCGCGCGAAGACTGCGCCGCGGCGACCAGCCCGGGCACGCCGCAGCTGCCGCCGTCGTCGCAGGGCCGCGACCCCGGCGGGTTGGAGATCGCGGTGGCGATCACGCCGCCGAGCGGATAGTAGGTCGCCCCGGTGCCGCCGGTGCCGATGGTGAAGAAGCGGATGTCCTGCGCCGCGGCGCCGGCCGACACGGCGGCAAGGCCCAGCGTGGCGCCGACCAGCGGCGCGAAGATCCTGGATATGAACATCGGTTTCCCTCTCTCAGTTCTTCGTCGTGGTTCGTCGGACGGATAGCGGCCGTTCGGCCCGGTATCCCCCCTGGCGGCACCATAGCAAGGTCGGCGCGCGAAGGCTCGCCGCAATGCGCCCCTGCGGTCGGCAGGCCGCGGTCAGCCGGCCGCGGCCGCCTTGCGCCGCCGTTTGGCCCGCCGCGACAGCATGTTCAGCACCTCGACGCCGGCGGAAAAGCCCATGGCGGCGTAGACATAGCCCTTGGGCACGTGAAAGCCCATGCCGTCGGCGATCAGCGTCATGCCGATCATCAGCAGGAAGCTCAGCGCCAGCATCACGATGGTCGGGTTGGCCTCGATGAACCGGGCCAGCGGGCCGGCCGCCGCCAGCATCGCGCCGACCGCCACCACCACCGCCACCACCATGATCTCCACGTGCACGGTCATGCCCACGGCGGTGATGATGCTGTCGATCGAGAACACCAGGTCCAGCACCAGGATCTGCACGATGGCGGCGGAAAATCCGATCGATGCGACCTGGCCGACGAAGGTGGCCTGGTCCGGCTCGGCGTCGACGCTGTGGTGGATCTCTTTCGTCGCCTTCCACACCAGGAACAGGCCGCCGGCGATCAGGATCAGGTCCTTCCACGAGAAACCCTCGCCCAGCACCGTGAACAGCGGGTCGGTCAGCTGCACGATCCAGGCGATGGTGGCGAGCAGGCCCAGCCGCATGATCAGCGCAAGGCCGAGGCCGATCCGCCTGGCACGGGCGCGCATCGCCGGCGGCAGCTTGTTGGTGAGGATGGAGATGAACACCAGGTTGTCGATGCCGAGCACGACCTCCATGGCGACGAGGGTGACGAGGGCGACCCATGCGGTCGGGTCCGCGACGAGGGCGAGGATCGAGTCCATGTTTGTCCTGAGCTGGCTGTGGCACGAATCCCGGGGGAAACGCCGGCGCGAGAGAAATATCCCATATTCGGCCGGCGCGCTCGATTTGCGCGGGCCGGATCGGCGCAGCCAGTGGTTCGCCGAAACGCCGGCTGCGGCGACCGCGCGCTGACGCGCCGCGCCGCGATGTGCCATAGTGGCCGCCGACCAGAAGGCGCGCCACGGGGCCGCCGGGAGCCTGCGATGACCCTGAACCCGAATTCGCCGGAGGCGCGCGACGCCGCCCACCACCTGCACCCCTACACCCAGCTGCGCGCGCTGGAGCAGGACGGGCCGCTGCTGATCGCCCGTGCCGAGGGCGTCCACGTCTACGACACCGACGGCAAGGCCTATATCGAGGGGCTGGCCGGGCTGTGGTGCACCGCGCTGGGCTTCAGCGAGCAGCGGCTGGTCGCGGCGGCGCGGCGGCAGATGGAAACGCTGCCGTTCTACCACTCGTTCAGCGCCAAGGCGCCGGCGGTGATCGTCGACCTGGCCGAGAAGCTGACCGCGCTGGCGCCGATTCCCGACGCCCACGCCTTCTTCGCCAACTCCGGCTCGGAGGCGAACGACACCGCGGTCAAGATGGTGTGGTACTACAACAACGCGCTGGGCCGGCCGGAGAAGAAGAAGATCGTCAGCCGCCGGCGCGGCTATCACGGCGTCACCGTCGCCGCCGCTAGCCTGACCGGCATGGCCTATGCCCAGACCGATTTCGACGTGCCGCTGCCGTTCGTCCGCCACGTCACGTCGCCGCACGGCTATCGCGAATCCGGGCCGGACGAGCGCGCCGACGAGTTCGCCGCCCGGCTGGCGCGCGAGATCAACGACCTGATCGAGGCGGAGGGGCCGGAGACGGTGGCCGCCTTCATCGCCGAGCCGGTGCAGGGCGCCGGCGGCGTGATCATCCCGCCGGAGCGCTATTTCGCCGACGTGCAGGCGGTGCTGCGCAAGCACGACGTGCTGATGATCGCCGACGAGGTGATCTGCGGCTTCGGGCGCACCGGCAACTGGTGGGGCAGCCAGACCTTCGGCATCCAGCCCGACATCATGACCATGGCCAAGCAGCTGACCAGCGCCTATGTGCCGATGTCGGCCGTGCTGGTCTCCGACCCGATCTACCAGGTGCTGGCCGACAACTCGGCCAAGCTGGGCGTGTTCGGCACCGGCTACACCTATTCCGGCCATCCGGTCGCCGCCGCGGTGGCGCTGGAGACGCTGCGCATCTACGCGGAGGAGGACATCGTCGGCCAGGTGCGCGCCAAGGCGCCGGCGTTCCGCGCCGCGTTCGACGCGCTGGCCGACCATCCGCTGGTCGGCGAGGCGCGCTCGGTCGGGCTGATCGGCGCGGTCGAGCTGACGCCGGACAAGGCCGGCCGCGGCACCTTCCCGGCATCCGACAAGGTCGGCGCGCGGGTGGTGAGCGCGGCGCAGCGGCACGGCCTGATCGTCCGCACCCTGCCGGGCGACATCGTCGCGGTGTGCCCGCCGATGATTATTGCGGAAAATGAAATGATGGAGCTGTTCCGGCGCTTCACTGTTGCGCTGGATGAAATTTACGACGAGGTCCGGGCCGCCTGAGCGGCCCCTTGGCGAACGGGGAGCAAGCCATGAGTGTCGAAGTCGATCCGATCACGCTCTCGGTGGTGCGCGGCGTGCTGGAGACCACCCAGCGCGAGATGACCGTGACGCTGGAGAAGACGGCGCGGTCCAGCGTGTTCAACCTGGCTCACGACTATTCCAACGCCATCTTCGACCACAAGCCGGAGATGATCCTGCAGGGCCAGGACATCCCGATCCACCTGGGCTCGCTGATCCCGGCGATGAAGTGCGTGGCCGGCTTCTTCGGCGACGACATCCACCCCGGCGACGTCATCTACCACAACGACCCGGCCTACCAGGGCAGCCACATCGTCGACGTGTGCATGTACAAGCCCGTGTTCTACAAGGGCGAGCTCGTGTTCTGGACCGTGTGCAAGGGCCACGTCACCGATATCGGCGGCCCGGTGCCGGCCGGCTACAACCCCGACGCCAAGGAGATCTATGCCGAGGGCCTGCGCATCCCGCCGGTCAAGCTGTGGTCGAAGGGCGAGCGCCGCGACGACGTGATCAACCTGTTGCTGACCAACATGCGCGCCCGCCGCGACCAGGAGGGCGACATGAACGCCCAGCTCGGCGCCTGCAAGGTGGGCGAGCGCAACCTGATCGCGCTGCTCGACAAATACGGCGTCGACCAGGTGCGCGCCTGCATCGCCGCGCTGATGGACATGGCCGACCGGCACATGCGCTCGCTGGTCGCCGCACTGCCCGACGGCGTCTACGAGGACAGCGCGATCCTGGAGGATGCCGGCCACGGCTTCGGCGACCTGGAGATCACCGCCCGGGTCGAGATCAAGGGCGACAGCGCGAAGATCGCGATCAACAGCCCGCCGCAACTGCCCTATTTCATCAACTCCTATGCCGGCAACACCATGTCCGGCGTCTATCTGGGCGTGATGATGTTCGCCCAGGTCGACCCGCCCTACAACGAGGGCCTGTATCGCTGCTTCGATGTCGATGTCGGCCCGCCGGGGACGCTGTGCAACGCCAAGGAGCCGGCGCCGCACGTCAACTGCACCACCACGCCGATGGAAACGCTGGCCGACGCCGTGCGCAAGGCGTTCGAGAAGGCGGCGCCCGACCGGGTGGTCGCCTCCTGGGGCCATGCCAACGGGCTGAACATCGCCGGCCACGACAAGCGCAGCGACGAGGAATACGTCACGATGGTGCTGGCCACCATCATCTCCGGCGCCGGCGCCACCGCCTACATGGACGGCTGGCACGCGTGCGGGCCGCAGTGCTGCTTCGGCGCGCTGACCTCCGGCGATATCGAGCTGCTGGAATATTCCTACCCGATCGTGATCCACCGCTACGGCCTGATCCAGGATTCCGGCGGCGCCGGCAGGTATCGCGGCGGCTCCGGCACGGTGTGGGAGGTCGAGCCGATCGACCACGAGATGACCGTGATCACCTTCGGCGAGGGCCGGCGCTATCCGGCGCTGGGCGCGGCCGGGGCGGAGAGCCACATGGTCGAGAGCAAGGTCGGCCGCATCGAGATCCGCCGCGGCGAGGACATCGAGACCACCAAGAAGAACATCCTGACCACGATCCGGCCGGGCGAGACGGTGTCGAACTTCAACCCGGGCGGCGGCGGCTTCGGCGATCCCTATGAGCGCGACGCGGCGGCGGTCGCCCGCGACGTGCGCGACGGGCTGGTCAGCGTGCGCGGCGCGCGCGAGGACTACGGCGTGGTCATCGACCCGCAGACGCTGGCGGTCGACGCCAAGGCCACCGCCGACCTGAGGGCGCAGGGCTGGGCGGCTACGGCGTAACCGGAGCGCGCACATTTTCTTGCCATGCCCGGGCCCGGCCCGGGCATCTTCGGCCGGGGGTCTCCGTCGCCCGGACGAACGCGGCGATGACCGCAGGATGAAGCGATAACCGCCGGACGCGCGCCGGCGGCGCACGAGAAGAACCGGATCGCAAGGACATCGGGGGAGAGCGGCTTGCGCACCAAATACCGCATCGGCGTCGACGCCGGGGGGACGTTCACCGACTTCGTGCTGGCCGACGCGGCCGGCCACATCACGCTGGCCAAGGTGCCGTCGACGCCGGACAACCCGACGGCCGCCATCGGCGCCGGGCTGGCCGAGCTGTCGAAGCTGACCGGCGACAGCCCCGCCGGCATCGTCGGCAGCTGCGACCTGTGCATCAACGGCACCACGGTCGCGCTGAACGCGCTGATCGAGCACAAGGGCGTCAGGACCGGCCTGGTCTGCACCGCCGGCCACGAGGATTCGATCGAGATCCGGCTCGGCCACAAGGAAGAGGGCTATCGCTACGACGCCAAATACCCGCCGGCGACGATGCTGGCGCCGCGCTATCTGCGCCGGCCGGTGCGCGGCCGCATCCGCTCCGACGGGGTCGAGATCGAGCCGCTGAACGAGGACGACGTGCGCGCCGCCTGCGCGGTGTTCCGCAAGGAGGGCGTGCAGTCGGTCGCGATCTCGTTCCTGTGGTCGGTGCTGAACCCGGCGCACGAGCGCCGCGCCGCCGAGATCGTGCGCGAGGAGCTTCCAGGCATCTACCTGTCGGTCGGCTCCGAGGTCTATCCGCAGGTGCGCGAGTACACCCGCACCTCGACGACGATCCTCAACGCCTATCTCGGCCCGATCACCCAGCGCTATGTCGAGACCATCGACGCCTATTTCCGTCATCTCGGCGCGCAGTACCCGGTGCGCTTCTTCCAGTCCAACGGCGGGCTGGCGATCGGCGAGGCGATGGGCGCGCGGGCGGTCTACGCCATCAACTCCGGCCCGGCCTCGGCGCCGCAGGCCGGCCGCTACGTCGCCGGCCCGCTCGGCTACGACAACATCATCACCGTCGACATGGGCGGCACCTCGTTCGACATCACGCTGTCGAAGGGCGACCGCAGCAACGTCGCCAAGAATTTCGACTTCCTGCGCTATCGCGTCGGCGTGCCGATGATCCAGGTGGAGACGCTGGGCGCCGGCGGCGGCTCGATCGCCCATATCGACCAGCTCGGCCTGCTGGCGGTCGGCCCGGAAAGCGCCGGCGCCAACCCGGGCCCGGCCTGCTACGACAACGGCGGCAGCGAGCCGACGGTGACCGACGCCAACGTGGTGCTGGGCTATCTCAACCCCGGCAGCCTGCTCGGCGGGCGGATGCAGATGGACGCCGACAAGGCCCGCGCCGCGGTGACCGGGCGCATCGCCGAGCCGCTGGGCATCAGCCCGGAGCGGGCGGCCTACGGCATCTTCACAATCGTCAACAACAACATGGTCAACGGCATCCGCCGGGTGTCGATCGAGCAGGGCTACGACCCGCGCGACTTCGTGCTGATCGGTGCCGGCGGCGCCGCCGGCTGCCACATCACCGCGATCGCCCGGGTGCTCGGCATCAGGACCGTGCTGGTGCCGAAGCTGGCCTCGGTGCTGTGCGCCTTCGGCCAGATCATCTCCGACGTGAAGTACAACTACCTCGCCACCTACCCGACCCGGATCGAAGAGAATGCCGACCTGGGCCGCCTGCAGGCGATCTTCGACGAGATGGAGAAGGGCGCGGTCGCCTATCTGGAGGCCGACGGCTTCGCCCGCGAGGCGATCGACATCGAGCGCAGCCTGGACATGCGCTATGTCGACCAGGTGCACGAATGTACCGTCGACATCGGCCGCCGGGACCTGAACGCCGAGACGATCGGCGAGATCCGCGCGGCGTTCGACCGGCGGCACGAGCAGCTGTTCACCTATGCCGAACCGCACAACACGGTCGAGATCGTCAACCTGGAATCGACGGTGATCGGCCGGGTGCCGCGGCCGGAGCCGGCCCTGCTGGCGGAGAATCCGGATGCGGAGGCGGCCCGCACCGGCGTGCGCCCGATGATCTTCGCGGCCGACGGCAGCGCGGTGGAGGCGCCGGTCTACGAAGGCGCCCGGCTCGGCGCCGGTGCGCGGATCGTCGGCCCGGCGGTGGTCGAGGAGGAAACCACTACGCTCGTGGTCGAGCCAGGCTGGACGCTCGACGTCGACAGGCGCGGCGTCTATGTGCTGAAAGACGCCGGCTGACCGGCCAGGCAGGGCGCGGCGACGGGGGAGGTCCGATGGCGGCGGTCGAGGCGAGGCTTGCGGCAATGGGGCTGGCGCTGCCGGCGCCGATCGAATTCCCGGCCGGCGTCGCGCGCCGCTTTCCCTTCGTCAACGTGCGCGGCGGCCGCGCCTTCGTCTCCGGCCACGGCCCGCAGCAGCCCGACGGCAGCTTTGCCGGGCCGTTCGGCAAGGTCGGCGCCGAGGTCTCGCTCGACGACGCGGTGGCTCTGGCGCGCAAGACCGGGCTGTCGATGCTGGCCAGCCTGCAGCGCACGCTGGGCGACCTCGACCGCATCGTCGGCTGGGCGCGGGTGTTCGGCATGGTCAACTCGGCCCCCGGCTTCGACCGCCATCCGGCCGTGATCAACGGCTTCTCGGAGCTGATCCTCGATCTCTACGGGCCGCAGGTCGGCCGCCACGCCCGCTCCGCCATCGGCGTGGCGGCGCTGCCGTTCGACATCGCCGTCGAGATCGAGGCCGAGGTGCTGATCGCCTGAGGCCACGCAAAGGGGAGGGAGAGGGCATGACCGCCACCGCGATTCCGACCGTGCAGGTCGACGACGACAGGGTCCGGGTGACCGAGTGGCGTTTCCCGCCCGGCGCGGCCACCGGCTGGCACGTGCATGCGATGGACTATGTGGTGGTGCCGATGACCACCGGCCGGCTGACGCTGAAGGAACCCGGCGGCGGCACCCGCTACGGCGACCTCGTTGCCGGCCGCGCCTATGCCCGCAAGGCCGGCGTCGAGCACGACGTGATCAACGACAACCCGTTCGAGTTCGTCTTCGTCGAGGTCGAGATCAAGGCGTAGCGCTGGGCGCAAAGAAAGGCGGCCAGCCGAGGCTGGCCGCAGGTGAGTCCAGGGGAAGTTGGACTTGGGTTCGGAGGCAGGAAGGCGGTTCGCGGTCTGCCGACCGGGCTGCCGGCCGCGAGCGCGTCGCCGGAACAACGTGCGCCGGCGGAACTGGTTCCCTCGGACCGTCAGCAGGCCTCCGGGAAGAATGTGTCCAGCGTGACGCAGGCCAGCTCGCCGTTCTCGTCGACATAGATGTGCTTGGCGCCCTGGGCGTCGGCCGCGGCCGGGCCGCCCGGCAGGGTGCCCAGCAGCACGTCGACCGAACCGTCGGCGTCGGCCTGGCTGCTTGCCGCCTCGCGCGCGGCCTGGATCGCCGGCAGCAGCAGGGCGGGCAGCACCGGGCTGCCGTTGGGCCGGAACTGCGGGTTGGCGGGCAGCAGCTCGACCGTGGTGGCCGGCGACTGCGGGCGGACGTCGGTTGCCGCGCCCGGAATGGTGCTGTCGGCCAGCGCGGTGCCGGCCTGGATCGTGAGGGCCGCGGCGAAGGCGGCCAGGGCGATGGTGCGCATTGCGTTCTGTCCCGTCCAGGGGCCGGCATACCGGCCCGATGCCTATGGGTCGCAATTGCGCGGCGGGCGGTTCAATCCCCGCTCAACCGGTGCGGCGGCGCAGGAATTTCAGCCCGGACCAGTCGCGGTCGATGGCCGCGACCTTGACGTCGACCCAGCCGGTCGGCAGCAGCACGGCGCGGATGCCGTCCTCGGTCAGGTCGCGGAACAGGGGCGACGCCTTCTTCGGCCACGACACCCACAGCATGCCGCCGGGCGCCACCGCCGCCAGCGCGCCGGCATGGGCGTCGGCCAGCGCGGCGCGGTCGGGCACGAACAGGTGGACGATGTCGGCCGGCGCGGGATCGGCAGGCAGGCTCGGCGCCGCCTCGTGCGCGACCGCGGCCAGGGCCGGGCCGAGCAGCGCCGCATAGTGCGCCGGCGCCGCGACCGACAGCAGCCGTAGCCCCGGTTTCAGGCCCAGCTTGGCCGCGATCGGCTTGCCGGAATAGCCCGCCGGCGCGGCCGGCACCGGCTCAGGCCTCCTGGCGGACCAGGGTCGCCTCGTTCGCGGCCCAGGCCATCAGCACCTGGTGGTCGCTGCGGGTCAGTTCGGGCGGATATTTGCTGGCATAGGTCTCGACGTTGATGCGGTGGCCGTCGGCCAGCTCCAGGTCGAAATACAGCTTGTGGCCGACCACCTGCGAGCCGGTCAGGCGCACCGGGATGACGTTGCCGCCATAGCGCTGGGCCAGCCGGCCGCGCTCGTCGGCGGTGTCGGCGAAGATCTCGACCGCCTCGGACGGGATCACCACATGGCCGCCCTTGCCGGCGACCAGACCGGGGTCGTTGACGAAGCCGGCGAGCGGGCCGAACCGGGTCTCGATTGCGCCGATCGCGCCCTCGGCGCCCTTGTAGGTGCCGGACAGCATGGTGTTACGGCCGATGAAGGTGGCGACGAACGCCGTCTTCGGCCGGGTGTAGAGCTCGAACGGCGGGCTGATCTGCTCGGCGATGCCGCGGTTCATCACCACGATGCGGTCCGACAGCACCAGCGCCTCCGACTGCGCATGGGTGACGAACACGAAGGTGATGCCGAGGTTGGCTTGGAGGATCTTCAGCTCGTTCTGGATGTCCTTGCGCAGGTTGGCGTCCAGCGAGCCGAGCGGCTCGTCGAGCAGCAGGATCTCCGGCTCGACCACCAGCCCGCGGGCGAGCGCGATGCGCTGGCGCTGGCCGCCGGACAGCCCGTCCAGCTTGCGCTCGGCGACGTCGGTCAGCCCGACCGTCTGCATCATCGCGTCGGCCTTGCGCCGGCGCTCGGCCGGGGCCAGCTTCTTCACCACCAGGCCGTATTCGATGTTCTCGCGCACCGTCATGTGCGGGAACAGCGCGTAGTTCTGGAAGATCATCGACGTCGGCCGCTTCTCGGGCGGCAGCTGGTCGACCTGGTTGCCGCGGATCATGATCCGGCCCGAGGTCGAGCTTTCGAACCCGCCGATCATGCGCAGCGTCGTGGTCTTGCCGCAGCCCGACGGGCCGAGGAAGGAGACGAATTCACCGCGCTCGACCGCCAGGTTGAAGTCGACGACCGCGGCGGTGCCGTTGTCGAAGATCTTGTTGACGTCGATCAGTTCAAGGTCGTGCTGCACGGCGGGCTGTCGTCAGGTTGGGCGTGGCCGGCGGCCGCCGCGCATCGCTGCGTCGGCGGCCGCCGCCCGGTCTCGGGCGTCCTCAGGCGCTGAGGAACTCGTCCCACTTCATGATCAGGTGATCATAGGCGTCCGGCCACTGGTGCCAGTAGGCGACATTGGCCGCCCGGGTCTCCAGCGAGCCGCCGTCGCGCAGGTCGCCTTCCTGGATGCCGCGGTCCGGTGCGCCGACCCAGGGCTGGCCTTCGTACCAGAAGGCGTATTTCTCGGCCGGCATCACGTCCTTGATGTTGGTGGTCGGCGAGTAGTAGCCCTGCTCCGACACCGTGATCGCCGGCGGGCCGCTGAGCCAGTAGTCGGCATAGGCGATGACCGCATCGGCGTTCGGCGTGCCCTTCAGCATCGAGATGCCGATCGACCAGGCGCGATAGCCTTCCTTCGGCACCGCGTAGGAGCACTGCACGCCCTGCGCCTTCACCGCCATCACCGCCGGCTGCCAGGCGTCGCAGACGATCATCTCGCCCGAGGCCAGCAGGTTGACCAGCTCGCCGAAGTCGCCCCACAGCGCCCGGAACTGGCCCTGCTTCTTCTTGTCGATCAGGAAGGCGATGGCCTCGTCGATCTCGGCCTCCGACGGGTTGCCCGGGTTGGCGACCTCGGACATGCCCCAGCTGTTCATCGCCAGGATGGCCTGGCCGATGGCGATCAGCGGGTCGGTGTTGATGCCGGACTTGCCCTTGAACTTCTCGTCGAAGATCGCGGTCCAGGTGTTGGCTTCTTCGGCGGAGACCAGGTCGGGGCGATAGCCGATCGAGTCGTAGTTGTAGACGGTCGGCACCATCACCAGCGCGGTGTGCGCCTCGTCGGCCCAGATCTGGCCGACGATCTGCGCCCGCGTCTCCCACTTCGGATCCGGCGTGGTGAAGGTGTCGCGGATGTTGGCCCAGTTGGCCAGCTGGCCGGTCTCGATCGGGATGACGTTGTCGGTCATCACGATCGCCGGCAGCCGCTCGCCGATGGTCTCCCAGCAGTCGTAGTCAGTGGAGCCGGACAGGATGCGGGTCTGGGTGTCGGGGAAGGTCGCCGCCGTGCCGGTGGTGCTGCCGACGCCGCTGGCCGCCTTGAAGTCCTCCAGGATGCGTTCCTGCACCGTCACCGACAGGCCGATGGTGCGCAGCTCCTGGTCGGCCAGGTTGGCCTGGGCCCAGGCCTTGCGCGAATTCAGGAACGGCGTGCCGCCGCCCATCAGCAGGGCCGCCGATCCCGCCGAATACTTCATCAGCCGACGGCGGGTCAGGTCACTCTTGAACGCCATCTTCTCTCTCCCTCACTTGCGGCCGGCGCCTGCCGGCCAGGTTGCTGTCGTCGCGGCGGTCCGCCCCGTCAATAGCGGCCGACCAGCAGTCCGCCGTCGACGACAATGGTCTGGCCCGTCAGGTAACGCGCCGCGTCCGAGGCCAGGAACAGGATCACGTCGGCAATGTCCTCGGGCTCGCCGATGCGGCCCATCGGAATGAACTCGCCCGCCTTCTCCGCGCCTTCGGGGCCCAGCGAATGCTCGCGCGAGAGCAGCTGTGCGGTGCGGATGTAGCCGGGTGCGACGCCGTTGACGCGGATGCCGTCGCGGGCCAGCTCGACCGCCAGACCGCGCACCAGCCCGACCACCCCGGCCTTGGCGGCGGAATAGTGCACGTGCTCGTCCCAGCCATAGGCGACGCCCATGATCGACGACACCGCGACGACGGCGCCGCGCCGGCGCGCGCGCATGCCGGGGATGGCGGCGCGCGCCACCCGCATGATGCCCTTCAGGTCGACGTCGAAGGTGTGGTCCCACTTGGCGTCGCTCAGCTCGGCCAGCGGCACCCGGTGCGCGATGCCGGCATTGGCGACGATCAGATCGACGGCGCCGAGCGTGCCCTCGACCATGCCGACCACGCTGTCGGCCTCGTGGGTTTCGGTCACGTCCAGCGGGTGGAACTCGGCCAGCCCGCCGTCGGTGCGCACGGCGTCCGCGGTCTCCTTGCCCTCCAGCTCCAGGATGTCGGTGACCACGACGTGATAGCCGGCGCGGCCCAGCGCCAGGCAGGTGGCGCGGCCGATGCCGATGGCGCCGCCGGTGACCAGGGCAATCGGTGTCCGGTCGCTCATCCGTTCCTCCCGTAACAGGTCAGACACAGCCCGCCGCGGCGCGCGCAGCCGGCGCCGGTCTCCATCGCGATCGCGCTCATCGGATCTCCTCCTGTATCGCTACCCGGGCGCGGGCGCGGCGGACGCTGAGCGTCATCAGGATGGCGTAGACCGCGACCAGCGCGAACGAGAACAGGGTGGTCAGCACGCCGAAGGCGAACAGGTTGGGATGGATCTCGACCGAGAAGGTGCCGTAGATCGTCAGCGGCAGGGTCAGCTCGCCGCCGGACGCCAGCAGCGTGCGCGGGAACTCGTCGTAGCTCAGCGTGAAGGCGAACAGCAGCGACGACAGCACGCCGGGGAAGATCAGCGGGAAGGTGACCTTGCGGAAGGTGCGCACCGGGCTCGCCCCCAGGCTCATCGCCGCCTCCTCCACCGACCGGTCGAAGCGGTTGAAGAAGGCGAGCATGACCAGGAACGCGAACGGGTAGGTATAGACCACGTGCACGACGAAGGTGGTCGAGTACCAGTCGCGCTCGATGCCGAGCGAGGTCGAGGTCAGCGCGGTGCCGAGCCCGACCAGAATGCCCGGCACCATCATGCCCAGCACGACGAGGTAGAACACCACGCCCGAGCCCTTGAAGCGCCGGCGAAACGCCTGCGCGGTCAGCACGCCGAGCACGGTGGAGGTGACCATGGTCATGAACGCCAGCGTCAGGCTGCGGAACAGCGCCTCGCCGATCGGCAGCGGCGCCACGCGAGACGGCGGCGTCAGCCCGAAGATGTGCCGGTACCAGTAGGTCGAGAACTCGATGATCGGGAACTGCGGTCCGCCCTCGGGCCCGGTCTGGAAGCTGATGATGCTGAGCACCGCGAACGGGCCGTAGAGGAAGGCGATGAACAGCGCGGTGTAGACCGCGAGCGCGCCTTTGATGAAGGGCTGCCGGCCCATGCCTACAGCTCCTTGCGCAGGTTCACCACCCGCAGCAGCACCGTCACGATCACGCCCATGACCAGGGTCAGCACCACGCCGACCACCGACGCGAACGCCCATTTCAGCGAGCCGGTCTGGGTGATGATGATGTTGCCGAGCAGGTTCACCTTCTTGCCCGACAGCGCGGCCGAGGTGGCGAACTCGCCCAGCACCATCACCGAGACGAAGATCGCCCCGACCACCAGCCCCGGCAGGCTGAGCGGCAACACGACGGTGCGGAAGATGTGCCACCAGCCGGCGCCGAGGTCGCGGGCCGCCTCGATCACGCTCTCGTCGATCCGGCTCAGCATGAAGGCGACCGGGCCGACCATGAACACGACGTAGATCTGGGTCATGCCGATCAGCACGCTGAGCTCGGTGAACAGCAGCTCCTCGATCGGCGCGTCGATGATGCCGAGGCCCTGCAGGATCAGGTTGATCGCGCCCTCCTGGCCCAGCATCGGCCGCCAGGCCAGCACGCGGATCAGGAACGAGGTCCAGAACGGGATCACGCAGATGACCAGCAGCACCGTCTGCACGGTCTTGTTGCGCACGAACAGGCCGATATAGAGCCCGGCCGGATAGCCGATCACGATGGTCGCCGCCAGCACGATGATCCAGATCTTCAGCGTGGTGGCGAGCGAGGCGAGGTAGGTGTCGCTGGCAAAGAAGGCTTCCCAGCTCTGCGTGGTCAGCGTCGGCTCGATGGCGAAGGTGGTCTGCGTCCAGAAGCTGACGTAGACGATCATCGCCAGCGGCACGATCAGGAACAGCAGCATCCACAGCACGCCGGGGGCCAGCAACCACCGCGTGGTCCGCCCGTTGCGCCGCCGCGTGCCCGTTGCCGGGGCGTCGACTGCGCTCATGCCCGGCGTGCCGGCCGCAACGGCCGTGTCGGCAAGGGGCCCATCGCTCGCATCGTCCCGTCGTCTCCCATCGCGCCGCTGCGGCTAGGCCAGCGGCAGCACCCGTCCGTCGCCGACGCCCCAGCTAAGCCGGTAGGACGCGCCCGGGTCGAACGTTTCCGGCTCGCGGTGGCTGAGATGGTGCTCGACCTCGATCACCCGGCCGCCGGCATGGCGGAAGAAGTGCATCATGGTCGAACCGGCATATTCGCTGGTCACGTAGATGACCTCGACCCCGGTCTCGTCCTCCGGCAGTGCGGCGTCGGCCGGCCGCACCGAGAGCTTGTCGATGCGCACCGCATAGGCGCCGGGCCCGGCAGGGCCGCCGCCGGCGGTGCGCAGGCGCCCCT